>JAIOAV010000003.1:1421-110787 GCA_019873665.1 Chloroflexota bacterium
GACGAGTTGGTGATCGCTCAGATCGCTGCAGATACCGGCCCAATCCTGAAGCGGCGACGTTTTGGAGCGCGAGGCCGGTACAAGCCGATCCTGAAGCGGACGACGCATCTCTCCGTCGTGCTCTCTTCCGAAGAGGCGGCGTAGGCAATCGCTGACGGATGCTTGGCGCACAGACCTATCACGGGTGATGCAAAAGCCGTGAGTTCAAAGGAGGGACTTACTTGGGTAGGAAAGTACACCCTACGGTATTCCGGCTAGGTTATATCAAAGATTGGGATGCTCGGTGGTTTGGCGAGAAGGAAGAGTTCGTCGAACTGCTGAAAGAGGATCTGATGATCCGTAGCCTGATCAATCGCCAGTTGGCACAGGCAGGGATCGCCCAGATCGAGATCGAACGTTTTCCGAAACAGGTCTCGATCACCATTCATACTGCCAAGCCAGGCATCATTATCGGTCGCAAAGGCGCTAGTGTGAACGCCCTGCGCACCGAACTGGAAGAGAAAACGGGCAAGAAGATCCGCATTGATGTGCAAGAAGTCCCGAACCCCGAGTTGAATGCCAAGCTGGTAGCCGATAGCATTGCCGAGCAGATCGAGCGTCGCATCTCGCACAAGCGCGCGATGAAGCAAGCGATCACGCGGGCGATGCGCCAGGGGGCAGAGGGGATCCGCATCGCTGCCGCTGGCCGTCTGTCCGGGTCCGAAATGGCGCGCCGCGACTGGGCACATGATGGCCGCGTGCCTCTGCAAACCATGCGCGCCGACATAGATTTCGCCAAGTCAGAAGCTCTGACCACTCTCGGTCGAATCGGGATCAAGGTCTGGATCCATAAAGGTGAGGTCCTGCCTAGCCTGGCCGAAGAGACCGCGGAGAGCGAAGGGCAGGGAGGTGAGTTATAAATGTTGATGCCAAAGCGTATTAAGCATCGCAAGATGCATCGCGGGCGCATGAAGGGACGCGCGACGCGGGGCGAGGAAATCAGCTTTGGCGATGTCGGCCTGCAGGCACTGGAGCCCTGCTGGATGACCAGCCAGCAGATTGAGGCTGCTCGTCGTGCGATCATGCACCATATCAAACGTACGGGTAAGCTCTGGATTCGCATCTTCCCCGACAAGCCGGTTTCGGCCAGACCCGCCGAAACCCGCATGGGTGGCGGCAAGTCGGTGCTGGATCATTGGGTAGCGGTGATCAAGCCGGGCCGCGTGCTCTTTGAGCTGGGCGGCGTGCGAGAGGACATCGCGCGTGAAGCGATGCGCCTGGCCTCGCACAAGCTGCCCATCAAGACACAGATCATCACCAAGATCGAGACCCCGGCAGGGGGTGAGTCGGCATGATGCACGAACGCGAATTGGCAAACGCCAGCTTGGAAGAGCTGGAGCGACGGGAAAATGAACTGAAAAACGAGTTGCAGGAGTTGCCTGGCCAACTGGAACAGGCCAACCAGGAGCTCTTTAACCTGCGCTTTCGGCTGGCCACTAGGCAGTTGCCCGACACGAGTCAGGTGCGAAGGGCCAAGAAGCAAATCGCCCGCCTTCTGACCAAGGAGAGCGAGATAAAGCAGGAATGGGCATATATCCAAAACCTCCGTCGCGCACGAGAAAGTCAGTAGGAGGAATATATGCAGAGCCAGCGCAGAAGACTCGTCGGTTACGTCGTCAGTGACAAAATGGACAAGACCGTGGTGGTGGTGGTGGAAACGCGTAAACGCCATCCTCTTTATGGCAAGGTCGTGCAGGCGACGAAACGCTATAAGGCCCACGATGAAGAGAATAGCTGTCACGTTGGAGACCGTGTGCAGATTGTGGAATCTCGTCCTCTGAGCCGCGAGAAGCGGTGGGTAGTGGAGGAGATACTGGAGCGAGCCGCATGATTCGGGAATACACGCGCTTAAAAGTCGCCGATAACACGGGGGCGCGAGAGATCATGTGCATCAAAGTCCTGGGTGGCACAAGGAGACGCTACGCGCGAATGGGTGATATTATTATCGCCACCGTCAAGCAGTCCACGCCCGGCAGCTCCGTGAAAAAGGGTGAAGTGGTCAAAGCCGTTGTCGTCCGCACCGCGAAAGAGCAGCGACGGGCCGATGGGTCATACATTCGCTTCGACGAGAATGCGGCCGTGATCCTGGATGAGGGCAAGAATCCCAAGGGAACTCGCATCTTTGGGCCGGTGGGCCGTGAGCTTCGCGAGCGAGGTTTCATGAAGATCATCTCGCTATCGCCCGAAGTTCTCTAGTCGCGAACCGAAATGTGGAAAATAGGCGGCAGCAATGTCCGGCGCTGCTTTGCCGTCTGAGGGAAGAAGAGATGAAAATCCGAAAAGGCGACACCGTCGAGGTGATTCGAGGCGAAGACAAAGGGACACGGGGAACCGTGCGCGAGGTCGTCCACGGCAAGAGCCGAGATGGCGCCGTAGATCCGAACGGGGATCGTGTCTTTATCTCTGGGGTCAACATGGTCAAAAAGCACCAGCGCCGCACCGGAGACGTGCGCACTCAAGTGGGGATCATCGAGCGCGAAGCGTCACTACACGTGTCCAATGTGGCTCTAGTGTGCCCTCACTGTAACAAAGCGGCACGGGTTGGCTATCTCGTGCAGCCCGACGGCTCGAAGGTGAGAGTCTGCAAGAATTGCCACGAGACCATAGAGTAAACTCGCCGTGAGGAGCCCAGATATGGTAGCAAGACTCAAGGAAAAGTATGTAAACGAGGTTCGTCCTGCGTTGATGAAAGAGTTCAACTATCGCAGCGTGATGGAAGTGCCTCAGCTAACCAAGATCGTAGTGAATATCGGCTTGGGTGAAGCGTTGCAGAACGCCAAGGCGTTGGACAGCGCGAGCCAGGACCTGGCCAAGATCACCGGGCAGAAGCCCGTGATCACACGCGCGCGCAAGTCTATCGCCGCGTTCAAGCTGCGCGAGGGCAACCCGATCGGCGCGATGGTGACCTTGCACGGCGAGCGGATGTATCATTTCCTGGATCGTCTCCTGAACATTGCGTTACCACGACAGCGCGACTTTCGCGGCGTGCCGCCCAACGCTTTTGATGGACGTGGCAACTATAGCCTCGGACTGCAAGAACAGCTCGTCTGGCCAGAGATTAACTACGACACCATTGACAAAGTACGAGGCATGGGCATCACCATTGTAACGACTGCCAAGACGGATGCGGAAGCGTTCCGCTTGCTGCAGTTGATGGGTATGCCTTTCGCAAAGCAGTAGAGGACAGAGGAGGATCTGTGGCCAAAAAGTCAATGATTGCACGGGAAAGCAAAAGGAAATACCCCACTCGCGTCCGCAATCGGTGCATGCGCTGCGGGCGTCCGCGTGGCTATATACGCCGCTTTGGTCTGTGTCGCATCTGCTTCCGTGAGTTAGCTATTCAGGGCAAGATCCCGGGCATCACGAAGGCCAGCTGGTGAGTCCGAGACGCGCGCCTGCTAATGCGCGCCACCGGATTCGCGATCCGCGGACTCTGGAGAATATGGAAGGCTGTAAGAGGAGAGTCAATGAGCGCAAATGATCCAATAGCTGACATGCTAACGCGCATTCGCAACGGTTCGGCGGTGCGACATCGTTATGTCCTGGTCCCCTCCTCCAAGATGGCGCTGGCGATTGCACGCATCCTGGCAAAGGAGGGTTTCATCGAAAACTATGATGTTACCCAAGATCAGCCACAAGCGATGCTTCGCATCTGGCTGCGATACACTGACAAGCGAGAGCCGGTGGTTACTGGCCTGGAGCGGGTGAGCAAGCCCGGGCGACGCGTCTATGTGCAGAAGGGCGAGATTCCTTGGGTCAGGAGTGGTATCGGCCTGGCCGTTCTGTCCACCTCGCGAGGGGTCATGACAGACCGTGAGGCAAGGCGCTTGGGCGTGGGCGGCGAGGTCATTTGCCGGGTCTGGTAAAGGGACGCGCGGAGTGCCGTCGGTATCACGCCGCAGGCGACCAGGTCTTATCAGGCTATTCTGTGTTTGGAGGTTATCGTGTCTCGTATAGGACGTATGCCCATTTCTGTGCCGGCAGGGGTGCAGGTAAACATAGATGAGAACCGAGTGACCGTGAAGGGCCCCAAAGGGGAACTCTCACGCATCTTCCACCCGGCTATCTCCATTGGCATGGAGGGTGGCGAAATCGTCGTGAGACGTCCGACGGACCACCGCTATCACCGTTCGCTGCACGGGCTAACCCGCGCTTTGCTGGCCAATATGGTGGAAGGCGTAACCAAAGGCTTTACCAAGAATCTGGTCATCGAGGGAACGGGATACCGAGCCAACGTTGATAACGAGGGGCTCGTATTGGAATTGGGGTATTCACACCCGATCCGCATCGTCCCGCCGGCGGGTATCACCATCAATGTAGATCGTTCTGCAGTCAACATCTCGGTCGAGGGGATCGACAAAGAGCTGGTCGGCGAAGTTGCGGCCAAGATTCGCAGCATTCGTGTGCCGGATCCATACAAGGCTAAAGGTGTTCGTTACGCCGATGAGCAGATCCGCCGCAAGGCTGGCAAGGCTGGCAAGGCCGCCAAGTAACTCGGTCACCATCATGAAGTGAGGTTAGCAACAATGGGGAAAACGAATCCGACCCGGCTAGCACGCGAGCGGCGGCACATACGTGTTCGCAAGAGAGTGTCAGGGACCAGCGAACGTCCTCGGCTGAACGTGTACCGCAGTCTCAATCACATCTACGCGCAAGTGATTGACGATACCATTGGACACACCATCGTCTCGGCCTCCACCTTGGATAGCGAGGTGCAAAGCAAGCTGGCAGGGCTGAGCAAAGTGGCGCAGGCCCGTGTGGTGGGACAGGTGCTTGGCAAGCGAGCGCTCGAGCATGGCATCCAGCAGGTGGTCTTTGACCGTGGCGGGTACATCTACCATGGCCGTGTGAAGAGCCTAGCAGAGGGCGCCCGCGAAGCTGGCCTGTCGTTCTAGTGATGTGATTGACAGACCAGAGGTGATGAGGAGGTTTGATGGCAGAGAGAGAAGAACTCGAATACACGCCAACCGAAGAGCTGGACGAGCGCGTTGTTGACATTGCCCGTGTGGCCAAGGTGATCAAGGGAGGCCGCCGGTTCGCCTTCCGTGCTATCGTCATCGTCGGTGACGGGCAAGGCAATGTCGGCATCGGGATCGGCAAGGCGCGTGAGGTGCCAGACGCCATCCGCAAAGGCTCCGAGAAGGCGCGCAGTCACATGAAGAAGGTTAGCCTGATGGGCACGTCTATTCCCCATGAGGTGATCGCCCAGCATGGGGCAGCGAAAGTGCTGTTGCGCCCCGCTTCGCCCGGCACAGGCGTCATCGCGGGAGGCGGCGTCCGCGCCGTTTTGGAAGCAGCCGGCATCAAGGATATCCTGACCAAATCCCTGGGCAGCTCCAACATCCTGAACGTCGTCAAGGCAACCTATGACGGGCTGCTGCAACTCCAGGATCGGCAGGATGTCGCTCGTGTGCGCAACAAGTCTGTCGCCGACTTGCAGCCTCCCTGGAGGAGAGGGAATGACTAAGTTGCGTATCACTTTGATCAAGAGCAGCATCGGTTACAGTGTTCGCCAGAAGAGGACCGTCCAGGCTTTGGGCCTCAAGCGTCTCGGGCAGACTGTAGAGCACGCAGACACACCTGCCATTCGCGGGATGGTGGACAAAGTCCGTCATATGGTGATGGTCGAAGAGACGAACCACGACTAGGCCCGACACATATTCGGCCATATTGAGAGGTGCTTTCCATGAAGTTGCATGAACTCAGCTCCCCGCAAGGATCTAGACCGGCAAAGCGGCGCGTTGGACGCGGCACGGCTGCGCGGCGCGGCAAGACAGCCGGGCGTGGCACAAAAGGGCAGAACGCTCGCACCGGCGGCGGTGTACGCCCCTACTTTGAGGGCGGCCAGTTGCCGTTGATCCGCCGTCTGCCGTTCATTGGCGGCTTTACACCGCTCAACCGAATCGAATACACGATCGTGAACATTGATAGCCTGGACCGCTTTGAGCCAGGGAGCGAAGTGACGCCCGAGTCCCTCGTACAGGTTGGCTTGGTTAAATCCTCGTCGGCCCGTATCAAGATCCTGGGACGCGGCGAGCTGGATCGCCCGCTGACTGTCAAGGCGCACAAGTTTTCCGCTGGCGCGCGCGAAAAGATCGCGGCGGCGGGCGGATCGGCCATTGATCTGACCGAGTGAACATAGCCCAGCTTTCGTCTGGCGGAGGACTCAGCCCATGTTACAAGCTGTAGCTAACGCGTTCAAGTTGCCCGATCTGCGCCGCAAGTTGCTCTTTACGTTGGGCATCTTGGTAGTCTTTCGGTTCTTGGCGCATGTGCCGATCCCAGGCATCCAATATGAGGCTTTGCGGCAGCTCTTCCAGACGAACCAGTTGTTAGGACTGTTGGACATGTTCTCGGGCGGTGCCATGTCGGACTTTTCCATTATGGCCATGGGCGTCTATCCGTACATCACCGCTTCGATCATCTTCCAGCTTCTGGAACCGATCATCCCGCAGTTGGCCGAACTAAAGAAAGAGGGCGAAGCGGGTCAGAACAAGCTGAATCAATATCAGCATTGGCTGACGATCCCCCTCGCCTTCCTGCAAGGATATGGGCAGACGGTCGTGCTACAGCGCAGCGGCGTGATCAGCAACTTTGGGCTTGCGCCGAGTGTGCTTCTGCCGACGCTGTCGATCCTGATCACCCTGACGGCAGGCACCATGCTCGCCATCTGGCTTGGCGAGTTGATTGACGAGCAGGGCGTTGGCAATGGTATCTCGCTGATCATCTTTGGTGGCATCGTGGCGGACATCCCAGGGCGGGTGGGACAGCTACTCGTCTCCAGCCCCTGGAGCCTGATCGTATTCCTTTTGCTGACCGTGATCACCGTTGTGGCCATTGTCTTTGTGCAAGAAGGGCAGCGGCGCATCCCGGTGCAGTACGCTAAGCGTGTGCGTGGCAACAAGATCTATGGTGGGCAGAGCACCCACATTCCGTTGCAGGTGAACTCGGCGGGTATGATCCCGCTGATTTTCGCGGTGTCTATCATGATCTTCCCGGGCGTGATTTCCAGCTATTTTATCTACTCGCAGACCGAGTGGGTCGCCCGCATCGCGAACTTTATCTACAGGCTTTTTGACTCGAGTTCAGTTACCTATTGGCTCATCTACTTTTTGCTGGTCATCGGCTTTACCTATTTCTATACTGACACGGTTTTCCGCCAGCAGAACCTGGCAGAGAATCTGCAGCGACAAGGCGGCTTTATTCCCGGCATTCGGCCAGGCCGCAATACGGATGAGTATCTGAACCGGGTGGTGCAGCGCATCACGTTTGTCGGCGCGCTGTTCTTGGGGGCGGTGGCCATCCTTCCCTTCATCGCGCAGAAAATCACCGGCACGCAGATTATGTTGATTACTAGCACGGGTTTGCTGATCGTGGTCGGCGTAGTCCTGGACTCGATGAAGCAACTAGAGGCGCAGCTGCTGATGCGGCACTATGAGGGATTCATCAAGCGCTAAGGCCGCAGCAGCTGGTCAGAATGGGCACTGCGTACAAGTTGGACGAACCGATTATCGCGCACCTGCGTCAAAAGAAGCTTTACATTGTCCTGCTGGGTGGCCCCGGCTCTGGCAAGGGGACACAGGGGCAAAAGCTCGCTGAAGAGCTTCAAATCGCCCACGTGGCGTCCGGGGATCTTCTCCGGGAGCATCTGGCTCAGGAAACGCCCATAGGACGCGCGGCGCAGACCTATATCAGTTGTGGGGAGCTAGTCCCCGATGGCGTAGTCATCGCCATGATTCGCGAGCGGCTTGAGCGTGCGGACACAGCCAAAGGCGTGATCTTGGACGGCTTTCCACGCACAGTGCCTCAGGCCAAAGCATTGGATGAGATTCTGGCAGCGCAGGCGCGAAAACTAACGCTGGTGGCTGATCTGAAGGTTTCGCCGGAGACGCTCCTCGCCCGTCTGGGAGGGCGCTGGACCTGTCGTGAGTGTGGCGCAGTCTATCACGTCCTGTACCAACCGCCGCGGGAACGGGGCAAATGCGACATCTGTGGCGGAGAGCTGTACCAGCGGCCAGATGACCGGCCAGAGGTTCAAAAGAGAAGGATTGCGGTCTATTTCGCCCAGACCCTGCCCGTCATCGCCTACTACAAAGAGCGAGGGTTGCTGGTCGAGATCGATGGCGAACGGGACATCGCTGCTGTGCACACCCAGCTTCTGGCGGCGCTAGAAGCAGCGTAGATTCCAGAGAGAAGCGTGATTACATGGTTGTTCTGAAATCCTCTTGGGAAATCGCGCGGATGCGCCAGGCGGGCCGGATCGTAGCACGGGTTTTGGAGGCGCTGCGCGAGCGCGCCCATGCGGGGATCACCACAGCGGAGCTTGATGCTCTTGCTGCCAAGATCATCAAACAGGAAAACGCAATACCTTCCTTCAAGGGATATCGTGGTTATCCGGCAGCGATCTGCAGCTCTGTGAATGAAGAGATCGTGCACGGCATCCCTGGGCCGCGCAGGCTCCAGGAAGGGGATATTGTCAGCATCGACGTGGGAGCCATCTACAAAGGTTACCATGGAGATGCAGCGATAACGGTGGGGATTGGTCAGATCAGTGAGGAAGCGCAACGCCTGATCGAGGCCACCGCAGGCGCGTTGGCGGAAGGGATCGCCCAAGCGCGGCCGGGCAACCGGATCGGTGATATTTCACACGCGATACAGGAATATGCGGAGTCTCGTGGCTTTGCTGTGGTTCGGGAGTACATGGGACACGGGATCGGTCGCCAGATGCACGAACCGTTGCAGGTGCCGAACTTTGGCGCAGCAGGGCACGGCCCTCCGCTCAAGCCGGGGCTGACCTTCGCCCTGGAGCCGATGCTGAATGTGGGGAGCTGGCGAACCCAGGTCCTGGCGGACGGCTGGACGGTGGTCACCGAGGACAGAAAGCTGTCCGCGCACTTTGAGCATACAGTTGCCGTCACAGAGAATGGACCAGAAATCCTGACAGCATTGTGACGTGAGTCCAGTTGAGAAGGGAGTATCTAACATGAAAGTAAGACCATCTGTTAAGCGGCTATGTGCCAAGTGCAAGATCGTGCGTCGCAAGGGTGTGGTACGGGTTATCTGCACCAACCCCAAGCACAAGCAGCGGCAAGGTTAGCCTTTTTCGGACAGATATTGCGAGATTGTGTATGCAAGAGCGTAGCCGACCGGGGCGGTCGGTCAGCAAGGCCCTTAGGGAGGTTGGAATTGGCTAGAATCGCAGGTGTAGACCTACCACAGAACAAGCGAGCCGAGATCGGGCTCACTTATATCTATGGCATCGGCCGGACTCGTAGCCGCGAGATCCTGTCGCGCAGCGGCGTCAGTCCCGACACAAGGATCAAGGACCTGACGGAGAGCGAGTTGAGCCGGCTGCGCGAGATCATAGACGGCGAGTACAGGGTAGAGGGCGATCTGCGTCGTGAAGTTGCCATGAACATCAAACGGCTGATGGAGATCGGCTCATATCGCGGGCTACGACACCGTCGCAACCTGCCCGTGCGCGGTCAGCGCACCAGAACCAATGCCCGCACCAAACGTGGGCCGAAAAAGACGGTTCCTGGGCGCAGACGGTCCCGGGCGAAGAAGTAATCCACCTGTTTTCTGGCGCGTAGCCTGGGTGGTGGTTTGACCGTTGCCACCCAGGGGAGCTTTAATCTGTGAGGAGAGAGACGATGGGTCAGAGAAGGCGAACAGCGGCACGACGCCCGGCTCGACGTGAACGAAAGAATATCCCTGTCGGACAGGCGCACGTTCAGGCCTCGTTCAACAATACGTTGGTTACGGTTACCGACCTTGACGGAAATGCTATCGCTTGGGGAAGTGCAGGCTCTTCCGGCTTTAAGGGATCGCGCAAAAGCACACCTTATGCCGCGCAGGTCGCTGCGCAGAACGCTGCGAGGAAGGCGATGGACCAGGGCGTGCGTGAGGTGGACGTCTTTGTCAAGGGGCCCGGCCCTGGTCGCGAGGCGGCGATCCGTTCGCTACAGGCCACGGGTCTAAAGGTGCGTTCGATCACTGATGTGACACCGATCCCGCACAATGGGTGCCGTCCCCCCAAGAAGCGCCGCGTCTAGCGCTCGCGCCGCAGATTATGGGCTATTACGTAGGAGGTTAGATGGCAAGATATACAGAGTCAGTATGCAAACTGTGCCGCGCGCATGGCGAAAAGTTGTTCCTGAAAGGGGAGAGATGCATGACGCCCAAGTGCGCGCTTGAGCGGCGTTCATACATACCCGGCGAGCATGGACGGAAAGGGCGTTTTCGCCGCAAGATCTCCGACTATGGCCTGCAGCTGCACGAGAAGCAGAAAGCACGGCACATCTATGGGGTCTTGGAAGCGCAGTTCCGACGCTACTATCGTCTGGCTGAGCGACAGCCTGGCATGACTGGCGCGAACCTTTTGTCTATCCTGGAGCGCCGCCTGGACAATATCGTCTATCGTCTGGGATTTGCCGACTCGCGGGCGCAAGCGCGGCAACTAGTTCAGCACGGTCACTTTTGCATCAACGGGCAAAGGGCGGATATCCCGTCCATGTTGGTGCAGGCCAATGACCGCATCAGCGTGTGCGAGACGAGCCGGCGCCTGCCATATTTCCAGGGAATGGCCGAGCGATTGCAGGGGGTCTCGCTGCCTGGCTGGTTGAGCCTCGATCCGCAAAACCTGGCCGGCACGGTGTTGTCGCTGCCGTCTCGGGAGCAGATTGACGTGCCCCTGACTGAGCAACTAATCGTCGAGTATTATTCGCGCTAGTAGTTGACTGGCGGCGATCTCGCGAGGGCGGATTGCTAGCGCAGGAGGTATATGTTATTGAAGAGCATCACTCCCAAAATCGAAACTGAGGCGACAACCAAGTACTATGGTCGCTTTGTGATCGGTCCTCTGGAGAGCGGTTACGGCATCACGATCGGTAACGCCCTGCGGCGGGTGCTCCTCTCCTCGCTGCCAGGCGCTGCGGTAACTTCCATTTCCGTGAGTGGCGTGCCGCATGAATTCTCGGAGATCCCGAACGCCAAAGAGGACATGACGCGGCTGATCCTGAATGTTAAACAGCTTCGTCTGCGCTCCTACGCGGATGGCGCCGTGACGATGCGCGTCAACGCCGCAGGCAAAGCCGTGATCACCGCTGGAGACATCGAAGCGCCGGGCGATATCGAGATCATCAACCCCGAGCTGCCGTTATTGACGTTGGATTCGCCCGATTCGGATCTGGAGATCGAATTCACCGTCGAAAAGGGAAAGGGCTATTCCCCCGCAGAGGAGCGCCCCAAACTCCCGATCGGGCAGATTCCGGTGGACGCGATCTTTAGCCCTGTACAAAAGGTGAGCTACGTTGTGGGGCGAGCCCGCATCGGTCAGATGACCAACTTTGACAAGCTGGTTCTCGAGATCACAACCGACGGCACCATTACACCTGCCGAGGCGCTGCGCCAAGCTGCGGATATCCTCGTCAAGCACTTTGCCACGGTGGCGGCATTCGGTGCAGAGGGCGTAATGCCGGAAGAGGTCGAGTCCGAGGTGGGGGAGATTCCCAGCCGCATCTATGAGATGCCTATCGAGGACCTCGGCCTCTCGATGCGTGCCTACAACTGTCTGAAGCGGGCAGGCATTGCCAAAGTAGGCGAGGTTCTGGAGCGACTCTCCAAGGGAGTTGACCAGATCCTGGCGATCCGCAACTTTGGGCGCAAGTCACTGGAAGAGCTCCTGGGGCAGCTGAAGAAGAAAGGGATCGAGATTCCAGAGGCCGTAGCAGCCGGGGAACGAAAAGCGAGCGATGAAGAGCAGACAGAGGGTGAAGAGGACGAGGAGGCATAACGGCTCCTCTCTATCGCGCCGCTGCAGCTGCATATCGCCATTTGATATCATTAAGCAGGTAACGTGGGAAAGGGGTTCCCGTTATGAGACATCGAGTAGCTGGCCGGAACTTTGGCCGCACTATGAGCCACCGGAACGCGCTGTTTCGGAATCTGATCACTGCGCTGTTCCAGCATGGTCGCATTCAGACGACTGAAGCCAAAGCCAAGGCCATCCGTAGCGACGCTGAAAGGCTAATCACTGTTGCCAAGAGAGCAAACCGCGAGGATGCCGCCAGCCTGGTGCACGCTCGCCGCGAGGTTGCCAAGATTGTGCGCGACGAGAACACAGCCACCAAGATCTTTAACGAACTAGCGCCCAAGTATCGGGAGCGAGAGGGAGGCTATACTCGCATTATGAAGCTGGGCGCCCGCCAAGGTGACGCGGCGCCGATGGTGCTGTTGGAGCTCGTGGATCTGGAGTAATCACGGCGGATTGAGGGCGACAGAAGCTCATGCTGGCTCTGGGTGGCAGACATGCGCAAGGTGCGGGCTACCGTCGAGTATGATGGCACGGCCTACCAGGGATTTCAAGTGCAGGTGAACCGGCCCACTATTCAGGGAGCGCTCGAGAAAGCCTTGCAGTCTGTAACCGCGGAGAGCATCCGCATCACCAGTGCAGGGAGAACGGATGCCGGCGTGCATGCGCGAGGCCAAGTAGTCCACTTTACAACGGCGTGGCCGCACTCACTGGAGGTGCTCGAGCGGGCCTGGAACGCGCTGCTGCCCCACGATATTGCCGTGCGCGATCTGCAGCAGGTGTCGGAGGATTTTCACGCGCGTTTCAGCGCCTCCAGCCGAGAATATCGCTACACGATCTATGTGGGCGCGGTGAGATCGCCGTTGTTGGCGAGGATCTCACACTATCATGCCGAACCGTTGGATGTGGACGCCATGTCGGAGGCAGCTCTCGCCCTAGAAGGCGAGCACGATTTTGCCGCCTTCGGACGAGCGCCTTGGGGCGACAACACGGTGCGTGTGGTGCACAGGGCGCAGTTTCAGCGACAGACCGAACCCCTCACGGGAGGGGAATTGCTCTTCTTTGATATTGAGGCAAACGCGTTCCTGCGGCGCATGGTGCGTCTCATCGTCGGTACGTTGCTTTTGGTAGGCAAAGGGACGCTCTCACCGGCAGCGTTCCAAGAGATCTTGTTAGCGGGCAATCTGAACCATCCGATTGCTGCGGTTGTGCCCGCTGGTCTCTGTCTGATGCGTGTCAACTATAACCAGCGTTGAGCCGCCAGCAGATATCGTGGAAACGGAGAGTAATCTCGAAGGAGTGATCGTGAAGTGAAAACTTATGTCGTGAAACCCGCAGACATTAGCCGTGAATGGTACGTCATTGACGCTAACGGCAAGACGTTGGGACGGTTGGCGACTGAAGTGGCCAAGCTCTTGCATGGCAAGCACAAGCCTATCTTTGCGCCCCACATGGATACTGGCGATTATGTCATTGTCGTTAACGCCGATCTGATCCGCGTAACCGGCCGCAAGTACAGCGACAAGATGTACTATCGGCATTCGACCTATCCAGGGGGGTTTCGGAGCCAGACTCTGGGCGACCTGATGGAAGACAACCCCACGCGAGCCATCTACTTTGCCGTGCGAGGGATGCTCCCCAAGAATCGCCTGGGGCGACAGATGATCAAGAAGCTCAAGATCTATGCCGGCAAGGATCATCCCCATCAAGCGCAGCAACCGAAACCGTTGGAAGTCTAAGGGAGGCAGGTAACTCATGGCGGAAGCAAGATACTATTATGGCACGGGGCGTCGCAAGACCTCGGTAGCGCGCGTGCGGCTCTACCCTGGCACCGGCGACATCATCATTAATGGCAAGCCGATGGCAGAGTATTTCACGCGTGACCGCGACCGTCTGACAGCATCCGAACCGTTGCAGACCACCGACATGGCCAGCAAGTTCAGCGTCATGATCAAAGTGGAGGGCGGCGGGGTCTCTGGGCAAGCCGATGCTGTCCGACACGGTATCTCCCGCGCTTTGGCCGAAGCCGACCCCAATCTCCATAGCCTCCTGCGCCAGCACGGACTTCTCACGCGCGATGCGCGAGCCAAGGAGCGGAAGAAGCCAGGGCTCAAGAGGGCGCGGAAGGCACCTCAGTACACCAAGCGCTAGAAGCGGCCTCCAAACGGCAAAGCTACCCGCCGCGCCGATTGTTGTGTGGCGGCTATTGAGATCACATGTAGGAAGGGCAGTGCTGAAGGTTTGCACTGCCCTTCCTTGTCTCTGAAATCAGGCGCGCAGTCGGCTCTACGGCTGAAGGTAGAGCACAACAACCATGAGGATGCCGCACAGAAGGATATCCACCAGAAGCGGCATATCCTTGAGGAAAAGCTCCTCTGGCTCGCCACCTAGCTGTCGCACATGAACGAGGTACAGATAGCGGAACACGCCATAGATGACGAACGGAATCGTCAGCATCATGCTGTGATTGGCGGGGAGATTGGGCGCAGAAAAGGTGTAGAGCGAATAGGCCATAATAGCCCCAGACGTGACGATGCCGGTCATCTCGTCCAAGAAACGACCGTTGTACTCCTGAAGGATCGCACGGTGCTCGTTGGCCCCCTCCTCAAGCACGACAAGCTCGTTGCGTCGCTTGCAGAGGGCGATGAAGAGAGAGAGCAGAATCGTGAAGAGGTAGAGCCAGGGAGAGAAACGCTCCACGCCAACGACTATGGCCCCAGCAGCCACCCGCAGCACATAGCCGGCAGCGATGGTCATCACGTCTATGATGACAATGTTCTTGAGCCAGAAGGTGTAAGCGATATTCTGCAACAGGTAAACGAAGAGGATCGCCGTAAGCAGCGGGCTGATCAGGTAGGACAATGGCAGGCACACGAGCGGCAACAGGATCGCCACCGCTTTTGCCACGGTTGGCGAAAGTTGGCCCGACGGAAGCGGGCGAGACCGTTTCACGGGATGGAGCTTATCCCGCTCGATGTCGCCCAGATCATTGAGCAGATAGACCGCGCTGGAGACAAGCGAGAAGAGAATAACGGCAAAGATCGTTCTGAACAGAGGTTCAGTTCGAAACAGCTTTTGGTCGAAAACGAGAGGGACCAAGATAAAGGCATTCTTGGCCCACTGCTTGGGCCGCATGCTTTTCAGGAGCCCCATCAACAATTTGCACATCCTCCACTAAGCCAATGGTGTTCGTTATATTACAGAGAATACGAGTAATAGTCAATTCGGCTACCAGAACGGTCGCAGTCGGCGTTTGACTTCTGGGCGAGGGTGCGCTATGCTTTGGATATGAGCAAACAGCGTCTTGACGTGCTTCTCACTCAGCGTGGTTTGGTTGAAAGCCGCGAAAAGGCGCAGCGGCTGATCTTGGCGGGAGAGGTTACCGTGGATGGCGAGACGATTGCCAAGCCGGGTGCCCAAGTCCCGGCAGAGGCCAAGATCGCCATTACGGCCCCCCTTCGCTATGTGAGTCGTGGCGGTATCAAGCTGCAGAGCGCGTTGGATGCTTTCGGCGTTGACGTGCACGGCAAGGTGGTCGCTGATTTGGGCGCCTCTACCGGTGGCTTTACCGACTGCCTTCTGCAACGCGGCGCAGCTCGCGTCTATGCCATAGATGTAGGATATGGCCAACTAGCATGGACACTGCAGCAGGATCCGCGCGTCGTCGTCATGGATCGCACGAATGCGCGCTACCTGGAGAGCTTGCCAGAGCCGGTGGATCTGGTAACGATTGATGTGTCTTTCATCTCTTTGTTGCTGGTACTCCCTGCAGCGATCAGGATCCTTCAGGGCGAAGGAGAGATCATTGCGCTGATCAAGCCGCAATTCGAGGCGGGCCGCACGCAGGTGGGACGCGGCGGTGTAGTGCGCGCTCCGACGGTGCACCGTGAGGTATTGGAGCGGGTGACACAATGGAGCCAGCAACAGAGCTTGCTGGTCTGCGGCCTAATCCCGTCTCCCATCAAGGGGCCGGCCGGCAATATCGAGTTCTTGATCCATCTCTGCCTCGGTGAGGGACAGCCTGTCGCGGACATAGAGGCTGCGATCGCGCGCTGTTTGCACCTGGCCGAGCAGACCGGTTATTGATATTCTCGTGATTGGTCGTTTGGAGGATGGTGATGGTTTCGCTTTCTCCTAGCCGCCGCGCACGCGTCGTTCTGCTCAGCGTGGTGGGGGGCAGCATCTTGCTGATCCTCTTCCGGGCCAGATCGGCTCTGTATCCATTCATCGGCGGCATCTTTCTGGTCTATCTTCTCTTGCCGTTAGTCAACCTGTTTCAGGAAGCAATGCCCAGGCAATTGCAGACGCGGCATCTAGCGCGGCCCCTGGCGATCTTGCTCACCTATCTCCTGGTCATACTGATCCTGGTGGGATTCTTCGCGGTCTTTGTCCCGCTCATTACAGATCAGGTCGGGCAGTTGATCGAGGCTTCTGGCCAATACACCTTGCAGCTTTTGCAGAATGCCAAAGGCTTTAACCAGGGAGTGATTGACGAGTGGCTGGAGCAGTACCGTGACGTGGTGCCGCAGTGGATTCAGGACGCGATCAGCGACAACGTCCAGGAGCTCACAGCCACCCTGACGAATACGATGCAGAACATCGTCTCCTGGCTGGCCAAAGGCTTGCAGCGGGCGGCGGGGAGCGCACTAGACGTTGTTACCTCAACGGTGAGCTTTGTGTTCGGCCTCATCATCATCCCATTCTGGATGTTCTACGTCCTGAATGATGAACACAAGATCATGGATGCCCTCTATTCGCTGGTCCCGCGACAATTGCGCGCCGACGTGCGCAATCTGCAAGACATCGTCAACCATGTGCTTTCATCGTATCTGCGTGGGCAGTTGCTCCTGTGCCTGTTCGTCGGCGCGATGGCCACCGGTGGCTTGCTTGTCTTGGGCGTGCACTTTTCCCTCGTTTTGGGCACGGTCGCAGGCATCCTGGAGATTGTGCCGAATATCGGCCCAGTCCTTGGCGCGATTCCGGCGGTGCTAGTGGCGCTGCTCAAATCGCCTTCGCTGGCGCTCAAGACAGCGTTGCTCTTCTTTGCCATCCAACAGATCGAGAACCTGCTCCTGGTCCCCAAGGTGGCGGGCGCAACCGTCAAGCTGCATCCGACAATCACGATGCTGGTCATGGTTATCGGCGCCGAGGTGGCGGGGGTGTGGGGTGTTGTGCTGGCCGTGCCAGTAACGGCCATTGCACGCTATGTTGTGCACTATCTGTATCTCCGCTCCGGCGAAGAGCAGATCACCCCGGAACAGGCGTTGGCAGCGGTTTTGCCGACCGCAGAGACTCGCCCTGCAGGGCGATCCGCGTGGCGCAAGAGGATGCGCCTGTGGTGGCAGCCGTACCAAGAGCGGCTCGCGCCAGTAAAACGACGCGCCGCCGCTTGGGTAGCAGCGGCCACGCAACAACTCTTGCTGCGGGGCTACCTCGTCATGCAACGGCTACGAGCCTGGCGAGATGGCCTGCAAAAGACCTCGGAGAGCGACCACGAGATCACGCGATAGAGGCATTCCACACAGCCATCGCGACGAATACTGTTATCTGACGACCAGAAGGAAAGTTTTGGATTGATGGACCAGCGATTCATCCGCAATTTCTGTATCATCGCCCATATTGACCATGGCAAAAGCACGCTGAGCGACCGCCTGTTGGAGATGACAGGCACCGTCGAGGCGCGCCAGATGTCGGATCAATTCCTCGACCAGATGGAGTTGGAGCGAGAGAAAGGGATCACGATCAAAGCCAAGGCCGTGCGCATGTCATATCAGGCTGAAGATGGCGAGACATACGAGCTGAACTTGATCGATACGCCGGGTCATGTGGATTTTACCTACGAGGTCTCGCGTGCGCTCACGGCGTGCGAGGGCGCGGTGTTGGTAGTAGATGCTTCACAGGGTGTGGAGGCGCAGACGATCGCTAACCTCTATATGGCGCTCGATCACAACCTCGACATCGTGCCGGTGATCAACAAGATAGACCTGATAGCAGCACGCCCTGACGAGGTCGCGCACGAGATCGAAAATCTGATCGGCTTTCCAGCGGACGAGATCATCCGAGCTTCCGCCAAAGAAGGGATCGGCACGCGCGAGGTCTTGGAGGCGGTAGTACATCGTATATCGCCCCCAAGAGGAGATTCCAAAGCGCCGCTGCGCGCGCTAATCTTTGACTCGCACTATGATTCCTACAAAGGTGTCATCGCCTACGTGCGCGTGGTGGATGGCTCCCTTTCCACAGAAGAGCCGCTCCTGTTGATGGCTCGCCAGCAGTTGATAGAACCGATCGAAGTGGGCACCTTCCGCCCACGCATGTCGCCGACGCCGCGCCTGGAGGCTGGAGAGGTGGGATATGTGGCCACGGGGCTCAAGAATGTACGCGATTGCCCGGTGGGCGACACGATCACGCAGGCGCAGAATCCGGCTGCCAAGCCGCTCCCCGGCTATCAGCCGGTCAAACCGATGGTCTTTGCCGGCATTTACCCCATCAACAGCGAAGACTATGGTGACTTGCGCGACGCGCTGGAGAAACTGCGCCTCAACGATGCGGCGCTGGTGTATGAGCCTGAGACCTCTCAGGCGCTGCACTTTGGCTTTCGTTGCGGCTTTCTCGGCCTGCTGCATATGGAGATCGTCAAGGAGCGGCTGCAGCGCGAATACGACCTCGATATTCTGACAACCGTTCCCAGCGTCGAGTATCGCGTACAGACCATCAAAGGAGAGACGGTCGTCGTGGATAACCCTGGCGATCTGCCTGACCCGGTTGAGATCGAGCAGATCACCGAGCCATGGATGAAGCTCAGCATCTTTGCTCCGGCAGAGTATGTGGGGCCGATCATGGAATTGGTTACTTCGCGCCGTGGTGAGTTCGACAAGATGGAGTACCTGGACGAAAAGCGCGTCCTGCTCACATATCACATCCCCCTGGCTGAAATCATCGTTGACTTCTACGACCAGCTCAAGTCGCGCACGCGTGGCTACGCCTCGATGGACTATATCTTTGCGGAGTATCGCCCAGGTGATCTGGTGAAGCTGGTCATCTTGATCAACCATGAGCCAGTGGACGCCTTTTCCTTCATCGTGCCGCGTGACCAGGCATACGCGCGGGGGAGCGCGCTCACGGAGCGCCTCAAGGACCTCATCCCACCGCACCTCTTCCCCATCCCGATCCAGGCGGCGATGGGCGAGCGAATCATCGCCCGGTCAACTGTCAAGGCGATGCGGAAGAACGTGCTGGCCAAGTGCTACGGCGGCGATATCACGCGCAAACGCAAGCTGCTGGAAAAGCAAAAAGAGGGCAAGAAGCGAATGGCGCGCTTCGGCGAGGTAGAGATACCGCAAGAGGTTTTTCTGGAAGTGCTCAAGTCCGGGGAATAGCAGCAGTGGGCGAGGCAGCAGTGTTATACCACTGCTGCCTCTTTTTTTCACCCTCATGCAACATGTGCTTGCCAGAAAAGGGCCAGTCTGGTAAAATGGGACACCGCAGCAACCTTAAATGGTGCGAAGGGGGGGGCCATATTGACCGACGAAGGGACTGGAGACCTATTGCCGGCCACAAACCAGCAGAGCGCTTCCGACTCCCCGCCCGACGCAGTGCTGACGGGCGAAGCGGCTTATACACACAGCGTATTGGCGTTTTGGCAGCGCCATGCTTTCACAGTTGTGCTACTGGCCGTACTGGCCCTGGCCCTTGGGCTCCGACTCTATCACGTCAACTGGGACGAGAATCAGCATGCCCACCCGGACGAGCGCTGGATCTCGATGGTCGCCACCGACCTACACTGGCCAGAGCATCTCTCCGATGTGCTGAATCCGCGCACCTCGCCGCTGAACCCGCTCTGGAACGCCGCAAGCAATCAGCCGCGCAGTTTTGCCTACGGCCATCTCCCTTTGTACGCGCTCACATTACTCGCCAACATCCTGGAGCGGGCCGCCATGCTGGCACCGCATCTCCGCTTCTGGCCCGGCCTATCAGATGCAGTCGCCGGCCTGGCGAACGCCGGAGGCTATGACGAGATCGCGCTGCTGGGGCGCGTCGTCTCCGCCCTGGCGGATTTCGGCGTCATTGTGCTGATCTACGCCATAGGGCGCAGACTGCATGGTCGCGCTGTCGGATTGCTGGCGGTGGCTTTCGTGGCGCTGACGGTGAGCCATATCCAGGCATCCCACTTTTACACCTTCGATACGTTCGCCACCTTTTTCGTCGTGCTGGCTGTTTACGGCTCGTTGGGCATCTGGCAGACGGGACGTCAGCGTGATATTGCGCTCGCGGGCATCGCCGCGGGGATGGCGGTCGCCTCCAAGTTCAGCGCGCTGCCGGTGCTGGCCGCGCCCACCGTGGCTATCTTGGCGCATGCCCTGGCGCTGCAAGAACCAACCACAGAGCAGGTGCAGGACGAGCATATCCGGCGCGGCTGGCGGCTGCGCTGGCAGAGCGGCCGGCGAGTCGCGTTGCAGCAAGGGCTGCTCTGCCTGGGCATCGCGCTGGTCACCTTTGCCATCACTTCCCCATTCGCCATCCTGGATTACCGCCGCTTTATCCTTCAAATCGCTGAGCAGGGCGCGATGGTGCGCGGCATCGCCGATCTTCCCTACACGCGGCAGTACCGTAACACCCCCGCCTACTGGTACCAGATTGAGCAGCAATTGCGCTGGGGCATGGGATGGCCGCTCGGCCTGACCGCTTTTGTCGGGTTCGGGTGGTATGTGCTGCGCAACTTCCGCCGCCCGCGCTGGGGCGAGATGGTGCTCCTCGCCTGGGCTGTTCCCTACTTTGCCATCACCGGCAGCTTTATGGTCAAATTCATGCGCTACATGCTGCCGCTGCTCCCCTTTTTCTCGTTGATGGGTGCGGCGCTCCTCTGGGAGTGGCGGCAACGCGCACAGCACATCCAGCCGATCGGCAGATGGCGACTGCGTTCGGCATGGCTTGTCAATGTCTTGATCGCGGTCATCTTGCTGGTAACACTGGCCTACGCGCTCGCCTTTGTCAGCATCTACGTGCGCACCCACACCTGGATCGCCGCGTCCCGCTGGATTTATGAGAACGTGTCGCCGGGCGCGACCATCGCGGTTGAGCATTGGGATGACAGCCTGCCCAAGTCGCTGAGCCCGACGCTCAGCCAGGCCAACTATGGCTATCGCCACCTCGAGCTGCCGATGTACGAGCCGGACACGTACACCAAGTTCAGCCATGTCTATGAAGTCCTGCAACAGGCGGATTACATCATCCTGGCGACAAATCGGCTGTACCGCTCTATCCCGCGCCTGCCCGAACGCTACCCCATCTCCAGCGAGTATTATCGTCTTTTGTTCGCAGAGCAACTCGGTTTCGCAAAGGTGGCGACGTTCACCTCTTACCCCCGCCTCGATGGCTGGGTGATCGTGGATGATGCCGCGGATGAGAGCTTCACCGTTTATGATCATCCCAAGCCCATTATCTTTCGCAAGGAGCGCGAGCTAAGCAGAGCCGAGTTCGACGCGCTCTTTGCCGAGGCATACCGTATCCAGCCGCAGGTGGAAAGCCGCGTCGCGGCTTCGCGGCCCGATCAGGTCAAGAAGGATTTGCTGCTGGACCAGCCGGTGGGCACGCTGCCGGTGGTGCGCGGCATCGGCTGGAATGCGCTCGCCAGTAACCATACCATCGTGGCAGTGGTTCTCTGGTGGCTAATCATCCAAGCGCTTGGAATACTCGCGCTGCCGATAACGTATGTTGTCTTCCACCGCCTGCAGGATCGTGGTTACCTGCTGGCCAAGACGCTTGGCTGGCTGCTGGTCGGCTTGGGTGTCTGGTGGCTGGCCAGCCTGCGCTGGTTGATGAATGCATGGCCCACCATCTTGCTCTGCGCGGCGCTATTGGGCGCTGTCTCTTGGGCGATCTGGCGGCAGCGGCGTCGCGAGATGGCAAGCTGGCTCCGGCAACAGTGGCAGTTCCTGCTCTGGAGCGAGGCGATCTTTGCGCTTGCCTACCTAGCCTTTGTCATCATCCGCATCCTGAATCCGGATCTCTGGCAGCCGTGGTATGGCGGAGAGAAGATGATGGAGATTGCATTCCTGAATGCTATCCTGCGTAGCCCCTATTTCCCGCCCTACGACCCCTATTACGCCGGGGGATACATCAACTACTACTACTACGGGCAATATCTCGTCTCGCTGCTGATCAAGCTCAGCGGGGTGATCCCCTCTGTCGGCTTTAACCTGGTGATCCCTACGCTCTTTGCCCTGACGGTGGGCAATGCTTGGAG
The DNA here is from genome assembly GCA_019873665.1 of Chloroflexota bacterium. Classification (GTDB taxonomy): domain Bacteria; phylum Chloroflexota; class Anaerolineae; order JAAYEA01; family JAAYEA01; genus JAIOAV01. The sequence goes on from JAIOAV010000003.1 coordinate 23,516, forward strand.
CGTGGGCTATAGCCTAGCCCATAGCGATCGCGTTCGCAAGGTGGCCGGCCTGGGCGCGGCCATCTTGATCGCACTGATCGGCAACCTGACGGCGATGACGCAGCTCGTCGGCGGCTTGTTGCAGGCGGGCGCCCGCCTGATACAGGGAAAGCCGCTGCCGCTGGTGAGCCCGCTTCAGCAGTTCGCCCTTGGCATCTGGGGTGTGCTCACTGGCCAAGCCACGCGGCCCGAGTTCGACTATTGGAATGCCTCGACACGCATCATTGACTATACCATCAACGAGTTCCCCTTCTTCAGCTTTCTCTTTGCGGACCTCCATCCGCATATGATCGACATCCCGTTCACGCTGCTGGCGCTGGGCTTGGCGCTGAACCTGGTGCTGAGCGGCAAGCCGCGCCCGACAGCGCCGCCAGAGGGGATTGGCGCGCGCGTCCTGCGCTTTGCGCTGCTGCCGGTAGTGCTGGGTGCATTGGGCGCGATCAACACATGGGACTTGCCTACGTACCTCGGCGTGGTCACCATCGCTTTCGTGCTGCAGGGCTATCAGAAGGATGGACGTATCCATCTGGCCTCTGCAGCGGCCCACGCCATCGTGGTTGGTGTGCTCAGCTTGCTCCTGTATTGGCCCTTCCATAGCCACTACCAGGCAATCGCGGTGGGTCTGGCGCTGGTAGAAGAACGCTCCGGCTTGCCACAAGTCCTGGCGATATGGGGGCTGTTCTGCTTCCTCACTATCACCTATCTGCTGAGGGAACTGCGGGTAGATCGAAGCCGATCGGCGCTGGTCCGCTACTGGCGCGTCACGCTCAGGCATGCCGCCTATCTTCCGCATCTGCTGGACCTGCAGGGTGCGTTGGTGCAACAGCACACCCCGCTGTATGCATTGGGCCGGGTGACCCTGTGGGGGATGCTGCTTGTCACTGGCACGCTGATCATCCTGAAGCAGCCCACGTTGGCATTTTTCTTGCCGCTCCTGGTGCTGGCTGCGGTATTGCTGGGGCGCGATCGCGCCACGCCGGAGGAGCAGATGACGCACCTGCTCATCTGGGCCGGCCTGCTCGTCCTCCTGGGGGTGGAGATCGTGTTCCTGAAGGATTTCCTGGCGGGCAGCCCCTGGAAACGGATGAACACGCTCTTCAAGTTCTACATCCAGGTGTGGATACTGCTCGGCTTGGCGCTGGGCGCAGCGTTGCCGCGTCTTTGGACATGGGTGCAGAACTGGCGCCGGTCTGGCTGGCGCGCGGCCTGGCAAGCTGCATTCATCTTTCTGCTCGGCAGCAGCCTCCTTTATCCTTTGCTCGCGATACCGGCGCGGGTGCAACAGCGGTTTCCCAATGGCTCACCACCGATCGGCACGCTGGACGGGATGGCCTATATGATGGTGGGTGTCTACAACTGGCCGGATGAGGCGAATCGCATCGAGTTAGTGTATGACTATGAGGCGATCCGCTGGCTCTGGGATAATGTCGAGGGAACGCCAGTCATCGCCGAGGCGCGGCTGGACTATTACCGTGAGGGCGGGATGCGCGTCTCCTCCTTTACCGGGTTGCCCACGCTCCTCGGCGCGCATCAGGGGGAACAGCGTTACGATTGGCAAGTAGGGCCACGTGATGGCCTGGCGAGGGAGCTGTATGATTCGACTGACCTGGCGCGCAAGCGACAGATCATCGCCGAGCTGCAGGTCGCTTACATCTACGTAGGGCAGCTGGAGCGCATCCGCCACAATCCGCCTGGCCTGGCCGCTTTTGAGGCGATGATGCAGGAAGGGTGGCTGAGCATCGCCTACGAGAATGAAGGGGTTCGCATCTACCGCACTTTCGTTGATTAGGATATGAAGCAAATCGCATTGTTGACCGTATATCTAGAGAACAGGGATTGTTCTTTCCTCCGGGAGGCACGATGCAAATCCTGGTCTGGTGGCTGATCATCGAAGCCCTGGGGTTGGTGGCGTTGCCGATCGCCTTGCGGTTGTTCCGCTTTCTGCCGGATCGCGGCTACGCCTTTGCCAAGCCCCTGGGGCTGCTGTTGACAAGTTACATTGTCTGGCTGCTCGTCTCGTTCGGCATCCTGCGCAACGAGGTGGTAACTATCCTGTTCGTTGCGGCGCTGATCGGCGCCTATTCCTGGTCGCTCTTCCGGCGCGATGCCGTAGACCTCCGATCGTTTCTCCGGCGCGAGAGAGGGGTCATTGTGACCACCGAGATCCTATTTACGGTGGCCTTTCTCCTGTGGACCTTCTTCCGCGCCTATAATCCGGCGCTGGATGCCACCGAGCGCCCCATGGACTTGGCATTCCTGAACGCCATCGTGCGCAGCGAGACCTTTCCGCCGAATGACCCGTGGCTGTCTGGTTTCGCGCTGAGCTACTACTATTTCGGCTATCTGATGATGGCGACGATGACCAAGCTCTCCGGCCTGCCCGGCGCGGTGGCGTTCAACCTCTCCATCGCGCTCCTCTTTGCGCTGACAGCCACCGGCACTTTCAGCCTAGTCTATAACCTGGTGCGACGGGCGCAACAGGCCCAGCGCGACACAGCGGAAAGCGACGGAGGTGTTGCGCCCGTGCTCTCTGGCATGTTGGGCGCGCTTTTCACCGTTGTGATCGGCAACTTGCACGGCTTTTTCGATGCGCTGCGGGCACGGGGTCTCGGCTCGGCGGCGCTATGGGAATGGCTCGACCTGAAGAAGATCGCCAACGCGCCGGTAACCGGGCGCTGGTTTCCCACCGATCCACCTGATCCATGGTGGTGGTGGCGCGCCTCGCGTGTCATTCACGACCGGGACCTCCTGGGGCGGGATAGCGAAGTCATTGACGAGTTCCCCTTCTTCAGCTTCTTGCTGGGCGACATGCACCCGCACGTGCTGGGGCTGCCCTTTGTGCTGCTGGCGATGGGACTGGCGCTTAACGTTCTCTTTGGCTTTGCGGCTCGCACCGCTGCAGCGGATGATGAGGCTGTGCTGGACGGCACAGAGGAGGCGCAACCATCGCAGATCGAACGCCTTTTCGCGCGCGCGATCAACCTCTTTCGCGCCCACACCTTTGATCTACTGCTCTGGGCTCTGTGCCTGGGTGCGCTCTCGTTCCTGAACACGTGGGATTTCCCCATCTATCTGGTCATCTTTGTGGCAGCGCTCTTCCTGCGCTACTATCTGCTACACGGGGAGCATGACTGGGCCGAGCCGGTGCTCCTGGCGGGATGGGTGGCAGTGCCGGGGGTCTTGCTCTATCTCCCCTTCTATATCGGCTTTCGCTCCCAGGCGGGAGGGATTTTGCCGGTCCTATATAATGTAACGCGCCTGCCGCAATACCTGATCATGTTTGGCCTCTTCATCTTCTGTTTGCTGAGCTGGATCGTCGTGCAGTGGCGCGACCTGTTCGCTCTGCGTGATCGGGATGGTGAACGGTGGCTGTCGCCGCGCCAAGCGTTTGGTCAAGGGCTGAAGGTGGCGGCAGGTATCCTGGCGTTGCCGCTGGCTGCGTTGGCTCTGTCGGTTCTGCTGGTTGTCGGCACTTCGCGCGGGCGTGCCTTCTTGCAGGATCTGCTGGCGACGCCGGAAGCACAGGCGGCTGTCGGCGGACAGAGCATCGGCGCGCTCTTACAGCGCTTTGTCCTGATGCGGCTGACCAACCCGTGGCTCGTGCTGCTTCTGGTGAGCATGATCGCCACCCTGGTTGCCGCCATCTGGTATCGCGCGCGCGCCATACGGGATGGGATCATCAGTGCAGATGAGAGCGCCATGGACTCCGGCCGCAGCCCAGGTCAGGCGCCGCACGGCGTGTCGGAGGGCGCGCTCTTTGCGGCGCTCATCGCCACGACTGGGCTGCTGCTCACGCTCGCCACCGAATTCGTCTATCTACGCGACTTTTTCGGGACGCGCATGAACACCATCTTCAAGTTCTGGTACCAGGCATGGGTGCAGATGGCCGTGGCTTCCGCGTTTGGCGTCTGGTACATGCTGCGTGGCCGAAAACGGTGGGGCCTGTATCTATGGCTGGTCGCTTTACTCCTCCTGTTAGGTGCCAGCATGATTTACCCGATCGCTGCCAGTTACTCGAAGGCGCAGCAGTTTCGGGTACAGCCAACGCTCGACGGCATCGCCTACCTGCGAGAGCGACGGCCAGGGGACTATGCGGCCATCCGTTGGCTACAGGAGAACGTCGTCGGTGCCCCGTATATCCTCGAAGCGCCGGGCGGCTCCTATACCGAGTACGCACGTGTCTCGGCAGCTACGGGTCTACCAACAGTGCTCGGGTGGGATTTCCACGAGCAGCAGTGGCGCGGCACCTACGAAGAGCCGGGGAAACGTCTTCCTGACATCGAGCAGATCTACAAGAGCCTTGACACCAACCTGGTGTTGCAGCTCCTGGACAAGTATAAAATACAATACGTATATGTGGGCGATCTAGAGCGCTACAAATACAATCTACAGCCAGCGATGGTGGACAAGTTCGGGCGCATTATGACCCTCGTGTATGATCAGGGTGGCGTGCGCATCTACCAGCGTCGTTAGGAATCAGGGACCCGGTAGGGACGGCTGCCATCAGCATAGCGCGGTCGCCCGACGGGGACAGAGGATGGGGCGAAGGATATGATTCAAGTCGAGAGATACCGCGAGCAAGAAGGCGAGATGGATCGGCTGTTGATCAGCGTCGAGGCCGGGCTCTACATAGTGGCTATCGTCGTGGCCTTGATGCTACGCTTTGCCAATCTAGGCTACTGGCCGCTCCTCTCTGCTGAAGTTACAGAGGCATGGCCCGCATGGAGCTTCTTGCATGGAGGCCGGCTGGAGAGCTTCAATTACAGTCCATTGCTCTTTGGCGTCAATCTCTTTAACTTTATGGCATTTGGGGCCAGCGATGCCATGGCGCGCCTCTTGCCAGCGCTGGCAGGGACGGTGATCGTCATTCTGCCCTACCTGCTGCGAGACAGGCTGGGACGCTGCGGCGCGATTGCCGCTTCCCTCCTGCTGGCGCTATCTCCCTCCTTTGTTTATTTCTCTCGCACCGTCAGCGGCACCGTATTGGTCGCGGCCAGCGTGCTGATATTCCTCGTGGCAGCGCACCGCTATGTCACGACGAGACAGAAGGGCCATATCTACCTCGGCGGGATCGCTTTGGCGCTGGGGCTGATGTCCGCTGCCACGATCTATACGGTGCTTGTCGCCGGGTTGATCTTTGGCGGCTACCTGTGGCTGAGAAACCGTCGTCATCTTGGTGACGTCGAGTTACAGCAACTTCAGGTTGCCTGGCAGGATTTGAAAGCGGGCAAAGAGTGGCGAGCCGCTCTGGGCCTGGGGGTGGCGCTGATCGTCCTGATCTCGACGGTGTTGTTATGGCATTGGAGCGGCTTGCAGGCCACGCTGAACCTACTCGGGCGCTGGCTGCACAACTTGACAACCCCGGACGGAATCACGCGCTGGTCTTACTACCTGCGCGCCTTGCTCGTTTATGAGACGTTGCCGCTGTTCGTTGGCCTGGCCGGGATCGTGTTAGCGCTGCGGCGGGGCGCATTCCTGGGCATATTCGCCACGATCTGGTTTATTGTGGCGTTGGTGCTCGGTTCTGTCGCCGGCACCCGGCCCGCGGAGCTGATGCCGATCATCGTATTACCGTTGATCCTCCTGGCCGCGCAGGCGGCTGATGCGTTGATCAGCACCACGCCGTGGGTCGAGATCGACAGCGCCAACGTGCTGTTCGTCATCATCTTCGTGGTGCTCTCCTCGTTCATCTATCTGCAGCTAACCGCCTTCACCGTACAGGGAGAAACCGCCTATCTGCGCCTCGCTGTGGTCTCCATCGGCATCCTGCTGCTGTCCTTTGCCATCTTCTGGTATTGGGCTGGCACAGCGCAGGCGTTGCCCATCGCTGCGGCAACGCTGCTCGCCATCCTCCTGGCGACTACAATTCATTCCACAATGGAACTGAACGCGTACAACGCGCGGGATCCGCGAGAGCTGCTCGCGCAACAAGCGGTTTCTATTGATCTGCGCCATTTGCGTCCCTTTCTGATTGACCTTTCAGAGCGGACGTCAGAGCGTGAACGTATGCCGATCATGATCGAAAGGGCTCTCCATCCTCTCCTGTCCTGGTACACGCGCGATTTTGGCCCCGTGCGCCTGGTCAACGCCGTGCCACCTGCGCCGCAAGAGCGGGTGGTCATCACGCTGGCACAGGGCGCGGCTGAAGGGCCGGCCGGATTCGTGGGGCAACGCTTTCGCGTATGGACAACGGTCGAGACCGCTCACCTCGGCTGGGGAGATTGGCTCAAATGGTATCTACACCGATTCAAGATAGGGACGGAGACCAGTCAGCAGATCGAGGTGTGGTTCCGGCCATAGCTGGCTCCAACTCAAACGTCCCGTATCTCCGGCAACCGCCATTTTTCACGATAGTGAGGTAACGACACATGCAAAAGACGCAGAAGGGCAATTTGTCCATCCTGGATCGCCCTATCTTGGGAGGAATTCGCCTGGACTGGTGGACCCTGCTCTACGTTGGGTTGATCGCGCTGGCGATCTTTACACGTCTCTGGAACCTGGAATGGCGCGCCTATTGCCATGATGAAAGCATCCATGCCTCCTGGTCATGGGATCTCTACACCGGCAAAGGCTATCGCCATAATCCCACATATCATGGGCCATTTGGCTATCACATCACCGCCTTCATGTTCTTCCTCTTTGGCGATAGCGACTATACGGGGCGTCTCGCTGCCGGCCTCTTTGGTGTGGGAACGGTTATCTTGATGCTGCTGATGCGCCGGTGGCTTGGCCGCTGGGGAACTTTGGCCGCTACCACCCTGATGATCATCTCCCCTATCATGATGCATCGCACTCGTTATATCCGCATGGATCCCTGGACCATCCTGTTTGCGGGGATCATGTTTGTCGCAATCCTGCACTATCTGGAAAAGCGACGGGACATCCACCTGTACATCATCGCCGCCATGTTCGCCCTGTCGCTGGTGAGCAAGGAAACCGCGTTTATTTACGAAGCGATCTTTGGCACCTTCCTCGTGATTCTGTTTGTGGTGCGTTGGTGGCGTGAGGGGCGCTTCCCCTGGAAGTCGGCGGAATTCGATCTGATCCTACTGATTGGCACGCTGAGCCTGCCGCTCATCTCGCCGCTACCCCTCTTCTTGGTATACAAGCTATTCCATCTGGGATACCGCATTACTGACTATAGCAATCAGGGGATCATCCGCTCACTTGCGACCTTCATCCCATTTCTGGGCATCTCCATCGCCATCGGCTACTGGTGGGGGCGCAGGCGCTGGCTGATCGCGGCGGGCATCTTTTACCTGATCATGATCTCCTTCTTCACGACCATGTTCACCAATGGCCAGGGTTTCGCCAGCGGCATGTTCGGCTCGCTCGGCTACTGGCTGGAGCAACAAGAGGTGAAACGGGGCGGCCAACCCTGGTACTACTACTTCCTGCTGGTGCCGATGTACGAGTTTCTGCCGCTCTTGTTTGGCCTTCTCGGAATCGGCTACTGGGCGCGTGGTGCGCTCCGCGCATTGCGCGAACACTCGCGCGCGCGCGCAACTGAGAAGAAGGGCGCCATCGCGGCCGTCCCAGAGAAAGCACCCTTTGTTTCCTTCGTGGTCTATTGGACGGCCATGAGCTTGGTCATTTATAGCTGGGCCGGGGAAAAGATGCCATGGCTGGCGCAGAACATCGTGTTGCCGCTGATCCCTCTGGCAGGCTGGTTTATCGGCCAGGTCATGGAGAAGATCGACCTGCGCGAGTTCACTGAGCGCCGTGGTTGGCTCATGGTCGTGTTGATCCCTCTGTTCATTCTCGTACTTGTTACCGCTCTGCGGGCGCGACCATTCCAGGGCACATCCCTTGACCAATTGGGAGAGACGATGCGCTGGTTGCTGTCCGTCATGATGGCAGTCGGCCTGGCGGTTGCGTTCTATTCCATTGGTCGCCGATTGCGGGCCAGTGGCATCTGGCAGGCGCTCTTTTTCACCACGCTTATCGTCATGATGGCCTTGACCTTCCGTTTCGCGTGGATGGCGTCCTTTACCACCGGCGACCTGGCCAGCGAGATGATGGTGTACGCACAGGGTACCCCTGATGTGCCGCTGGTCATGCAAGAGATCACCGAGATGTCGCTACGACTCACCGGTGGGCTCGACCTGAAGGTGGCGTACGACGACGAATCAAGCTGGCCCTTTGTGTGGTACTTGCGCAACTTTCGCAACGCGCAGTACTATGCCAAGCAGCCCAGCGCGCCCTTTGATGCGGCTGTCGTGATCGTGGGGCTGGCGAATGAGCCGGGCGTCAAGCCATACCTGGGCAACAAATATCTGCGCCGCGAGTACCGGCTGATCTGGTGGCCGTCGGAGACGTACAAAGACCTGACGTTCGCCAAGATCATCAAGGGCATTGGCAGCGCCGAATCGCGCCGCAACTTCTGGAACGTCTTCTTCTATCGCAAATACAGCTACCCGTTGAGCCAGTGGCCGCACGTCAACCGCTTTGCCATGTACGTCCGCCGCGACATCGCCACGCAGCTCTGGGACTATGGCCCAGAGGTGGTCACGGAGGAGATCGTCCTGCCAGGCGAAGAGTACGAGAAGAAGCTGCGTCAGGTCAGCCCATTGCAGGTCTGGGGAAGCGAGGGGGGTGGTGCAGGACAGTTCCGCTACCCGAAGGGAGTGGCCTTGGACGCGCAGGGCAACCTCTATGTCGTGGACAGCCAGAACCACCGCGTCGTCAAGCTCGGCCCGAACGGGGAGCATCTGCTGACCATAGGAGGCCAGGGGAATGCCCCTGGTCAGTTCAACGAGCCGTGGAGTGTCGCGGTGGACGCGGAGGGATACATCTTTGTGGCAGACACCTGGAACCATCGCATCCAGCGCTTTAGTCCAGATGGCCAGTTTGAGACGATGTGGGGCATATTCGGCGATATCGGTGGCATCATGCCCGGCGACCCGAACCTCTTCTACGGGCCGCGCGATATCGCTATTGACGATAGCGGTTATCTCTATGTAACTGATACTGGCAACAAGCGGGTGATCGCCTTCGATCGCGACGGCAAATACATCAATCAGTGGGGAGGGCCAGGCGCAGACAATGGCCGATTCCTGGAACCGGTGGGAATCGCGCGCGATGGCGAGGGGAACTTCTATGTTGCAGACACGTGGAACCGCCGCATCCAGAAATTTGACAAGGCATTCAACTATCTGGCGCAATGGCCCATCGCCGGCTGGGAGGGCGAGTCGGTCGTCAACAAGCCGTACCTGGCTGCCGACGCAGCGGGCAATGTCTATGCCACCGACCCGGAGATGTATCGCATCATCAAATTCGATACCAAGGGCACAGTGCTCGCCGTCTGGGGGCAGTTCGGCGTAGATCGGAACTCGCTGAACCTGCCCACCGGCATCGCAGTTGACGGCCAAGGGAACATCTACGTCTCTGATTCCAGCAACCATCGCATCGTCAAATACGGTCCTATACAGTAACGGTTCAGGTTTGAGCACGCGCTACTGCGGTGGGAGGGTGTCAAAGGCATATCCTCCCGCCGCAGTCTTGATTTTGCGGGCGAGCGCATTTCTGCTAGAATCGTTCTACTGAGACACATAACAGCCGAGGAAATATGAGAGCGAGACGCAGGATCACCCATTTCATCCTAGCGCTTTTGGCAGTGGCGATCGGCTTCTATGCGCAGAGCTGCATCCGCAAACCAGATCAGTTGACCGAGGCGTTGCTTTTATACGGTGTGGCGGCGATCCTGTTCGTTGTGGCTTTGCGGCGCACTCCCTCAGAGAGCGAGGGCGAGTATCCCGATACGCCGCCACCACCGCTGCCCGTGTCGCGCCGTTGGGGAGTCGTGGCGTTTCTGGTTGCTTCGTTGCTGGCGCTACTGTGGTCGCTGGTCCTCTTCAACAACGAGCGCCCTCCCGCCATCGCCTGGTTCTTTTACCTCTCCAGCGTCGGCACGTTCCTGGCCGCCTTCTGGCTTGCCGAGTCGCCGTTACGCCTGCCCCGTTGGGCGGAGATCGCGCCGCGCGTGCGACACATCAGGCTTGAGCAGATCATCCTGATCTTGCTGCTCGCGGCGAGCTTCTTCATCCGGGTCTATCGTGTCGATGAGCTGCCTCTAGGCGTGTGGTACGACGAGGCGGACAATGGCCTATGGGCCCGGCAGATGAATAGAGATCCCAGGTTCCAACCGATCTATGTGGGATCCGCCAATCTCCCCTGGCATTATCTGTCGCTCATCGCTCTCTCTTTCCGCCTCTTTGGTGATGGCATCGTGGCGGTGCGTCTCGTCTCGGCAGTTTTCGGCATGCTGACCGTCTGGGCGACCTATCTTTTGGTGCGCGACCTCTTTGGCCCGCGCATGGGTCTCGTCGGCGCATTCACCATGGCCGTCTCGCACTGGAATGTGAACTTCAGCCGCGTCGGCATGTACGGCATCACCGCGCCGTTCTTCATCCTGTTGGTGCCCTATCTGCTCAACAAGGGAATCCGCTCGCAGCGCCGTGTCCACTTTGCCTTAGCCGGCATAGCCCTCGGCCTGGGGATGTGCTTCTACATCTCGTACCTGCTCTTTGTGCCCGTGATCGGTTTCCTGTTGCTCCACACCATACTCAGCCGGCGACACTTTCTCCGCCACTATATCTCGCATCTGGTCATCTTTGCCATCGCTGTCATCGTAGCGGTAGCGCCTATTGCGTTTTTCGCTGTGCGTTATCCCAACATCTTTTTCAACCGCACGCGTACCACCTCGATCTTCAAGGACAAGACACGCGAACAGGCGATCAGCGCGCTAAAGGAAAGCGCAACCAAGCATCTGCTGATGTTCAACTACCGCGGCGATGGTAACGGGCGGCATAATCTGCCCGGCGAGCCCCAACTTGATCTCGTCACGTCGGTGTTTTTTGTGTTGGGCATCGTCTATAGCCTCTACCGCCTTCGCGATCCCCGCTATGCGGCATTGGTCGTCGGCCTGCTGGTCATGCTGAGCGGCGGCATCTTTTCGCTCGATTTCGAGGCCCCGCAATCGCTGCGGGCTATCGGCACGCTGCCCATCTCGCACCTACTCGCCTTTGTGGCCATGGCGCGGCTGTGGCGCGAGTTCGACATCACCTTTGGCCCGCGACGTGCCGGCTATGCGTGGGTAGCCGTCTTACCCATGCTCGCCTATATCGGCTACACAAACCTCAACATCTACTTTGTCAAGCAAGCGAACGACTTTGCTGTCTGGAACGCCTACTCGACGGCAGAGACCTTTACCGCGCGGCGCATGAAAGAGATGGGCAGCGGCTACGACTATCACGTCATCTCGCTCTACTTCCAGACGCCGACGCTGCGTTTCCTGGCCCCCGAGATCACCTCGTACAAGCGGCTGGAGACCACCGACTCGATGCCGATCTATGACACCACCGACAAGGATACGGTGCTCTTTATTGATCCGGAACGGCGGACGCTCTATGAGGACGTGCGGCGTTTCTACCCATCGGGCAAGTTCGAGGAGATCACCCCGCCCTTTGGTGGACCAGTGATCCTCTATATCGCGCAGCTCACACCGGCGCAGATTCGCGGCATCCAGGGTCTGGCCGCTACCTACTATGGCAACGAAATATGGGATGGGCAGCCCGCACTCCAGCGCAAGGATGATCAGGTGTCATTCGATTGGAGTCAGCAATTGCCGGTCTCGTTGCCCTTTAGCGTCGAGTGGCAGGGCACGCTGCGCGTGCCGCGCTATGGCAGTTATCGCCTCGGGCTGCGCGCGCCGGCGCTGGTAGAGCTCTATATCGACGAGACCCTCGTGCTGGACAAGGCGGGTGAGATCAAGATGCCACTGGCAGAGGGAAACCATGCGTTGCGTCTCAGAGCGGTGGGTGCGGCGGGCACGATGGACTTTTATTGGCAACCGCCCGGCACGGCGCCACAGATCGTGCCGATGAGCGCGCTATACCTGAATCCACCGGTAACCAACAACGGCCTGCTCGGCCGCTATTTCCCGAACGCGAACTGGCAAGGCGAGCCCGCTCTGATGAAGATTGATCCCTCGCTGGGACTATACTTTCATATCACGCTTCTCTCCCGCCCATACACTGTCGAGTGGACCGGCAAGCTGAACGCGCCCACCGCCGGCACATATGCCTTTGGTCTGGAATCCATTGATGACTCGTGGCTGTATATCAATGACAAGCTAGTGGTCGAGGCGCATGTCGGCAATCAGTACCAGCAAGGGCAGATCACTTTGCAGGCAGGTTTGCACGACATCCGTGTGCGCTATACGGACAAGAGCAACTGGTCACACATCAACCTCTTCTGGACGCCACCCGGCAAGCCGCGAGAGATCATCCCAGCGACCTATCTGCTGCCACCACAGGGAAGCTACCCCGAGATGGTGGAAGCGGCCAAGCCGACCCAGACAGCGCCTGTCGAGCATGGCGAGGTGGAACTGACCCTGCTTGCAACATGGGGAGGGCAGGGAAGCGGCGAGGGACAGTTCAAAGAGCCGCGGGACATCGCGGTGGACGACCAGGGCCGTGTCTATATTGCCGACACCGGTAACAAGCGAGTGCAAGTGCTGGATGCCGAGGGCAGGTTCCTCGCCCAATGGACGAAGGGCGATCAACCTTTTGTGGAGCCTTTGGCGCTGGTGGTGAACTCGGCGGGAGAGATCCTCGTGCTCGACTCCGAACCGACGTGGGTCTATCGCTTTACGGCAGAGGGGGGATACCTCGGCAAGTTCGCTGGGCCATCGGCACAGCTATACCATCCGCGCGGCATGGCCATTGACGCGCAGGATCAAGTGTATGTAGCAGATACCGGCGGCGGACGCTTTGTAGTGTTCGATGCCAGCGGCAATCGGGTCGCCACATATGGCACGATGGGAAGGGATGCCGGGCAATTCACGGAACCGACAGACCTCGTGGTGACCGAGAGCGGCGACATCTTTGCCGTTGACAATTCGAACTACCGTATCCAGCACCTGGATGTCTTTAGCCGCTACCTGGGGGAATGGGCAATCCCTGTCGCCAATGCGTACAATGGTCCACATATCGAGCTCGCGCCAGATGGCAGCCTGCTGGTCACCGCGCCAGAGGCGGGCCTGATCCAACGTTTTGCCGTTGACGGCACATTGCTGGGGCAGTGGGGCGAAGGGTTGATGCGGATTCCGGTGAATTTGGTGCGAAAGGGCGACAGGCTCTATGTAACTGATACCCTGAACCACCGCATTCAGGTGTTCCAGGTGCAAAGCAGCCGCTAGTCGCGGAGGGCACGTGTCCGAGATCGAACGGCCGCAGACAGAAGGGCCCAGAACGATGTCCGCGGGACTTGGTCCGCAAGCTGTCATGGCCTCTCTGCTTCTGGGCTTTCTGGCGCAAGGCCTGCTTTTCCTGGCCCGGCAGTCAGAAGCTGCCAAGCGCTTTGGCTGGATCACTGCCCTTGGTCCCTGGTTGGCCCTCCTTCTCTATGCCGCTTCCTCTCTCCTGATAGCTATTGGCGCACGGCGGGAACATGTCGCAGAGGAGGAGAGCGCGGCAAGTGCGGATGTTCCGCTGCGCCCTCTGGATCTAGCTGCCCCGCTATCTGCTATCCTCGCCGCCGGCGCTGCCATCACACTGTTCCGTGGTGATACACCGCGCGCGCCAGTCTGGGGGCTGGCGGCGTTGAGCCTGGCGGCGATCGTATGGAGTTGCGCGCGGTTACACCGACAATCATCGCTATGCCAAGAACGCGCTCACGCCACAGTCGCCGCATGGGAAGTCATTGGCATGCTCCTCATCCTGCTGCTGGCCGCCGCCTGGCGCACCCACCTCCTGGATATCGTGCCGAGCGGCATCTTTTTCGACGAGGCCCGCAACGGACTGGATGCCATCGAGATCCTAGAGCGAAACACACACCCACTCTGGAGCGATAGCCTGAGCGGGCGGCCAACGCTGCATCTACACTTGCTCGCCGCCACCTTCCGCCTGTTGGGTGCGCGCGTCTTTAGCATGCGCCTGGTCTCGATCACCTTTGGCCTGCTAGCCATCACCGCCCTCTACCTCCTGGCACGCTCCCTGTTCGGTGGCCGGGCGGCGCTGCTGGCTGCCTTCTTTCTGGCCGTCTCGCGCTATCATACGCACTATAGCCGCCTGGTCTTTGAGGCGGGGATGACCCCCTTCCTTCTGATCCTCGGCATCTATTGCATGTGGCGCGCTTTGCGCCAACGTCGCTGGCTGGATTACGTGTTGAGCGCAGCCCTGATCAGCGCCGGCCTCTACACCTATGTTTCCTTTCGGCTTTTGCCGCTCGTCGTCGGAGGGCTGGTCCTATACCGCCTTGTAGGCGAGCGCTGCTTTTTGCGTCGCCACCTGCCCGGCCTTCTGTTGTTCACAGCCGTTAGCGCCCTGCTGCTCATCCCGCTGGCGCGCTTTGCGCTGGACGAGCCGGCGCGTTTCTTTAGCCGCTACCATGAGGTGGCGCTCCTCAACGAGGTGCAACAAGCAGGGAGCATCCGGCCGGTCGTGAAGAACGCCGTCGGGTATCTGACGATGTTCAACTATCGCGGCGACGAGAACCGTGTGCTGAACCTGCCGGGCGAGCCGGGGCTGAGCTTTGTGGCGTCGGTTCTCTTTGTACTGGGCGTTGCGCTCAGCATCGCTCGCTGGCGGGATGCGCGCTATGCGCTGCCGCTGATCTGGCTCCTGGTCGCACTCCTGCCCGGTGCGCTCACCCACTCGATCGAGACACCGCATAGCACGCGCGTCCTCGCCGCGCTACCTGCTGCCTGTCTGCTGGCGGGATTGGCATTGCACGAGATCTGGTGCACGCTGCGCGGCAGCGTCGCCAGCGCGCCGACGGCACGCTGGCGCACATGGGGCGCGGCTGCAGCCGTGGGACTGGCGTTGATCGTTACGGCAGTGGTGGACTATCGGGCGTACTTCGTGCGGCAGCGCGACAACCCGCATAACTACTATGGTTTCGAGCCGGGCGCCAACCGCGTCGGGCGACTCGTCGCGCAATGGCATGATGACTATGACATCATCGTCTCGCCTACCTATGCCTACGTCTATCCAGAGGATAGCATCGTCAGATTTGTCGCATGGAACGCCCGCGAAGACGGACGCGGCTATCAGGCCCTCGACTATGTGCGCGACATCCCCTATCGCGAGGACACCGGGCGCGGTATCGCCTACATTCTGGAGCCGGGATGCCGCCTCCTGACCTCCTTACTGCATCAGTTCTACCCACAAGGCGTTCTTGAGGAGCATCTAGACCCGTTTCGTGGCGTGCTCTTCCTGACCTTCCGGGTGAGCGCGGAGGATATACACGCAGCACGTGGCCTGCAGGGTAGCTTCTATCTCACCGATAGCGATACGACGCCGGCAGCTACCCGACGCGACTTCCAGGCCGAGCTTTCCTGGAATTCAGAGGCTGCGCCTCTCGCCCTGCCATATCGCGCCGAATGGCGTGGCTCGCTCTATATCCCCGCATATGCGCCCTACACCTTTGATGCCGAGACTTCCGGTGAAGTCGAGCTTTTGCTGGATGGGGAGGTGATTCCCTTTGGCCGAGAAACCTCCCTTCCCAAGGGGATGCATGATATCCAGATCATCTACCGGCCGGCGGCTGGCATGGATGCGCTGCAGATCTTTTGGCGAGCGCCGCATCTACCTCGCCAGGTAATCCCCGGCAACGCGCTTTGCCCTGTACCCGCGTCGCCGAGTGGCCTGGAAGGCATGTATTACCGCAGCCTGGAGTGGGAGGGGCCGCCGGCATCGGTCCAGCTCGACCCACTGATTTTCCCCAATCACTTTATGCTTGAGGGCATCTTTAGCATCTCTTGGCGCGGCCAGCTTCACATCACCGAAGGCGGCACGTATCGCTTTGGCACCGAGTCAGACGATGGCTCGCTCTTGTTCATTGATGACACGCTCGTGGTGGACAACAGCGGCATTCATGGCGCTCAGTATCGCGAGGGGGCCATCAACCTGGAGCCGGGATGGCACGATATCGTCATCAAGTATCAGCAAGACGGGGGTGGCATGGCGCTTTCGGTCTTTTGGACGCCGCCCGGCGGGCAACGCGTGCGCCTGCCGGAATCAGCGCTACGCTATCCCATCGGCGACTGGGGCCAGGATGTGTCGTTAGCGCCGCTGCCAGCGCCCTCCGAGCAGGCAGCCGTGCCATTCACCCCCACGGGCACGCCATTGCAGAAGCCCGTCGCCCTTTCGCTGGGGGATCCCGTTGCCACATGGGGCAAAGAGGGGAGCGGCAAAGGAGAGTTCCGCGAACCGCGTGGCATCGCCGTGGGCGCAGACGGGCGGATCTATGTGGCGGATACGGGAAACAAGCGCGTGCAGGTGTTTGACAGCGATGGCCGCTACCTGGCCATGTGGCAGAAGGCCGACCAACCACTTGAGGTTCCCTGGGATATCGTCATCAACTCGCGCGGAGAAATACTGGTGCTGGATATCGGCCCTTGCTGGATCTATCGTTTCGACGCCGCGGGCCGCTATCTCGGCAAATTCGCTGGCCCAGAAGCGCGCCTTTACGCTTCTCACGGGATGAGCATAGATCGTCAGGGGAATATCTATGTGGCAGACACCGGCGGCTTTCGCCTCGTTCGCTTCAGCGCCGACGGTGTGCTGGCAGCGGAATATGGCGGTAAGGGATCTGGGCCTGGCCAACTCCTGGAGCCTACCGATGTGGCTTTCGCGTCCAATGGCGACATGTTCGTCGTTGACAACAGCAATCAGCGCATCCAGCGCTGGGGCGCCGACGGGACCTACATCGGGGAATGGCCCATCCCGGTCGCCAATGCCTATAATGGCCCGCACTTGGTGGCGGCGGGCGATGACACCCTGTTCGTTACCGTTCCCGAACGCCATCAGATCTGGCGATACACGGCGGGCGGGGAGGTGCTAGAAGAGTACGGCGGGCCGGATCAGTTCCGCGTGCCGACGGACCTAGCACTATCCGGCGGCTTCCTCTATGTTGCCGACACACTGCGGCATCGCATTCACAAGCTGCCGATCCTCACACCATAGCACACACGCCGATTACACTGTCCGGCCGCTCGCCACTGCCTAGAACAGCCATCCGTTGAGCAGGTAGAAGAGCAGTTTTTGATATTCGCCTGTAACGGCAAGAAAGGCGCGTTCCGTCCTCCACCAGCGCCGCGCGTCAAACCATGCCGTCGGGCACGGGCTGTAAAGAATCGCGATGCCACTGGCCTGATATACCAGATTGAAGGTCAGCGCGGCGCGGCGCATGTGATACGGATCGCTGACAACGATCGCCGAGCGCGCGCCCAGCGCCGCCAGCAACTTCCGGGACGCGACCGCCTCATCACGAGTGCTGGTCGTCTCCGGCAACATGCGGATGGCATCTGCCGGCACTCCCAGCCGCTCTAGCTGGGACGCCGAGATCTCGGCAAAGGTGCGTGTCTCACCGGGGACGCGCACCCGCTCACCGTTGGTGATAATGAGAGGCGCCATCCCCTCCCCGTAGAGCCTTGCCGCCCACACCTCCCGCTCGCCGCTGCCGCCCCCCAGCACGATAATAGCATCGGCGGCCCGGAGCGCATCGGACATGACGAGCCACCTGCCGAGGGCCGCCAGCCACGCGGCGCGCGTCAGGAAGGCCATAACGATCAAGACCACGAGCGCGAGCAGGGAAAGGAATGCTGCGCGCCGCGACAGACAGAACAGATAGCGTCTGTCAGCAGGCGCAGAAGATGTCATTGTCATGTCGTTCCCTCAAGATAGCACAAGCGAGGCTGGCGCCAGCCGCGCGCCCGTCACCCTTGTATGGTTCTCTATTCACTGCGCACCGGCATCAGGACGTCGCGATGGATGGCGCGTGTGGCATTATCCGCATCCTGACGGCTGATCACCACCGATAGGTTGCAGTCAGACGATCCCTGGGCAACCGCGAGGATGTTGATCCCTTCTGCGCCCAGTGCCGTAAAGATGCGCCCGGCCATGCCCGGCGTGTGACACATGCCCGACCCGATAACCGCCATAATGGCCACATCATCTACGCTGCTGATGCGCTCGACGTTGCGCCGCGCGATCTCCAGCTCGAGCTCCTGCCGCAACGAGGCAAGCACCGTCTGCGACCGCGCAGCGGGCACCACGAAGCAGATGTTCTGCTCCGATGAAGATTGGGAGATCATGAGCACGTTTACACCTCGACGGGCCACAGCGGCAAAGGTGCGCGCGGCAATGCCGGGCACGCCGAGCATCCCACGTCCCTCCACCGTGATCAGGCTCAAGTCTTTGATCTGGGTCACCGCCTTGGCCGCACTATTGGCAGAGGACAATGTATGCACCAACAAGGTGCCCGGATGCTTGTGATTGAAGGTGTTCACGATACGCAGCGGAATGCCCAACTCTGCCGCAGGCATGACCGTCTTGGGATGCAGCACTTTGGCGCCAAAGTAGGAGAGCTCCGCCGCCTCGCGGAAGGTTACCTCCGGCAGCGTCTGCGCCTCTGGCACGATACGCGGATCCGCAGTCAAGATGCCATCAACGTCCGTCCAGATCTGGATCTCGTCCGCCTTGAGCACCGCGCCCAGGATAGCCGCCGTGTAATCGCTGCCGCCGCGACCCAGTGTGGTGATCACGCCCTCCTTAGTTGCCCCCATAAAGCCGGTAACCACCGGAATGCACCCACGCCTAAGCATCGGCACCAGGGTCGCCTGCACTCGGGCCTGCGTTTCATCCATCAACGGCGTCGCCTCGCCAAAGTTGTCGTCTGTCACGACCAACGAGGTCGCCTCAACCGGCTGGGATTTGAGCCCGGCAGTGGAGAGCGCGCCCGCGAGCATAGCAACGGAGAGGCGCTCACCAAGCGAAGAGATGAGGTCTAGCCCGCGTGGCGTGAGCTCGCGCAGGATGGCTACGCTGCGACACCAGCGCTCCAGATCATACAGCCGATCCTCGATCAGGCTGCAGACATCCAGGCGGATCTTGGGATCCAGCTCCAACGCCGCGACGGTCTCCAGATGCCGGCTGAGCAGTTCCGCTTTGATACGCTGATACGTCTCGTGTTCACCTCTGGCGGCGGCCTGAGCACAGGCGATCAGTTTGTTCGTAACCCCACTCATTGCGGACACCACGACGACGATCTCGCGATCCTTGGCGTAGGCCTCCTGGACGATCTGAACCACTTGTGCAAAGCATTTAGCATCACCGACTGACGACCCACCGAATTTCATCACCAACATCTGTAAGCGTTCCTTTCTCTTGATCTATGTTGCGCAGTTCGCCGCAGCCGCCTCGCGGCGGTCCAATTCGCGGGCAATGGCATCTCGGACGAGCTGCACATCTGGCGCGAGCTCGACCGGCGGGTTCGCGTGCCGCGAGGCCACCTCACGCAATGTGCCACTGTGATAGCCGACCTTAAAGTCAGTGAACTTGAGCCCGTGCGCCGTCGAGATGACGACGACGCGATCGCTTCCCTTGATGACGCCGCGGTCCACCAGCTTGAAGAGCGCGGCCAGCGCGACGCCGGTATGGGGACAGCAGTACATGCCGGTGCGGTCGCCGCGTGCCGCCGCATCGGCGAGTTCATCCTCCGTCGCCTGCTCCACCACGCCGTCTAGCTGCCGCAGCACCTTGACGGCGCGCTCATAGCTCACCGGATTGCCGATCTGGATCGCGCTGGCCAGCGTTTGCTCCGCCTGTACGGGCTGAAACTCCTGAAAGCCGGTTTGATAGCTGCGATAGAGCGGATTCGCCTTGGCCGCCTGCGCGCAGGCGATGCGTGGCAAGCGGGTGATCAGCCCCAGCTCTTTCATCAGCAGCAGCCCTTTGCCCAACGCGCTGACATTGCCCAGGTTGCCCACGGGGATGACAATCCAGTCCGGGACTTCCCAATCGAACTGCTCGACGATCTCGATACCCACCGTCTTCTGTCCCTCGATGCGCAGCGAGTTCATCGAGTTGGCAAGGTAGATTGTGTTCTCGGCGGTTACCTCCTGCACGATCCTCATGCAGCCGTCGAAATCGGTATCCAGCGCCAGCACCAGCGCGCCGTTGGCGATCGGTTGGATGAGCTGTGCTGTGGACACCTTCCCCTTGGGCAGAAACACGATAGAGGGGATATCTGCCGCCGCGCAGTAGCACGCCAGCGCCGCCGAGGTGTCGCCAGTGGAGGCGCAGGCAATGGCGCGGATCGGCCTGCCCATGGCACGCATCTGCCGCACCACAGAGACGAGCACAGTCATCCCCAGATCCTTGAACGAGCCGGTATGGCTGTTGCCAGAGAGCTTGATCCAGAGGTCCGAGACCCCGATCTCCTTGCCCAGGCGCTCCGCCCAGAACAAGTTCGTATGTCCTTCGTACATCGAGATGATGTTATCGTTGTCAATGCTCGGACAGACCCATTCCTTCTTGCCCCAGACGCCGCTGCCATAGGGCCATTCATTAGTGCGCACGCGACGATCAAAAAGCTGGATCCATCCGGCAGGGCCACGTGCCTTGAGCGCGTCGGTGTCGTGCTGCACATCCAGCAGCCCGCCGCACTTGGGACAGCGGTAGATGACACCGAAGATCGAGTAGCGTCCCTCGCAACCGCGTGTGCACGCAAACCAGCAACTATATTCCATCGCGACACCTCCTCCCGCGTCACTCAGGCGCGGGGTACCCATCCTTTCGCCACAAGATACTCCCCGTTCAGGATAGCGCCGCCGGCCGCGCCACGTATGGTGTTATGCCCCAACAGGACGAACTTCCAGCCAAACAGCGCGCAGGGGCGTAGACGGCCCACGACCGTGGCCATCCCTTGCTCGACCGTGAGATCATATAGTGGTTGCGGCCGATTGACCTCCTGCCGCACCACCACGGGGCGTTTCGGGGCTGAAGGCAGTCCCAGTGCCTGTGGCTCCGCCTGGAACGCTTCCCACACCTGCACAATGTCCTCGCGTGTGACGGTTTGCGCCAGACTCAGGGACACGCACTCGGTGTGACCATCCCGCACCGGCACGCGGTTGCAGTGGGCACTTACCGGAAAGTCAGCCGGCGCCACGCAACCGCCTTGCAGGCGTCCCAGCAGCTTGCGCGTCTCGCGCTCCATCTTCTCCTCTTCGCCGCCGATATGGGGAATGACATTGCCCAGGATATCCAGCGAAGGGACACCAGGGTAACCGGCACCGGAGATAGCTTGCATCGTAACCGCATGCAGCTTGGTGATGCCAAATGCCTCGTGCAGCGGCCTGAGCGCCAGCGCCAGTGACGTGGTCGAGCAATTGGCCGCCGTTATGATCAGGCCGGGCCAGCCGCGCCGTTGCCGTTGCGTCGCGAGCAAGGCCAGATGATCGCCATTCACCTCCGGGATGAGCAGTGGCACATCCTCATCCATACGGTGGGCAGACGCATTGGAGCAAACGACATAGCCCGCCGCGGCGAAAGTCTCTTCCACCGGTCCGGCGACATCGGCCGGCAGCGCGGAGAAAAGCATGAGGCAATCGAAAGTCGCATCGGGCGATGTATCCAGCACCGGCATGGCGCGCGCCCACGTGGGCATCGGGGTGTCCAAGACCCAATGACATGCCTCACCGTACGTCAGGCCAGCGGAGCGGCTCGATGCCGCCAGTGCCACCACTTCAAACCAAGGATGTCCATCTAGAAGCTGAACAAAACGTTGCCCCACAGCACCAGTAGCCCCCAACACGCCGACACGAATCTTCATCGTACTAGGCCTCCCACATATGGAATCCACCAACGCAACACCGAGCCACCTCAGATTGAGACGCAAAAGGGCCAGGACGTTTATCCTGGCCCTTCGCCGCGCCAAAGCAACGACGTAGAAACAACGTCTGTTATGCGGTTTGCAGCTTATCCTTTGCTGAATGCCGCGTCGAAAGCCACTGCCGATGGCGGAAAGTCAACCTGCTTGACAAATGCGGCGGCCTCCATCGCGCCGTGCTCACGATCCATCCCCTGATCCTCCCATTCCACCGACAGTGGCCCCTGGTAGCCGATCCGGTTGAGCGCGCGCATGATGGCCTCAAAGTCCACATCTCCCCGCCCCAGAGAGCAGAAATCCCAGCCGCGCCGGACATCGCCAAACGGCAGATAGGAGCCCAAGATGCCACTCCTGCCATCAAGATTGACCTTGACATCTTTCATGTGAACATGGAAGATGCGGTCTGGGAACGCCATGATGAACTGCGCTGGATCCACACCCTGCCATTCCAAATGGCTTGGGTCAAAGTTAAAGCCGAACTCGGGCCGGCGGTTGAGCTTCTCCAAGGCGCGCTGTGCCGAGTAGAGATCGAATGCGATCTCCGTGGGGTGCACTTCCAGCGCGAACTTGACCCCCACCTTGCCAAACTCGTCCAGAATCGGGTTCCAGCGATCCGCAAATGTCTGGAAACCGGCCTCGATCATCTCTGGCGGGATAGGCGGGAAGCTGTAGATCAGATGCCAAAGGCCAGAGCCGGTAAAGCCGTTGACCACGCTCACTCCCAGCTTCTTGGCGGCATGCGCCGTCCGCTTCACCTCTTCCGCCGCCCAGGCGCACTTTTCTGCGGGCTTGCCGCGTAGCTTGTCGGGCACCCAGTTATCGGTGCGAGGGTCGGCACCATCCAGCACGCACTGGCCGACCAGATGGGTGCTAATTGCCCACACGTTCAGGCCATACTTGGCCAAAAGCTGACGCTTCTTGTCGCAATAGTCGGGTTCGGCCAGTGCCCGTTCCACCTCAAAGTGATCGCCCCAACAGGCCAGCTCCAGCCCGTCATAGCCCCAGGAGCTCGCCTTCTTGGCCACCTCTTCCAGGGGCAGATCAGCCCATTGTCCCGTGAACAACGTAACCGGTCGTCCCATCGGTCATACCTCCTTGTGATGATCGTGTGGTCTCGCTATGGTTTTCGCCAGAGAGCCGGCGTCCACTTGCGGTCGCTGCGGGCGCTCTCAACCACCTTCTCGATGAAGAAGACGCCCTTAGCGCCATCATAGACCGTCGGAAAGTCGAGCTCGAGCGCAGTCGGCTCCCGTCCCAGCATCTTGGCGCGCATCGTGTCGGTGGCATTCATGTAGATATTGGCGAACGCCTCGATAAAGGCTTCTGGATGGCCAGATGGAATGCGAGAAGCGCGCTTCGTGGCCTCGCAGAGATAGCCGTTTCCACGTTTGAGCACTTGCTCTGGGCCGTCTGGCGGGCGGAAGTAGAGATAGTTTGGGTTCTCCTGGTGCCACTCCAGCGCCCCTTCCGTGCCATAGACGCGAATCCGCAGGTTGTTTTCCTCGCCAGGGCACACCTGAGAGGCCCAAAGGATGCCGCGTGCGCCGTTGCTGTAGCGCAACAGCACGCTCACATCGTCATCCAAAAGCCGCCCCGGCACAAAGGTTGTCAAGTCGGCGCATATCTCCTCTAGCTCTAGGCCAGTGATGTACGCTGCAAGGTTCTCGCAATGCGAGCCGATATCTCCGAGGCAACCGGCAATGCCCGCCCGCGATGGGTCAGTGCGCCATGCCGCCTGCTTCTGTCCGGTCTCCTCCAGGCGCGTCAGGAGCCATCCCTGGGGATACTCCACCACAACCCGCTGGATCTTGCCCAGCTTGCCCTCTTGCACCATGTGGCGCGCCTGCTTCACCATCGGATAGCCGGTATAGTTGTGGGTGAGGCAGAACACCGCGCCCGTCTGCTCCACCAGCCTGATCAGTTCGTTCGCCTGTGCCGACGACACGACCATCGGCTTGTCTATCACGACATTGAAGCCCGCCTCTAGGAACGTTTTGGCCACTGGAAAGTGCATATGGTTCGGCGTAACGATGCTGACAAAGTCAATGCGCTCGCCCTCGGGCAGCTTGGCCTCAGCGTCCGCCATCTCCTGATACGAGCCATAAATGCGCGCGTCGGCCACGTAGAGATCGCGCCCGGAAGCCTTTGACTTGGCCGGGTCGGCGGAGAATGCGCCAGCCACCAGCTCGACGCCACCGTCCATGATGGCCGGGCGTGGGTGTACAGCCCCGATAAAAGCGTCCCGTCCACCCCCCACCATCCCCATACGGAGTTTGCGATTCAGTAAAGCCTTTTCATCCTTGCCACTGACCATGTTCCCCTCCTGATCATTTCAGATCGTTCAGCCACTCTGCTGTGAGAAGGCATGTCACGCTATCTGGTATACTAACATAAGGTATCGCCTTTGTCAAAGGCGCATCGCCCACCCCTTACTTCAGCCCACGGACGCGCGCGGCGATGTCGTCACCGACTTCAACCGTCGTGGCCTGGCCGCCGATATCAGGTGTGCGCACCGCGCCCGCGGTCAAGTTCTCCACCACCGCTTTGTCAAGCAGGGCTGCTGCCTCTGATTCGCCGAGGAAATCCATCATCATCGCCGCACTGCGGATGGCCGCGATGGGATTGGCGATTTCCTTGCCGGCGATATCAGGCGCCGAGCCGTGTACCGGCTCAAAGAGGGATGGGTATCGGCGTTCCGGATTGATATTCGCGCTCGGCGCCAAGCCAAGGCTGCCAGTGATGGCCCCACCCAGATCGGTCAGGATATCGCCAAAGAGGTTGGAGCCGACCACCACGTCATAGTTCTCCGGGCAACGCACCAGGTTCATCGCCATGGCATCCACATGGAACTTGTCGGTTTTGACGTCGGGGAATTCGGGGGCGATCTCGGCCAGGATGTTATCCCACATCACCATGCCATACTTTTGCGCATTAGACTTGGTGGCCATCGTCAGGCGTTTGCGGCGCTTGCGTGCTAGGTGATACGAGTAGCGCAAGATTCGCTCGACACCCTTGCGCGTGTGAACGGCGGTCTGCACGGCGATCTCGTCCGGCTGGCCCACCTTGAAGTGGCCGCCCATGTTGACGTACTCCCCCTCCGAGTTCTCGCGCACCACCATCATGTCAATATCGCCGGCTTTTTTGTTGGCGAGGGGAGAAGACACGCCCGGCAGGAGCACCGCCGGACGCAGGCACACGTACTGATCAAACCGCTGCCGCATCTGGATCAATGGTACCAAAGTGATATGATCTGGAACGTTTTGTGGGTCGCCCAGGGCGCCCAGGTAGATAACATCGAAATCCCGCAGGATATCAAGATAGTCATCCGGCGCTACGCGGCCGGTGCGTCGCCAGTAGCGGCTACCCCAATCGAACTCGACGAATTCAAGGCGAAAACCAGCGCATACGTCCTGTAGCGCCTTCAGTGCCTTGACGCCCTCTCGAATCACATCTACCCCGATACCGTCGCCAGGGTACAACGCCACACGATAAACCCTCATCCTTCTTTTCCCTCTCATGAGATGTAAATGCTACTCGCCCAGTGCTGCCTTGAAACCGGCCATCAGGCGCACAAACGCGCCGTGGCGCTCGGGCCCATGACGCCGCTGCAAGGCATCGAATTCGGCCAACGCCGCTGCGAGATGCGCGCCATGCGCCAGACGTTCGGCCAGCCGCGCCAGAACGGGATGCAAAAGGCGGCGGAATGGCCCCTGGTAATAGTCCCGAAAGCCGACACGGTCCGCCCATGCGGTCGTCGCGCGGTACAGCTCGCGCGCCGCCGCGAGAGGGTCCCCACTCCGGTCCAGCACTGCATTGGCAGCAAGCGCAGCGCTCACACAATCCAACTGCATGACAAGGCTATCCAGAAAACGAGCGGGGTCGTCCAGCAACAAGCCGCTCAGGTCGCCCACACGCACGATCGGCGCGTGCGCTGCCGTCATCCGGTTTCGCGCCTCTAGAACGCGGTCCTGGTCATCGCTGCTCAGCGCACACCATGCCTCTGCCACATGCTTGCCCATGCCGATGATCAGGCGTTCTGCGAACTCCACGACACTGGCCTCATCTGGGCGCTGGCCCTGCGCAAACTGGGCGAAGAGATATGTGCCGGGAAGCTGCAGACAGTGCGACTGAGCGTTGGCCATAACGCCGCCGGGATAGTTCGCCGGGTCGCCGGCAGGGGGAGATTGCGGCGAAAAGGCGCGGGCAATACGCGGAATGTCGCAATTCGTCAAAGGGAAGGAAGGTTCGTCTTCGATCGTGCCATAGGGAAAGTAAAGGGTGCGGTCCTGCAGGTGAATCTCGCGGATGACCTGAAAATGCTCGCGGCAGCAGGCTAACAGCCCCCACGGCTCCGGGTTCAGTTCGGCCAGGCCACGCAGCGCCTCTCGCCAGGGAGCCAGGTACGCCTCGCCCACAGGTGGAGGTTTGTCGGGGTCACGCCATCCCTGCCACATCCAGTAGTTCAGCAGAATGCCGGGACGCAGCTCACCCAAAAGCTGCCGATGATCCGCCAGGAGCTGGACGAACTCGCTCACCGATGAACCTTCATAGCCGCCGGGATCGCTGTCTATGATGGAAAAGCCATCGGCTTCACGCAAGGGTTGGAGAAAGACCCGCCGCGTCGCTAGCAGTTTCTGTCTCGCCGCCGCATCGGCAGGGTTGATTCGCCGCTCCGTGCTAAAGTAAGGACGCTCCTCGAAGGCATAGTCCGCTGCGGCAGCGTTGCCCATCGTGTTCGCGCAGAGCACGATCCACACCGCCATGTCAAACTCGCGATGCGCCAGCTCGATCACATGCTGCAACTTGCGCAGATGTGCCTCATCGCTCGGCGTCAGAGGTAAGGGCATCGTATCGAGCATGGGCCAGATCTGCACCAGGTTGTAGCCCAGCTTCTTGATGCCGCTCAGATAGTAGCGCCAATCATCCATATGCCAAGTTCGGGCTGCGTACGGGTGGTTGTAGCCCCAATGCATGTGAATATACATGCCCTGCATCTTGTCCGCCATGGACACACCTCCTTGCAAGGATGATCTCTTGGCGGCATTGTAGCACAAAGGGGGAGATTCGGCTATCACGGTCATGTGCGATCATATGCGGAGCACGACGATCCATAACAGAACTATCGCGCCGAGGGGCGCTGCGCCGAGACTAACCCGGCGCAGCGCCCTCTCGATAGGCTGCAAGTTTTCAGTATCCCTGCACCTTGGTCAAATCCACGATCCTTTGTGGAAGCTGCGCGATCCGTTGCAGCAGCGCCAGGCGTGCCTCGCGAAGCTCCTTATCGTCCACCATGACAAAGACATCGGCAAAAAAGCGATCTATGGGCCCGACCAGAGGCGCGAACACGGAGATCAGCCCATCCAGGTCGTGCACCGCCGCCATGCGCTTCTCTGCCTCTTTGTACGCCTCGTAAAGCTGGCGCGCCGCCGCTTCCGTCAGGTGCTCCGGGCGCAGTGGCAGCGTCTCTGGCAGGTCGCGCACTATGCGGGAAGGGCGACTATAAGCCGTGAGGACGCGCGCGAACTCGTCCCGCTCCACCCACGATGCTAATGAGGTCAGTGTCTGATAGGCGCGATGGGGGTTGTCCCCGCGCACGCTCAACGCCGCATCCACGAGATCGTAACGGAAACCACTATCCAGCAACCAGGCGCGCAACCGCTGGATGACAAAGTCCACCACCTCACGTTGTTGCGCGTCGCTGACGGTTACCGGCTGCAACGCTGCCGACGCCCGCACCGCCTCGGTGAGGCTCAAATCAAGCCGGCGACCGATAAGAATCTGCACTAGACCAAGCGCGCTGCGGCGGAGGCCGTAACGATCCGCCGACCCACTGGGTGCCAGCCCCACGGCAAAGAGCCCGACCAGGCTATCGAGCCGATCCGCCAGACCAACCAGTATCCCTGGCATCGTGGCAGGCAGATCATCGCCGGCAAAGCGAGGGAGATAATGCTCATAGATCGCTTCCGCGACCGCCGGGTCCTCCCCCGACTTCAGCGCATAGTCACGACCCATGATTCCCTGCAGCGACGTATGCTCCACTACCATCTGCGTAACCAGGTCCGCCTTGGCCAAGTAGGCAGCACGTAGAGCCACCTGCCGCTCCTGCTCCGACACATGGGTCATCTCCGCCAACACCGGCACCAGACGCACCAGACGTTCCGCCTTGTCCTTCATCGAGCCAAGCTTGGCCTGAAAGGTCAGCGTATCCAGCCGCGCCCAAAAGTCCGCCAGCGGCTTTCTGGTATCCGCCTCATAGAAGAAGGCAGCATCGGCATACCGCGCGCGCAGCACCTCCTCATTCCCGTGCCGGATCGCGGCAACGTCATCGCGATTGCCGTTAGCGACAGCGACAAAGTGCGGCAAAAGCTGTCCATGACGCACCACCGGGAAATAACGCTGATGCTTTTCCATGACGGCGATCAGCACGTCCTTCGGCAACACCAGATAGGATGGATCAAAGTTGCCCAGGATTGCTGTCGGGTACTCGACCAGATCGGCCACCTCGCTCAGGAGCGTGGGATTATGCTCTGCCTCGCCGCCAACGCTCTGCGCCAGCACCTCCACCTGACGGCGCACCATCTCGCGCCGCTCCGCCTGATTGACGATCACGTCATGCTCTTTCATCACAGCGAAATAGCGCTGTGCCGCCGGCACAGTCAGCGCCGGTGAACCGAGAGAGCGCAACCCGCGGCTCGTCCGTCCGGACGCGACGCCGGCCACGCTAAATGGCACAACGGCATCCCCCAGCAGCGCGACCAGCCAGCGAATGGGGCGAGAGAATACCGCCTGCATGGCGTTCCAGCGCATCGCCAGCGGAAAACGCAGATTGCCGATCAGGGTCGGCAACATCTCGCTCAGCACCTCGCCAGCAGATCTCCCCTTTTCCCGACGCACTGCCGTCAGATATTCACGTCCGTCGAAATCGCGCACCACCAGATCTGCCAAAGGCACCCCGGCACTGCGGGCAAAGCCCTCCGCGGCCTTGGTTGGCTTACCATCCGCATCAAAGGCGGCTTTGGCAGGCGGGCCTTTGATCACCTGTTCCTGATCCGGTTGCCGTGGAGCGAGTTCGTTGACAGACACGACAAGGCGGCGCGGCGCCGCATATACCTCCACGCCATCATAGCTTAGCCGGGCATCAGCGAGGAGCTTCGGCATCATCTGCCGCAACTGCGCCAGCGCCAATTCCTGATCGCCAACCGGCAACTCCTCCACACCGATTTCCAGGAGAAACGGAGCTGGGAAATCAGGAAATGCCACTGGAGTCGCTTCCGCCGTCTCAGCGAGGGCGCGCGACCTGCCGCGCCTCAGCCAGGGGAAGCCCATCTCCTCGCGTTGCTTGAGATAAGCCACGGCGACCTGTTGTGACAGATTCTTCATCCGCGCAAAGTAGCGTGCCCGCTCTGTGACGCCGATAGCGCCGCGCGCATCCAGTATGTTAAAGGTGTGGGAGCACTTGAGCACATAGTTGTGCGCCGGGATGACCAGCCCATGCTCCAATGCACTCCGCGCCTCCTGCTCATAAAGGGTGTACATTTGGGTGAGCCGCGCGATGTCGGCCGTTTCAAAGTTATATCGGCAGCTCTCAACCTCACTGCTCAGCAACACATCGCCATAGGTTACGTCATCAGTCCACTTGATCTGCACAAAGCTGTCCACCTCTTGCAGGTACATGACGATGCGTTCCAGGCCATAGGTGATCTCTACAGCGACCGGGTCGAGGTCGAATCCGCCCGCCTGCTGGAAATAGGTGAATTGCGTGATCTCCTGACCATCTAGCCATACTTCCCAGCCAAGACCCCACGCGCCGAGCGCTGGTGACTCCCAGTTGTCCTCGACGAAACGAACATCGTGTTTATGTAGATCGATCCCCAGCGCCTCCAGGCTGGCCAAATACATCTCTTGCGGGTTGCCGGGATCCGGCTTGAGGATCACCTGATACTGGTAGTACTGCTGCCAGCGGTTTGGGTTCTCACCATAGCGCCCATCGGCAGGGCGGGTGCTCGGTTCCACATATGCCACATCCCAGGGCTCCGGCCCCAACACGCGTAGCGCCGTCGCGGGGTTCCATGTGCCAGCGCCCACCTGGATATTGTATGGCTGCCAGATCAAGCACCCTTGCTCAGCCCAGAAGCGTTCCAGTCGCATCACCACTTCCTGGAAGGTTAGTGCTTTTGTCATAGAGGGTTCCTTTCCTCTTTAGTCTCGATTGCAGGTTGTGAATTTATCCGTTTTTGCCCCTGGCGTCAAGTGCTGTCGCGTCTCTGGTGACGCAACAAGTCTAGGAATGCGGTGGACTTGAGCTGGCGCTCCAGATGATAGACGATATGCCGGTACAACACCTTCTCGACCTCGCGGTGCACTGGCGCGCTGATCTGCACCTGGCGACAGGTGGCATAATCCCGCGTCTGGAAGTAACGCAACACCTTCAGCGCGTTCAACGAGATCGGCTCCGCCCCGCCCAGCTCAGCGCCGCAGCGCGGGCAAAGCACCCCACCGCTAGCAGGCCGCATATAGTTGACCTCCGGCCGGATCTCTGTCTCGCACGCGGCACATCTGAAGAGTTGCGGACGAAAACCGGCCAGATCAAGCAGGCGCAACTCGTAGTAGCGAATCGTGCGATCAAGATCACTCTCCTCAGCAATCCAGCGTAAGACGTTCACCAACAATTCGTAGAGGGCACGGTTCTCTTCCCCCTCCTCCGTAAAGACATCCAGAAGCTCTGCCGCATAGCAGGCATAACTGACACGCCAGAGATCGCGCCGCAGTGGCAAGAAGGGCTCCACCATCTCGGCCTGGGTAACGATATCCAGATTGCGCCCTCGCGCTATCAAGAGCCGCGTTTGCACAAACTGCTCCACATGCCCGCTCTTCCGGCTGGTGGGCTTGCGCACTCCTTTGGCAACGGCGCGAACCTTCCCATACTCGGCGGTATATAGCGTGAGCAAGCGATCCGCCTCGCCCAAGTCAGCGTGCTTGAGCACGACGGCTTCCGTCCGATAAACTCGCTCCCGTTCAGACATCTCGTTGATGCCACCTCTATAAGAAAAAAGCCAGCATGGCGCTGGCTACACAGCCTCGATACGCGCATCGCCATCGTTCACACAGATCCCTTTTCGATCTGTCCCGCCATCAGGCGACCCATGAGCCGCGCCAGTGTCTCGGCTTCATCCGCGGAAAACCGCGTCGCTTCGGTCTGCACGCCATTCGCCATCGCCCGACGGAACGCCTCTTCATCGCCCTCTCGCAACCAACCGTGCTCCTTGCGGATAGCGATCAGCTTGGCCATCTGCTCCGGTGTCAGCGTGATCACCCGTCCCAGTTGGTGTGCGGTGATGACGATCTGCGCCGTATGCTCGATCTTTTCCAGTTTCAGATACGCCTCGAACAACGTCTGCCCCAGCGTCAGCGTCCCGTGACGATCCAGCAGCAGCGCATCGCGCGTGCGAAGCCACTGGCGAGCCTTGTCAGGGCCTTCGGCGGTTGTTGGCGTGGCATATGGCACGGTCGGGATCGTGCCCAGTGTCATGACGACCTCCGGGATGACACACGTGTCCAGCGATAGGCCAGCCACCGTCAGCGCTGTGCATAAAGGCGGGTGGGCATGGACGACTGCGCGAATATCTGGGCGCTGCCGGTAGGCCTCCAGGTGTAGCCGCAGTTCTGCCGAAGGTCGCGCCGCCGCGCCAGCGGCTGCATCCAGGGGCTGTCCCTCCAGATCGGTGAGGATCATCTGCTCCGGCTGCATGAACCCTTTGCTCACACCGCTGGGTGTCACCAGAAGGCGGTCATCGCCCAGACGCACTGTCATATTGCCATCAGTGGCAGCGACATATCCCTTCTGGTGGAGCAATTGCCCCACACGCACCATCTCCCGCCGCAACTGATGCGCTTCTTGCCTCGCCCGCTCGTCACTCAAAGTCCCTTGCGCCTCCTCATGCGTAGCTAGCATACATCTCACGGTCTATCACGCAACGAAAGCCGTAACTATCACAGGCGAACCCCGGCGCGTCAAAGCTGCGCGCCGTGCAACGGGCATACTGCCCCGCATAGCGCCAGGAACCGCCGCGCAGCACCTTGAACTCTTGGCCAAAGCTATCACTCTGATAATTGCTTCCCTCGTAAGCGCGATACCAGTCAGCAGTCCACTCCCAGACATTGCCCGCCAGATCGGCGATCCCGTAGGGACTATTGCCCTGAGGGACAAAGGCATCAACAGGGGTTGTACCGCCGCGATGCGCCTCGCGCGTGTTGCAGCGCCCCGGCACAAAGCGCATCCCCCAGGGCCAGAGGCGGCGATCGGTGCCCCGTGCGGCCTTTTCCCATTCCGCTTCCGTCGGCAGCCGCTTGCCAGCCCAGGCGGCGTACGCCCGCGCGTCATGCCAAGTGACATTCACCACCGGGTGATCCGCCTGTGTTGGCGGGAACTCGCCCCCCTCCCAATGCAATGGCGGCCGGTGACCTGTGGCGGCGACAAAACGGGCATACTCGGCATTGGTTACCGGATAGGTGTCCATCCAGTACGCTGGCAAATCCACCGCGTGCTCCGGTCGCTCATCCTCCGGGCCATCGCTTGTGCCCATGGTGAACGATCCCGCCGGCACCAGATGCATCTCCTTGCCATCGCGCCCCACCACCACCTGCGGCAGCTCCGCCTGCGTCGCCTGCTGCAGGCCCTGCGCCAGCGCGCGCGTCATCACCAGCCGCCAATCCACCTGCCATGGCGTCGCCGGCACATAGATCACCGGCGTGCCCCACTCCAGAGCGTCTTCGGCCTCACGCCCCAAATAGTAGCTGATCCGCACGCGCGCCCATGCCGTCGCCGCTTCCAGCGGGAAACGTTGCGCCAGCGCCTCGTAGAATCCCTCGGAAAAGGCGAGCGCCCCGCGATCCGAGATCGGGAACTGCATTCCCACCGCCATCGGCAGACCCACCTGCACAAGACGCGCCGCGACACTCAAGCGTGGACGCTCTCCGACGCCGGCCAAGTCGCAGGCATTGAGCACCACGAGGCGCAGCGACTTGATATTACACAACAGGTCGCGCAAGCTGGTGCCAGACAGAGCGCGGCTGCGCCCAGATGCGCCTTCCAGGAGGAAAGAATCCCATGTGCCGTGCCCAGCCATGTGCAAGACGTGTGGCGCAAACTCGAGCAATGTCTGTGGCAGCTCTTTTTCGATCTCGTCACCGATCAACTGACGGACGACCACGTCGTGGCGAGAGATCGCCTTCTGCAACTCCTCGGTGATCAGGCGGCGCTCTCCTGCGACATCCAGCATCGCCTGATCTGCCGGGCTGGCGGCCACGATCAACAAGCGCAGCGGGCGGTCCGCATCGGTTGGCCATGGCGTGGCCACCACACCGCGCACGATGGGCGTCTGCAGGTCCAGCCCGATGAATTTGGTCCCGTCGTGCAGGTATTCCCATGGCAGCCTCGCCAGCTCGGGCTGAGAGAGCGTCAACACGAGGCGCAGGCGACCCTCCGCCTCTTCCAGCGATTGCCGGTAAAGGTCCTGCACCATCGGCGAGAATAGCGCCTCATAGAGCGTCTGGCCCCACCGCTGAAAGGGCGACACCCCTTTCGCATCACGCCCTTCAGAGACCCCGGCATAATCACCTGCTCGCCAGGATGCGAGCTGGGACATGATCTCTTCCCAGGCAAAGGGGAGGCGCAGATAGCCCGCGCCGACGTGCGCGCGGCATGGCCCCCGCACCAAATAGGGATAGCCATCCCCCAACGGTGGCCCTGTCCGGATCTCGAAATCGCGATAGATCGGCTTGCGCTGCAACATGCGAGGTGGCAACCTTCCTGCTGTTCCGACGGGTCAGGTGGACGGGAGCTCTGCCGCTCGCGCCTCCTCGATGATCTTGCCGCCGGAGCTTGTGCCGAGTCTCGTGGCGCCAGCGGCGATCATGGCCTGCGCCTGCGCGAGCGTGCGGATACCGCCCGCCGCCTTGACACCCATATCCGACCCCACCGTCCGACGCATCAGCGCCACATCTTCCACTGTCGCGCCACTCGGCCCAAAACCGGTGGATGTCTTGACGAAATCGGCGCCCGCCTCCTTCGCCAGCCGACACGCGCGCACCTTCTCCTCATCGGTCAGCAGCGCCGCCTCGATGATCACCTTACAGATCGCGCCGCTGCGGTGCGCCGCCTTGACAACGGCCATGATATCCTGGCGGACCAGCGAATCGTTGCCCGCCTTGAGCGCGCCGATGCTGATTACCATGTCAACCTCGGTGGCACCATCGAGGATCGCCTGTTCCGCCTCGTATGCTTTGACCTGCGGCAGCGTCGCGCCCAACGGAAAGCCCGCTACCGTGGCCACAGCGA
Organism: Chloroflexota bacterium; assembly: GCA_019873665.1. GTDB lineage: Bacteria > Chloroflexota > Anaerolineae > JAAYEA01 > JAAYEA01 > JAIOAV01. The sequence continues at coordinate 57,567 of JAIOAV010000003.1, forward strand.
CCCCGCTGCCGCGCAGCAGCGTCGCTGCCTGTCGCACATTGCACGGGTTCACGCACACCGCCGCAAAGCCGTAACGCACGGCCTCCGCGCAGAGTTGCGTGATCTGCTCCAGCGTTGCCTCCGGCCTGAGGATCGTGTGATCAATGTACTTGGCCAGTGCCGCCGCCGTCGGTTGGGCAAATGTCTGCTCCGTCATGTCGTGCCCTCCTTGCATTTCAGCCGCCTCGCACCGTTCCATACTTGGTTGGGCGCTGCCAGTTCTTGGCCATCTTGGCCTCGAAAATCGCCTCGGCATCCAACCCTAACGTGGAAAGGAGGTGCAGGATGCGGATAATGGCATCTATCAGCTCTTCGCCGACCTCCTCCAAAGCCTCACCCTTCTTGTAGGCATCGGTGGCCTCCGAGACTTCGCTGTGAATGAGAGCCAGCATCTCCCAGATGCGCGCCGGGTCCGACGAAAAGCCCTTGGCGTCTGTCAACTCGCGAACCTCTGCCATCTTGACATTCAACCCTTTGAGCTCCGGCATCTCCTGTATTGCGCACCTCCTCCATCCATCTTTTGCATTATAGCATGCCCCTGGCGCGGGGACAAATCTCCGCGCGATAGCCGCGCGCCGAAGCGCACAAAAAAGACCGCGTCGTGAATGACGCGGTCTTTTCTCGCCAAAGCTAGTGCGGCAGGTCATCCGGGACGAAAGCGTCCGGCAGCAATTCCGCCAGCGTATGCTCCCGGCAGTGGCCCGCCGCGTCAGCGATGAACACACGCAGGTTAGCGCTGAACTCGCGCAGCGCCTGACGGCAGGCGCCGCATGGCGACACGCCGGCATCCGTCACCACGGCCAAGGCGACGAACTCGCGTTCGCCGGCGGCCACCGCCGAAAAGAGGGCTACCCGCTCCGCGCATATCGTAACGCTATAGGAGGCGTTTTCCACATTGGCGCCAGTGTATATCCGACCTGACTTGGTCAGGAGCGCCGCGCCCACGAGGAAGTGCGAGTAGGGAGCGTAGGCTCGTTCTCGCGCCGTTGCCGCCTGCGCGACAAGCTCGTGCACATTCAGTTCAATTTCCATCATGCACAGTCCCGCGCCACCGAGCGCCTATTCCTTTACCCGCGCCGGCACGCCATAAGCCAGTGCCCCCGCCGGGATGTCGTGCGTTACCACCGAGCCAGCGCCGATCCGCGCTCCCGCGCCAATCCGCACCGGCGCGACCAGCATTGTGCCGCTGCCGACAAATGCTCCCGCCTCGATGATCGTGCGATGCTTCTGCTTGCCGTCAAAGTTGCACGTTACGATGCCCGCACCTAGGTTCACATTCTCGCCCACCGTGGCATCGCCCACGTAGGAAAAGTGACTGATCACCGTGCCGGGCCCGATCTGCGAGTTCTTGACCTCGCCAAAGTTGCCCATGTACGTCCCCTGGCCCAGACGCGCCTGGCTGCGCACATGGCTATAAGGCCCGATGCGCACGCCATCTTCCAGAATCGCGTCTTCCACGACCGACGCGTTGATATGGCAGTTGCACCCCACCTCAGCATCGCGCACCAGCGCATTGGGCCCGATGATACAATCCTCCCCGATGATCGTGTTTCCCTGCAGGTGGCAATTGGGGTAGATCACGGTATCCTGGCCGATCCGGACGGTGGCGTCGACATAGGTAGTTGCAGGATCCTTGAGAGTGACGCCGGAGCGCATCAGCGCCACGCGGATACGATCGCGGAGCACATTCTCGGCCCAGGCCAGCTGGGTGCGATCGTTGATGCCGATGACCTCGCGCACATCATCTAGGACGATTGCCTCCACGCGGTACCCCTCGCGCGTCGCCATCTCCACCATGTCAGTGAGATAGTACTCGCCCTTACGACTCAACGAGATCTGGGGAAGGCGCGGCCAGAGCCAATCGGCGCGAAAACAGTAGATGCCGCAATTGAGCTCCTTGATCTTCTTCTGCTCCGGCGTGCAATCCACCTCTTCCACAACGCGCTGCACCTGGCCGGACTCGTCGCGCAACACACGCCCGAATGCCATCGAATCGTCCGAAATCGCCGTCAGCATCGTGATAGCGGCATCATTAGCCTGATGCGTCGCCACAAGCCGCTGCAATGTCTCGCGCGTGAGCAAGGGCATATCACCATAGAGGGAGAGGATCGCCTCTGCTCGTCCCTCCAGCGCCGCACGCGCCTGCAGCAAGGCATGTCCCGTGCCGAGCTGTTGCGCCTGCGTCACGTACTCGACTTCATCGCCCAGTGTCTGCCGGACAAGGTCAGCGCCATGCCCCACGACTAGCACGGGCTTGGTGTCGGTGACGGCGCGAGCGTTGTTTATAACATGGCGGATGATCGGCAGCCCCGCCACAGGGTGTAGCACCTTGGGAAGCTTGGATTTCATGCGGGTGCCCTGGCCAGCGGCGAGGATGGCTACAGCCAGACGTTGCATCATGCCTCCTGTGGCACAAGAGAAAGGCTGGGGCGGGAGGATTCGAACCTCCGAATGCGGGATCCAAATTCCCGAGCCTTACCGCTTGGCGACGCCCCAACGCCGTGTAGCCATTTTAGCACAGAACGGGGGTGTAAGCAAGCCAAGAGGCCCCTGCAACAGGCCTGGCCGACCGCGGGCTTGCGAGGGATAACAAAAGGTTCTCTTGGCAACGACCTACGTTCCCGCTCCGGTTCCAGAGAAGTATCATCGGCGCTGGAGGGCTTAACTGCCAGGTTCGGGATGGAGCTGGGTGTTTCCCCTCCGCTCAAGTCACCAAAAGAACCTTTATGTTCTTTTCATGGACTAGTACTCTAAGAACTGAACAGAACGCAGCACTCAACTTACGCTCGTATTACGTTAGTGAATTAAGCCCTCGTGCATTAGTAGCAGTTAGCTCAAGACATTGCTGTCCTTACACTTCTGCCCTATCAAGCAGGTGGTCTTCCTGCGCACTTACCCGGTTACCCGGTGGGTGACCTAATCTTGAGGCGAGCTTCCCACTTAGATGCTTTCAGCGGTTATCTCTGCCAGACATAGCTACCCAGCGATGCCCCTGGCGGGACAACTGGCACACTAGAGGTCTGTCCACTCCGGTCCTCTCGTACTGGGAGCAGCTCCTCGCAAGTCACCTACGCCCACAGCGGATAGAGACCGAACTGTCTCACGACGTTCTGAACCCAGCTCGCGTACCACTTTAATGGGCGAACAGCCCAACCCTTGGGACCTACTCCGGCCCCAGGATGTGACGAGCCGACATCGAGGTAGCGAACCTGGCCGTCGATATGAACTCTAGGGCCAGACTACTCTGTTATCCCCGGGGTAGCTTTTATCCGATAAGCCACGGCCCTTCCATACGGAACCGTAGGATCACTAAGCCCGACTTTCGTCTCTGCTCGACCTGTATGTCTCGCAGTCAAGCTCCCTTATACCTTTACACTCTATGGCTGGTTTCCATTCAGCCTGAGGGAACCTTTGGGCGCCTCCGTTACTCTTTGGGAGGCGACCGCCCCAGTCAAACTGCCCACCAGGCACTGTCCTCACACCGGATCACGGATGCGAGTTAGGGTCGAAACTTACTCAGGGTGGTATTTCAAGGACGACTCCACCGAGGCTAGCGCCCCAGCTTCACAGTCTCCCACCTATCCTACACAGACTAAGCCTCAACTCAATACCAAGCTACAGTAAAGCTCCACGGGGTCTTTTTGTCCTGCTGCGGGTAAACGGCATCTTCACCGCTACTTCAATTTCGCCGGGTCCCTTGTTGAGACAGCGCCCCACTTGTTACGCCATTCGTGCGGGTCGGAACTTACCCGACAAGGAATTTCGCTACCTTAGGACCGTTATAGTTACGGCCGCCGTTCACTGGGGCTTCGGTTCAAGGCTTCGCTTGCGCTAACCTCTCCCCTTGACCTTCCAGCACTGGGCAGGGGTCAGCCCCTATACATCAGCTTACGCTTTAGCAGAGACCTGTGTTTTTGTTAAACAGTCAGTAGGGCCATTTCACTGCGGCCTCCTCGGGCTTGGACATGCGAGACGTCCTTACCCTACCGAGGCGCTCCTTCTCCCGAAGTTACGGAGCCATTTTGCCTAATTCCTTAACAAGGGTTCTCCCGTCGCCTTGGTATATTCTACCCACCTACCAGTGTCGGTTTGCGGTACGGTCACGCGGATCTCGCTAGAGGCTTTTCTTGACAGCATGGGCTCAATCACTTGCGGCCATAAAGGCACCGCCATCACCTCTCAGGATCAGACAGCGGATTTCCCTGCCGTCCTCATCTCCCTACAGGCTTAGCACCTGGCGCTCCCGCAGGAGCTTCTACCAATCCCAGGCTGATCTACCCTTCTGTGTCACCCCATCGCGTCTTTGCCGATCCTACGCGGTACAGGAATATTGACCTGTTGTCCATCGCCTACGCCTCGCGGCCTCGGCTTAGGGCCGACTAACCCTACGCGGATTAACCTTCCGTAGGAAACCTTAGGTTTACGGCGAACACGTTTCTCACGCGTTTCACGCTACTCATGCCAGCATTCGCACTTCTGCCCGCTCCACCAGTCCTTACGGTCTGACTTCAACGCAGAGCAGAACGCTCCCCTACCGATCAGCTTTCGCTGATCCCGCGGCTTCGGTACCAGGCTTGAGCCCCGCTATATTATCGGCGCAGAATCGCTCGACTAGTGAGCTATTACGCACTCTTTAAAGGATGGCTGCTTCTGAGCCAACCTCCTAGCTGTCTGAGTAATTCCACATCCTTTACCACTTAGCCTGGACTTGAGGACCTTAGCCGGCGGTCTGGGCTGTTTCCCTCTCGACAATGAAACTCATCTCCCACTGTCCGACTCCCAAGGTATCAAGTGATGGCATTCGGAGTTTGGTTTGATTTGGTAAGCTCTACGCCCCCTTGTCAATCCAGTGCTCTACCTCCACCACAAAACCCTTGAGGCTAGCCCTAAAGCTATTTCGGGGAGAACCAGCTATCTCCAAGTTCGTTTGGCATTTCACCGCTACCCGCAGCTCATCCCACACTTTTGCAACAGTGAAAGGTTCGGGCCTCCACGAAGTTTTACCCCCGCTTCACCCTGGCCACGGGTAGGTCACCTGGTTTCGGGTCTAATCCCTGCGACTGAACGCCCTATTCAGACTCGCTTTCGCTACGGCTACGGGTGTCACCCCCTTAACCTTGCCACAGAGATTAACTCGCTGGCTCATTCTCCAAAAGGCACGCGGTCAGGCATTCCCCCGAAGGGGCATAGCCCTCCCACTGCTTATAGGCACACGGTTTCAGGTTCTATTTCACTCCGGTCACCCCGGTTCTTTTCACCTTTCCCTCACGGTACTTGTTCACTATCGGTCGCCAAGAGTATTTAGCCTTGGGAGATGGTCCTCCCAGCTTCCCACAGGATTCCTCGTGTCCCGTGGTACTCAAGGACATCAGCGGAAGTCTGCTCGCTTTCGCCTACGGGTCTATCACCCTCTATGGCGGACCTTTCCAGTATCCTTCGACTAGCTCGCAGATTTATCACTTCCTGGGACGCTAGGGCATCCCTGCCGACGCCTTACAACCCCCGATACGCAACGACCCTAGTCTTTAACGCGTACCAGGTTTGGGCTCTTCCCATTTCGCTCGCCACTACTTTGGGAATCTCTGACTTGATTTCTTTTCCTCAGGGTACTTAGATGTTTCAGTTCCCCTGCTTGCCTCCACACACCTATGTATTCAGTGTGCGGTACCGGAGCATTCCCTCCGGTGGGTTTCCCCATTCGGGTATCCCCGGATCAACGCCTGCTGACGGCTCCCCGAGGCTTATCGCAGCCAACCACGCCCTTCATCGGCTCTTAGCGCCAAGGCATCCACCGTGCGCCCTTAGTAGCTTAATTCGCGTAATACGACGCAAATTGAAGTTTTCGCATTCTGTTCAGTTGTTAAAGTACTAGTCCCTAGCGATTGGCCGCTAGCGGCTGTGCTCCCTCACGTGAAGCACACTCGCTAGAGGCGAATCCCCTCCGGGCACCAAAAACGGCCTGCTCGTTATATCTCAGGCCGTCCAGAAGATCGCCCATGGATATAACCCAACCGACGCTATTCCGTTGTGTATGCCCCCGTCAGATCCACCATCCAGAACCTTTCGCGCCCGGGAGACTCATTATATCTACACTCGGCCTTTGGTCAAGTGCCGCCCCCTGATGGAGATGAGGGGACTCGAACCCCTGACCTCCTCCGTGCAAGGGAGGCGCTCCCCCAGCTGAGCTACATCCCCTTACCCAATGGGCCTTTCTGGACTTGAACCAGAGACCTTTCCCTTATCAGAGGAATGCTCTAGCCGACTGAGCTAAAGGCCCGTGCCCTGAAAGACCTTAACCGCCGAAAAGTGATAGGAAAAGCAGCGCCGGAGGATCGCTGATATCGCCTCAGCAAGCTGAGGCATCAGCGCCTTTACCTGAGGATCTGCCTGTGCTCTCATCGAGCCAGGACATCTCCCTAGAAAGGAGGTGATCCAGCCGCAGCTTCCGCTACAGCTACCTTGTTACGACTTCGTCCCAGTCACCGATCCCACCCTCGACGGCTGCCTCCTTGCGGTTAGCCCACCGGCTTCAGGTGTTATCAGCTCCCATGACGTGACGGGCGGTGTGTACAAGGCCCGGGAACGTATTCACCGCAGTATGGCTGACCTGCGGTTACTAGCAACTCCAGCTTCATGGAGGCGGGTTGCAGCCTCCAATCCGAACTGAGACCGGCTTTTTAGGATTGGCTCCGCCTCGCGGCTTGGCAACCCATTGTACCGGCCATTGTAGCGTGTGTGTAGCCCTGGATATAAAGGCCATGCTGATTTGACGTCATCCCCACCTTCCTCCGAGTTACCCCGGCGGTCTCGCTAGAAAAGTACAACTAGCGACAAGGGTTGCGCTCGTTGCAGGACTTAACCTAACACCTCACGGCACGAGCTGACGACAACCATGCAGCACCTGTGCTAGCTCCCCGAAGGGTCGTTCGGCTTTCGCGTCACTACCACTAGCATGTCAAACCCAGGTAAGGTTCTTCGTGTAGCCTCGAATTAAACCACACGCTCCGCTGCTTGTGCGGGCCCCCGTCAATTCCTTTGAGTTTTAGTCTTGCGACCGTAGTCCCCAGGCGGGATACTTATCGCGTTTGCTTCGGCACTGGTGGGGTAAAGGGCCACCAACACCTAGTATCCATCGTTTACGGCGTGGACTACCGGGGTATCTAATCCCGTTTGCTACCCACGCTTTCGCATCTTAGCGTCAGGCACAGGCCAGGAAGCCGCCTTCGCCACTGGTGTTCCTCCCGATATCTACGTATTCCACCACTACACCGGGAATTCCGCTTCCCTCTCCTGCCCTCAAGGCTCCTAGTATCGGACCACCCCTCCCGGTTAAGCCGAAAGATTTCATGCCCGACTTGAGAACCCGCCTACATGCGCTTTACACCCAGTAAATCCGGATAACGCTCGTCTCCTACGTATTACCGCGGCTGCTGGCACGTAGTTAGCCGAGACTTATTCCTGCGGTACCGTCCTTTGCTCTTCCCGCAGAAAAGGGCTTTACAACCCGAAGGCCTTCATCGCCCACGCGGCGTTGCTGCATCAGGCTTTCGCCCATTGTGCAATATTCCTTGCTGCTGCCTCCCGTAGGAGTCTGGCCCGTGTGTCAGTGCCAGTGTGGCTGATCATCCTCTCAGACCAGCTACCGATCATCGCCTTGGTAGGCCATTACCCTACCAACTAGCTAATCGGCCGCGGGCCCCTCCCAAAGCGGCTTTCGCCTTTAATCTACCGAGCGAACGATAGACCACATGCGGAATTAGCTGTCCTTTCGGGCAGTTATTCCCCACTTTGGGGCAGGTCACCGACGTGTTACTCACCCATCCGCCACTCACCAGCGTCAAGTCTCCAACCCCCATCCACGGCTCCGAGGATTTCTCCCCTTCCCCGCCTCAAGAGGCCTTCCACTAATTGCTGATGCGTTCGACTTGCATGCATCAAGCACGCCGCCAGCGTTCATCCTGAGCCAGGATCAAACTCTCCACAAAAAGAGTTTTCTACCATAGTTGGACTATGGATCGTGTCACTTGAACTCCGGGTTCCGCTGCGCATTTCCTATCACTTTTCGGTTGTTAAGGTTCTCCCAAGAGGTGCCACCTATTATACCACTTTCTGGGTTCTTGTCAAATCGCCTTGCGGAGAAAGACGTCGGCCGTTACAACCGGCCAACCCACGAGGAAGATCCAACCGCCTTCGGCGCTCTCACTTCCGGCACTCTAGGTGCTCAGCCCCATGAACTAGGCTATTCGCAGACTAATTATAGCACAACGCACAGCTTTTGTCAAGGTTTTCAAGGGATTTCTTTGCGATTTCCCTCACCATCGTGGCGACAGAGCATTATACTCCTTTTCTCCCCATTGTCAAATCGCCTTTCGGCGATTCGACCGCCGCCACACTGCTCCCAGGGCGATGCTCGCCGCGAATCTGGCCCAGTACGGCCCGCGCCCGATGCCCCAGGCTGTCCAGCCGGCACATGGCCAAGCCTGACGCCACTTCACCTGGTCGCGCTATCCGCCGCTCGCATTGCTGCGGGATTATACACATTTTTATTCCTTTGTCAAATCGCTCCCGCGAGGCCGTTACTCCACGGCTGCCCTGACCCTGGCACAACGAGCAGCAATCATACTACCGTTTGCTCGTCATGTCAAATCGCCCGCTTGGCGCGCGCCCACTCATAGGGCGTCGTCCTCTGCCAGGCCACCACAGACCCAAGGACCGTGAGACCTAGTGCAGCGCCGCGAGACAACGGGGACAGATTATATCCATTATCCTGGCCATGTCAAATCGCCCTGACAGATGTGCAGAGATCCTTGCTAGCGCATCTCACGACGCCCCTCTAGTGCCTGCGTCAGCGTCACCGCGTCAGCGTATTCCAGGTCGCCACCCACTGGCAGGCCACGTGCCAGGCGCGTGACGCGAATACCCAGCGGCGCGATCTGACGCGCCAGGTACATGGCGGTAGCTTCGCCCTCCAGATTCGGGTTCGTCGCCACCAGCACCTCCGTCACCTCGCCTCCCTGCAGGCGCTCCATCAGCTCGCGCACGCGCAGCTCCGATGGGCCTATCCCGTCCATGGGCGAGATGGCGCCATGCAGCACATGATAGAGGCCGCGATACTCGCCCGTACGCTCGATGGCCAGGACATCCAGCGGCTCTTCCACGACGCAGATCTGTGTCCGGTCGCGCCCCTCATCCCGACAGATGCCACAGGGGCTTTCATCGGTGATGTTAAAGCACACCGGGCAAAGCACGATCCGCTCCTTGAGCTGTTGAATCGCCTCGGACAGAGCCAAGGACTGCTCCTTTGGCGAACGCAAAAGGTAGAAAGCGAGCCGAGAAGCGGTCTTGGGGCCGATTCCCGGCAATCGGCTCAGTTCATCAATCAAACGGGAAACTGGTTCGGGGAGAGCGCGCATCTACATCAATCCCGGGATATTCATACCCCCACCCAAAGGCCCCAGCTTGCTGGCCACCAGATCCTCCACTTTTTTCGCCGCATCGCTGAACGCTGCCACGATCAGGTCCTGGAGCATGCCCACATCCTCTGGATCTACTACCTCGGGTGAGATCGTTACCGACTGAAGCTGGCGGTGGCCGTTCATGACCACCGACACCGCCCCACCGCCTGCGGTGCCGGTAACTGTCTCGTTGGCCAACGCCGCCTGCGCCTCCATGACTTGAGCCTGCAGGCGCTCAAGCTGCTTGAGCATCGGGTTCATCTGCTGCCCGCCAAAAACTCTTCCTTTGCCCGCCATATCTCTTATCCCTCCAGTGGCCGAACGTCCGTGATCTTGCCGCCGCGATCCACCATGGCGCGCACGATCGGATCCGATTCAATCGCCTTTTCCTGTCTTTCTTTGATCTCTTTGCGCTCTTGTTGCGCCGCGCGCTGGGCGCCGTCCCCCTCATAGCGCACGCACTTGATGCCAAAAGGCCTGCCGACCATCTCACTGATCGCTGCCTCCACGACCTCGCGGTTCTTGGCCTGCTCGATCTTTTGCTGATGAAACTCGTGGAAGAAGGCGAGCGTCAGCACATTCCCATTGGCCGCGACCGGCTCACAAGAGCGATTGAGCAGCGCCTCCACGGAGCGGTTGCGCACGCGCACTGCCGCCAAAATGTCCTTCCAGTTTTCCGTAAACCACGCAACGGAAGGGCCCGAGTCCACCTGTGCGGGTGCAGGCATCGGCTCCGCTGGCACTGCCTCTTGCGGTGCCGGAACACGCGGTATCTCCTGCACGGCCGGTGCAGCGACAGGCGGCTCTTGCCGTCGCCGTTGGGTCGTTGGCCTGCTCGCCGCTGCTGGGACGCTCTCTGGCGCGTCGGCGCGTGCTTCAGGCTGCATCGCAGCAGCCCTCTGCTCCTCTACCGGCTGTGACGCCACGGCGACGCGCTCCGCGGGCAACGTCGCCTCCACCAGCGCCATCTCCAGCGGCAGACGCGGGTGTACCGCCTCCTTCAAGTCAAGCCCCGCCTGATTATAGGCACGTATCGCGACCATCAACCGCTCCAGCGGAATGCGATTGGCCAGATCGCGCATCTCCGCCAGGGTTTCTTTCGTGACATTCACGAGCGCCGATTCGCCGCCGATCTTGGCCAGGAGCACACCGCGCAGATAGTCCAGCAACTCCTTGCTGAACTGTCGTGGATCAACGCCGCTGTCGAGCGTATCATTGATCAGGCGCAACCCCTGTGGCACATCGCTAGCGACAATGGCGCGGGCCAGCGCGCTCACTGCCTCGCCGGAGGCGCTGCCGAGGATCTCTTGCACGCGCGTTAGGGTGATCTCCTCGTGGCGATACGCCATCAGTTGATCCAGCAAGCTCAAAGCATCTCGCATGCTGCCGGTAGCCTGGCGGGCCACTGCCTCCAACGCGTCTGCGGTGATCTGAAAGCCTTCCGCTGCCGCCACATGCTGCAGGTGCGCCACAATCTCTGGCAAGCCGATGCGATGAAAGTCAAACCGCTGGCAGCGGGAGATGATCGTCATGGGGATGCTCTGCGGCTCGGTCGTTACCAGGACAAAGATGGCGTGTGCCGGTGGTTCCTCCAGTGTCTTGAGCAAGGCGTTGAAAGCCGGCGTGGTGAGCATGTGCGCTTCATCGAGGATATACACGCGATAGCGGCACTCGTTGGGGCGAAAGTTAACCTTATCGCGCAGATCGCGCACCTCATCAATGCCCCGGTTAGAGGCGGCGTCTATCTCGATCAGATCCAGCGAGGAGCCGTCGGTAATGGAGCGGCAAATAGCGCACTGGTTGCACGGCTTTTCCTCCGTCTCCCCGATGCAGTTGACCGCCTTGGCCAGCAGGCGCGCCATGCTCGTCTTGCCAGTGCCGCGTGGCCCTGTGAACAGATAGGCATGCGCCACCCGGCCATCGCGCAGCGCGTTACGCAACGTGCGCGTCACATGCTCTTGCGCCACGATCTCGTCAAAAGCCTGCGACCGCCATTTCCGATAGAGCGCTTGCGCCGACATCCGCTTCTCTCCTTCACTCCTGAGCTGTTTCCCGGCCAGATCCATCTCGGGCGATGCCAGTCATGGTGGCGTAAAAGACCAGCAATGTGCTCCCATACTTGCGCTCGTCCACGGTTGCGAGCTGCGTCAACGCGAGAGGGTGATACTCCTTGGGAAAGATCTGCACGATGACCAGACCCCCCGGCGACGTTAACGGGTGACCATCCAGCGCCTCTAGCGTCTTGGCCCAGAGGCCCTGATATTGTGGGGGCGCAACATAGATCAGATCGTAACCAGCCTGACCGGTGGTGGCGATGAAACGAAAGACATCCTGGCGAATCACCCGCGCCCGCGCCGCCAACCCCGTCGCTTTGAGGTTGGCGTGGATTGTCTGCACAGCCCGCTCATCTCGTTCCACAAAGGTGGCGGCTGCAGCCCCGCGGCTCAGCGCCTCGATTCCCACGCCGCCAGTCCCGGCAAAGAGATCGAGAAAGGTCGCCCCCACTACGCGATCGCTCAGGATGTTGAAAAGGGACTCCTTGACGCGGTCGGCGATCGGGCGCGTCGTCGTGCCCGGCACCGCCAGCAACCTTTGCCCCTTCGCCTCTCCGGCAATCACCCGCATTCACATCCACCTCGCGCCCATTCTACCGCATGTGGTGCCGTTAGTCAATCATCGGTTACATCCCCAACCGCGCGCGCAGCGCCTTGCGTGCCGCTTCGTGGTCACTCCAGGGATACTCGATCGTGCCATAGCACATGGATTGCTCGTGGCCCTTCCCAGTCACAACGACCAGATCGCCTGATCGTGCCAGATCCACTGCCACCTGGATCGCCTCCTGCCGGTCCGCCACACAGATATAATCCGCGCCTTCCTGGCGGCCCGCCTGCCGGCAGCCGGCAGCGATCTCCGCCATGATGTCCTCCACGCGCTCGGTGCGCGGGTCTTCTGCCGTGATGACAGTCAGGTCGGCCAGGCGGCCCGCCACCTCTCCCATGAGAAAGCGCTTTTGTCGGTCGCGCAGTCCGGCGCAGCCAAAGACGACGATCACCCGCCCGCTCGTCAGTGGCCGCACCGTCTCCAAAGCGCGCTCCAGCGCATTCGGCGTGTGCGCGAAATCAATCAGCAGCGTGAAATCCTGCCCCAGATCAATGCGCTCCATCCGCCCCACGACGCCGCGCATTCGCGCCACCCCGGCCTGGATGGCTGCGAATGGGATCTCCTGCGAGACCGCCACCGCGACCGCCGCCAACACGTTGTAGACGTTAAAGCGGCCCACCAGCGGCGTCTCGATGGCTACATCGCCGACCGGTGTATGCGCGATGAAATGCTGGCCGCCGGCATCGTATCGCACGTCTGTCGCCCAGATGTCGCACCCCTCGTGCATGCCATAGGAACAGCGCCGATCCGCCCAGATGGACACCAGGTAGCTGTATGAAGAGTCATCAGCGTTGAGCACCGCGACCTTGGGCATATCGCCTTTGCGCACCGCCCGACCCAAGTGGTGAAAGAGCTGCGCCTTGGCTTCGCGATATGCCTCGTAGGAGCCGTGGTAATCCAGATGCTCGTGGGTGATGTTGGTGACGACGGCCACATCGAACTCGCACGCCGTAACGCGGTGTTGCGCCAGGCCGTGCGAGGTGGATTCCAGCACGGCGTACTCAGCGCCTGCCTGCACCATCTCGGCCAGGTAGCGCTGCACATCTAACGCCTCTGGCGTCGTGGTGTGAAAGCCGGTGTCCGCTTCCTTGCCGCCGATCACGGCGCTGACAGTGCTGACCATGCCCGTCGCGTGGCCCGCCATCTCCAGAATGGAGGTGATCAGCGTACAGGTGGTCGTCTTGCCATCGGTGCCGGTCACGCCGATCACTTTCAGCTTGCGCGCCGGATGATCGTACCACGCCGCCGCCAGGTGCGCCAGCGCCTCGCGCCCCTCCTGCACACGCACATAGGGCACGGGCAATGTGCCACCCAACAGCGCCTCGACCTGCGTCGGCTCCCACGTGCCGGCGATGGCGGCTGCCCCCTGCCGCACCGCCGCCGGGATGTAGCGATGTCCGTCGCTGCTCTGCCCCGGAATGGCGACAAAGAGATCACCCGGTTGCACCTGCCGCGAATCGGCTTTGATGCCGGCCACGCACGTTCGCCCATCGCCATAGAGCTCTGCTTTTTCCAACTCCCCGCATAGCGCGCGCAAGGGTTTCATTGCTTTCCCTTTCCAAGCAGCGGGCGATAGGCCGCCCGCGCCATCTCAGACATCTGCATTGTAGCGCAATGCACGCGAGCCGAAAAGCGGCGCTGCCGCGCGCGGCAGCGCCATGTTGCGCAATCTGCCCAAGCAACGTATCATACAGCTGACCAGCGCTCTTGGGCGCTGCACGGCGACGTTTCGACAGAAAGGGGAAACAGGAGATCATGGCGACGATTACCGAACGTCCACGTGAGCTGCCGATCTATGCAGAGGTTGATGTGGTTGTCTGCGGGGGCGGCCCGGGCGGATTGCCCGCGGCCATCGCCGCGGCGCGACATGGCGCCAGAACACTGCTCATCGAACGTTATGGCTTTCTCGGCGGCCTAGCCACTGCTGGGCTGGTAGCGCCGATCCTGGGCCACCACGCCCACAACAGCCAAACGCCTATCGTTGAGGGAATCCTCAAAGAGATGACGGAGCGGATGCACACGCTCGGCGGCGCACCGACATGGGAGGAAGCGCTCACCAAGTGGGGGATCAACTTTGACGCCGAGACCTTCAAGCGAGTTGCCGACCAGATGGTGCAGGAGGCAGGTATGCAGCTTCTCCTGCATACGCTGGTTACCGATGCCATCGTGGAGGAGAATGAGATCAAAGCGGTCGTTATCGAGAACAAGTCGGGGCGGCAGGCGGTCCGCGCCAAGATCGTGATTGACGCCACCGGCGATGCCGACGTCGCCTTTCGCGCGGGTGCGCCCACAACCAAGGGCCGCGCTTGGGATGGCAAGAGCGAGTCCATGGGCTCGTTCATCCACCTCGACGGGCTGCCCGATCTGAGCGACGAGGAACGCAAGGCGGCGGTGGAAAAGGTTCGCCAGGCCATGGCCGAAGGCCGCCTCCGCTTCTATAATCCCGGCTTTCTCAACATGAACGACATGTACCACGACCATAGCTCCGCCAACATGACGCGCTTTTCCGGCGACTCGACCAACGCCGAGGATATGACTCGCGCCGAGTTATCCATCCGCGAAGACGTCTGGAAGCTGGTGCAGTTCCTGCGGGAGGAGGTTCCCGGTTTTGCAAAGTGCTACATCCGCGCCACCTCGGCGCAGGTCGGCCCGCGTGAGTCCCGACAGGTGCTGGGCGCTTATGTGCTGACCGGCGACGACGTGCACAGCGGGCGCAAATTCCCGGATGCAGTGGCGCGTGGCTCCTGGTGGATTGACATCCACTGCCCGCTGGGGCACACCTATCCGGTACACCTCTGCATCGTAGAGTGTCCTCGCCAGCTGCAGTGTGCATTTTGGGCTGCGCAGCACGACAGGATGTACCACAAAGCTGATCTATATCCGCCCGAAGGCGATTGGTACGACATCCCCTACCGCTGCTTGGTCGCCAAGAGACCGAACAATCTGCTGGTATCGGGGCGCTGCATCTCGGCGACACATGAGGGGATGGCCGGCTCGCGCGTGATGGGCACATGCATGGCGATCGGCCAGGCCGCTGGCACCGCTGCTGCCTTGGCCGTCAAGCAAGGCGTCAGCCCACGCGACCTAGACGTACAAGCGCTGCGCCAGGCGCTCCGCGCCGACGGTGCGCTGGTCTGATTGCCAAGGAGGCCCAACCTTGAGGATCGCCGATGTACAGCTCTTTCGCGTGCGGGGCATGATCCCCCGCCGCCTCTCGTTCAGCGAAGAGCGACAGGTGGGTGCGCTCGATCTCTTTCCCGAATACCGCGCCCGCACCGTGACGCCACCCACGGCGGCGGAGCTGGCCGAGGATCGGCCCATCGAGGGCGTCTATGTCGAGATCGCTACTGACGAAGGGATGAGTGGCCTGTTTGGCCCTATCATGGAGGCGCAGGCGTATCTGATTGACACACAACTGCGCCGCTACCTGATTGGCCAGGACCCGATCGCCGTCGAGCACATCTGGGATGTGCTGGCGCGCCATGACCGGCACGGGCGCAAGGGGTACATGATGATGGCGATCAGCGCGGTGGACCTGGCGCTGTGGGATATCCGCGGCAAGGCGGCGGGCATGCCTGTATATCGCCTGCTTGGCGGCCCCACGCGCGAGGCGGTCCCCGCCTACGCCAGCGCGTTGGGATACTCACTGGAGCCAGACAGGGTGCGCGAGAGAGCATGCGCGTTCGTGGCGCAAGGCTTCAGGGCGCAAAAGTGGTTCTTCCGCTATGGCCCAGGAGATGGGCGGACCGCGATCACGCGCAACATGACGCTGGTGCGAACGTTGCGCGAAGCAGTGGGCGACGAAGTGGACCTGATGTTCGATGCCTGGCTCGGCTGGGATGTGCCCTTTGCCATCGAAATGGGCAAATGCATGGCGCCATATCACCCACGCTGGCTGGAGGAGCCTGTGCAGCCGGACCGCATCGAAAGCTATGCCGAGATCCGTCGCGCCACCGGCATCCCCATCGCCGGCGGGGAGCACGAATACACGCGCTGGGGGTTCAAGGTGCTGCTGGATGCCGATGCCATCGACGTCATCCAGGCCGATCCGGACTGGGCCGGCGGCCTTACCGAGATGCCCAAAATCTGTGCCCTGGCCTCGGCCTACGACAAGCAGGTCATCCCCCACGGTCACTCGGTAGTGCCGGCGCTACATCTGGTGGCGTCCCAATCGCCCGCCGTCTGCCCGCTGTTGGAGTATCTGGTCCTGCTCAACGAGAACAAGCAGTGGTTCCACAAGACCAAGTTCATGCCCGAGAACGGCCTCATCCATCTGCCAACCGAGCCAGGCCTCGGCATCGCGCTGGATGAATCGCGCGTTCTCATGCGAGAGAGGCTATCCTGGCAGTAGGGATCGGGTGCACCCGGGGAGAGATGATCCGATGATCGAGCTGACAGAGGAGCAAAAGCGCGACCTGCTCGCGGCCCTCGCGCCATTGGACGCAGATTACGACCCGGACGAGCAGATGATCCGCGAGCCGTTTCACAGCCCCGGATACCATACGACGCTGCGCGCAGGCACGGTCCACCCGACCCGTTCCGCGCTCACGTATGCAGTGGCGCTTTTGGATACAGGCGAGGCTTGGCGCTGCCAGCGCGCCTGCGACATCCTTGATCGCGTCATCGCGTTGCAGGATCAGGACCCCACAAGCCGCACCTATGGCATCTGGTCCTGGTTCCTGGAGGAGCCGCTGGACAAGATGTCGCCGCCCGACTGGAACTGGGCGGATTTCAACGGCACGCAGCTCCTGCAGGTGGCCCTCGATCATCGCGAGCGTCTGCCGCATGATCTCGCGCGCCGCCTGGACGAGGCGACCATCCATGCCGCGCGCTCGATCGAGCGGCGTAACGTGGGTCCCGGATATACAAATATCGCCCTCATGGGCACATACGTTACTTACGTGGCGGCCGAGCTATATCAGCTTGCCGACCTGCTGGCATATGCGCGGGCACGCCTCCAGCGCTTCTACGACTATACGCTGGAGCAGGATGGCTTTACCGAGTTCAATAGTCCCACCTATACCGTTGTTGCGCTGAATGTGCTGACGCGCATGCGAATGCACATCCGGGACTCCGCGGCGCAACCGATGATCGAGGCGTTGCACGACATCGGCTGGCGAGATGTCGCCCGTCATTTCCATCCGCCCACCGCGCAGTGGGCGGGGCCGCACAGCCGCTGCTACTCGACGCTGTTACGTCCAGGCACATTGGCGTTCATCGAACGCGCCTGCCGTGGCGCTGTGCGCTTCTTCCCAGAGGGCAAACGCCCCGTCAGCATCGAAGATCAGCGACTGGATGTGCGCTGCCCGGATCGCTATATCCCCTTCTTTGTCTCACTCACCGCGCCGCGCGAGGTGGTGCAAGTCTTTATCCGCGGCGCGGCGGCGCAATCGTCGCTGGTGCGTGGCGGCTCGCCGCTGCCGGTGATCGGCACGACCTATCTCACGCCGGCCTATGCTCTCGGCACGACCAACCGTCACCACTTTTGGAACCAATCGCGTCCGCTGGTTGCCTATTGGGGCACGCGGGAAGCGCCGCAGGCTTTGCAGGCCCGCGTGCTGCACGATGGCTACGACTATGCTTCCGCTCAGTTCTTTTCCATGCAGTCGAGAGGCTGCCTCCTTGCAGCCATCAACTTTGCCACAGACTTTGGCGACACGCACGTCAGCCTCGACCCGGTGCGGGATGCCACCATCCGCGCGCGGGACATGCGCGTGCGCTTCGAGCTTTTCAATATCTCCGAGAGCTGGCCGCTGACCGCGTTTGTCATCGGGCAGACTAACACTTTCGATCTGGGTGTGGCGCAACTGGACCTATCAATCCCATATGCTGCCTTTGGCGATTGGCCCATCCGCACCGAGGTCAGCCGCCAGGGCAACCATGTCTATCTGGACCTGATCCTCTACGAAGGCGAAGAGCGCCAGCTCGACTTCCGCCAGATGCGGGAAGCCGTGATCCTGCTGGCGCTGCGACTGCGCGAACGCCAGGAACCAGCAATGGCGAGCATTGACGTGCACTACGAGCCCAAAGGCAAGTACCTCCACGCCAGGTGGGCGCTGCCGGATGGAGAGACGCTCGCAGTGCAGGTGCTGAGGCATCCAGCCACGCTTCAGGAGTTACATGCCATCGCTCCCACGCGCGGCGCGTGAACAGAGCACCCCGATCGTACTCTGACAGTCCGCTGCCGAAGTGGCGGCGGACTGTCGGTTTCTCGGACACTTGCCACCTAATCCAATGTTGACTATAATAGCTAGCACCGTCGGCGCTGTTCTATGTCGCCGATTGCCCTGCCTCAAAGGAGCATGATGGGCACTATCCTGCTGGCCATGGGGCCGGAAAGCCTGGACAAGAGCTACATAGATGCCATCCGCGCGCTGGCGCCCGATATGCCACTGCTCATCACACAGGATCACGACGAGATCGCGGCGGCGCTCGATGACATCGAGATCGCCGTGGCGAGCTTTCCCCGCGATTTGTTGCCCAAAGCGCACCGCTTGCGTTGGTATCAGCAGTGGGGTGCCGGTGCCGACTGGTTGTTGCGGCAGCCAGAGGTTGCCGAGATGGACTTTATCCTGACGAACACCTCTGGGGTCCATGCGATTCCGATCAGCGAGCACATTGTGGCGTTCATGCTCGCCTTCACGCGCAACCTGCATCAGGCGATTCGAGCGCAGGCAAAGCATCAATGGCACAGGATGGCGCGAGAGGAGATGGACGAGCTGGCCGGCAAGACGATGGTGCTGGTGGGCGTCGGTGCCATCGGCGAGCGCACAGCGTCCCTGGCGCAGGCGCTGGGCATGCGCGTGCTGGGCGTCCGGCGCCACCCGGAGGTGGGCCATCCCGCCATCGCGGCGATGTACGGTGCTGACCGGCTCATGACGGTGCTGCCGCTTGCCGATTTCCTGGTGCTGACGATCCCACTCACCCTTGAGACCCGCCACATGATCGGCGAAGCAGAGCTGCACGCCATGAAGCGGAGCGCTATTATCATCAACGTCGGTCGTGGTGGCACCATTGACGAGCAGGCGTTGATCCGCGCGCTGCAAGAAGGACGGATCGCTGGCGCAGGTCTGGACGTGTTCGAAAGAGAGCCGCTGCCAGCAGATTCGCCGCTGTGGGACATGCCAAATGTGATCATCACGTCTCACTATTCGGGGCGCACGCCACGCTACCTGGAACGCGGCATGGAGATCTTTCTGGATAACCTGCGGCGCTATCGGGCGGGCGAGCCATTGCGCAACGTTGTGGACAAGAGGCTGGGGTATTAGGCAAACGATGAGAGCTATCAAGGTAGTTATGTTGTTCTGCTGCATCGCGTTGGTCGCCCTGTTGCTGGTGGAGCGGAGTGCCGCGCAGCAGTCATTCCCCTCATCCGCGTTTACACCGCCAGAGATGTGCGGCCGATGCCATGTGGATATCTACAACCAGTGGTCGCAATCCATCCTGGCAAATGCCTTCACCGATCCCTTCTACCGGGCGCGCATGGAACATGCCGTGCGCGACACTGATGGAGCGCTAAGCGACTTTTGCATCAGATGCCACAGCCCCATCGGCGTCTTTGCGGGCGAGCATGTGCCGGTGGATGGCTCTAATATGAGCGATATCGCCACAAAGGGCGTGCAGTGCGACTTTTGCCACACCATCAGCGGCATAGATGGTGTGAGCAACGGCAGCTATATCAACACGCCCGGGAACGTGAAGCGCGGGCCCTTTGGGGATTCGGTCTCGCCCTTTCACAACACCGCCTACTCGATACTGCATACGCGGTCCGAGGTGTGCGGCATCTGCCACGACATCTACAACCCGAACAACGGCCTGCAGATCGAGGCCACATACACCGAGTGGAAAGTGGGGCCGTATGGCAAACAGGGTGTTACCTGCCAGGATTGCCACATGACCCCGGGAGTGGGCGTTACCAAGCCAAACCCCGGCCAGGCAGCGATCGGCGGGCCGCAACGTGAACACATCTTTACCCACGATTTCACGGGTGGCAACGTCCTCTATGGCAACCGCGAGCTGGCGATCGAGCGACTGCAGGGAGCGGCGCAGTTGGCGCTGAAGCTGCCTCCTCGCGCGCCGGTGGGTGACGAAGCTCAACTGGAGGTCGTGGTGCGCAATGTTGGCGCCGGGCACTATCTCCCCACCAGCCTCACCTACGTCCGGCAGATGTGGCTTGATGTGCGGGTGCGGGATGTCACCGGCAGAGAGTTGCTTGCCGATCAGGTGATGTACAACACGATTCTCGAGGATGCCGACGGCGTACACGACGGCACGGTATCATCGTGGCGCGCCGTGCGCATCTACCGCGACTACCGGATTCCGCCGGCAGGCGAGGTGACGGAGCGCTTTGCCCTGACGGTGCCATCCGACGCGCAGGGGCCGCTCTCCGTGACGGCAGTGCTCAACTATCGCTCTGCTGATCCGACAATGACCGCCGCATATGGAGTCGCCGAGTTCCCGATCATCGAAATGACCCGCCAGGAGGCGTCGCTGGAGCTGACCGCTGCGTCGCCGGCGGCCAGCGGCATACCTACGGCGATCCTGAGATCGCTCTGGTGGGTGGCGACGGCGGCACTGCTGATTGTGTCGCTGGCTACCGTCTTTTGGCAAGATGTCACATCCGGGAAGAAGTGAGGTTACGCGATGCTCAATGGCCTGCTCGTCGTCAAAGGGGTGGTGGCCCTCAGCACCTTTGTTCTGGCGACCATCGCTTTTCTCACCATGATGCAGATGCGACGCAAGATCCCCGCGATCCTGCCCGGGACAACGGCGCAATTGCGCCGTTGGCATGTGGTGAGCGGACGGGTGTCGTTTCTGTTGTTTGTTTTCCTCGCGTTTCTCGGCACCGGCCTGGCGCTCTACCTCTACCCACCCAGCAGCGTGCGACCCTGGCTGCATGTCATCGTGAGCGTCGCCGCCACAGTGGTTTTCGTGGGCAAGATCATCATCGTGCGCCGCAAGGTGCAGCCATGGATGCGGCAGTTGCTGGCGGTGGGGATCATCCTGTTTTTGCTGCATCTTGCCATCTTTTTGACGGCGACGATCTGGGCTTTTTGGTTCAAGTTTACGGGCGCGCTATAGAGGAGAGAGGCGGATGACACCAGGCTCAGCTCTCTATGCCAATTGGCTGGGTTATTTCAACTCCGCTCTCAGCCTCGCCGTGCTGGCTGTGGCGGTTGTGACGCTCGCGCGGCGCAGCGCGCAATGGGAACGGTGGGTATTCCCCGGATTGCTAGGTGTGGCGATCACAACCATCGTTGCTACGATCGCGGCGCTCTCGGTCTATGCTGTGATCCGCACGCCACCCGCGTTCTATGTGCAGTTCTTTGTCGCCGCCACGCTCTTTACGCTGCTCCTCGCGCTGGCCGGCTGGCGACAGCTCAACCAGGATGTGCTGTGGTCGGCAGATTCGCGCTGGCTTTACCTGTTTGGTTTAGCGAGCTGCGCCGGGCTGGCCATTGCTCTAGTATGGATGGGATGAGATGACAGGAACCGATCAGGCAACAACGGCCAAAGAGCGAGAGTGGAGATGGGGCACGCCGCGGCAGATCGGCCGGCAACTGGCCTGGGCGCTGCTCGGCGCGGCGCTGTGGGCCATGCTGCTGGGGATCCTGGTCGCGCCGCGCGGCGGGGAGATCACCCCCGTCGCACGTGGGGAAAGGCTGACCTGGGATGGGCAGATCTACCCGCTTTTGCAGCGTCGCTGCGTCCTTTGCCACGGCAACTCCGGTGGTCTGAGCCTGGCCAGCTATGAGCAGGCACTACGGGGTGGAAGAAACGGACCGGTGATTGTTCCTGGCAACGCGGAAGCTAGCCTCCTCTATCGCACGTTGTTGGGGCCGGCGGACGGCATCCCGCAGATGCCGCTGGGGCAGGCGCAGTTGTCGCCGGAAGAGATTGGCTTCATTCGCGACTGGATCAACCAGTTGCCGGCCGCGAATCCATAGCAACTCGCTCTAGACCGCGAGGAAGGGGACACAGTGGAGCGCTCGAAGGGGTGCGACATCTGGGCCGCTGGCGAGGCGCATCGGCGGAATCGTGGAGTCAACGGCCGGAGAATATCAGGAAGGGAAAGTGAAGGATGAAATACCGCAAGTTTGGTAAGCTCGACTGGCAGGTCTCGGCGCTCGGTTTTGGCTGCATGCGCCTTCCCACATTGGGAGAATACGCCAAGATAGACGAGCCAGAGGCTACACGAATGCTTCACCACGCCATTGACCATGGCGTCAACTATGTGGATACCGCCTATGGTTATCATGGCGGGAACAGCGAGCGCTTCTTGGGTCGTGCTCTGCAAGGCGAATATCGGCGCAAGGTGCGTCTGGCGACCAAGCTGCCGCCTTGGCACGTGAAGGAAGCCGCCGATTTCGATCGGCTGTTCAACGAGCAATTGGAAAAATTGCAGACGGAGCGCCTGGACTTTTATCTGCTCCATTCACTGGATGCCAACTCGTGGCACAAGGTGCGGGATTTGAGGGTGCGGGAGTGGGCCGAAAAGGAGATCAAGCGGGGTCGCATCGGGCACCTCGGCTTCTCTTTTCACGACAATTATGAAGCATTCCAAGAGATCATTGACGACTATGATGGTTGGACCTTCTGCCAGATCCAGTACAACTATATGGATATCGAGAACCAGGCTGGAACCAAGGGCTTGCAGTATGCGGCGGCCAAGGGGTTAGCGGTGGTGGTTATGGAGCCGCTCCTGGGTGGACGGCTCGCCAGGCCGCCGCGGGGGGTGCAAGAGATCTGGGATAGCGCGCCTGGACAATGCTCGCCCGTGGGATGGGCGTTCCGCTGGCTCTGGAGCCAGCTGGAAGTCTCGGTGACCCTCAGCGGCATGAGCACCATGGCGCAGGTGGAGGAGAACCTGGCTTTGGCTGCGCAGTATGGAGATGCCAGACTGAGCGCGGCGGAGATGGCGCTTGTGGATCGGGTGCGGGAGACCTACCGCAACCTGGTGCCGATCCCGTGCACACGCTGCGAGTACTGCATGCCATGCCCGAACGGCGTGAACATCCCTGGCAACTTTGCCATGCTCAATGAAGGCGTCATGTATGACGAGTTGGAGAACAGCCGCAAACGGTATGCGCGCACCAAAGAAGAGGAGCGCGCCAGCGCCTGCATCCAGTGCCAGCTCTGCGAGGAGCTATGCCCGCAGCATATCAAGATCAGCGAGTGGATGCCGCGCGTGCACGAGATCCTCGGCGAAGGCAAATCGTTGTCGCAGGTTACATAGCGGAGAGTAGAGAGGCCGCCGGTAACCATCCGGCGGCCTCTTTTTGTGCCTGCGAGCCGGATCGCCGCACAACGCTCCGGTTGCCGTAGCGCTCAAGGTGTGCTATGCTGGCCCGAGAGCAGCAAGGATACCGATATGAGGAGGAGACAGGCCATGTCCCCGCTGACGATCACAGATATCAGGACGATTCTCACGGCGCCCGCCGGAAGCCGGTTGATCGTGGTCAAGGTGATCACGTCTGAGCCAGGGCTCTATGGTGTCGGCTGCGCTACCTTTACGCAGCGGCATCTCGCGGTCAAGGTGGCCGTAGATGAGTACCTCAAGCCGCTGCTGGTAGGCCGCGACCCGCAGCGGATCGAGGATATCTGGCAGACATCATGGGTAAATAGCTACTGGCGAAATGGCCCCGTGCTGAATAATGCCATCTCTGGCGTGGATATCGCGCTGTGGGATATCAAGGGCAAGCTGGCAGGCATGCCTGTCTATCAGTTGCTCGGCGGCAAGTGTCGCGAGGCTGCGGCGATCTACCGTCACGCCGATGGCCGTGACGAAAAGGAGCTGGAAGAGAACGTGCGTCGGTATATGGAGGAGGGCTATCATTACATCCGTTGCCAGATAGGCGGCTACGGCGGGCGCACCCCGATCACCCGCAAGCCGGAAGGAGCGCTCCCCGGCGCGTACTTTGATCCGGTGGCATATGCGCACGCTATCCCCCGGATGTTCGAATACCTGCGCAGCCAGTTGGGCGACGAGATTGAGCTGCTGCATGATGTGCACGAACGGCTGGAGCCGATCCACGCGGTGCGTCTGGCCAAGGAACTGGAGCGTTTCCGGCTCTTTTTCCTGGAAGACCCGCTCCCGCCGGAGCAGTCGGAATGGTTCCGCATCATCCGCCAGCAGTGCGCTACACCCATCGCTATGGGCGAGTTGTTCAATCATCCCCTGGAATGGATCCCGCTGGTCACGAATCGGCTCATTGACTTTGTGCGAGCGCACATCAGCCAACTCGGCGGCATCACGCCGGCGAAGAAGATGGCCACCATGGCGGAACTGCACGGCATCCGCACGGCGTGGCATGGGCCGGGGGATGTCTCGCCGGTGGGTCATGCCGCTAACCTGCACCTGGATGTCAGCTCGCAGAACTTTGGCGTGCAAGAGTGGAGTGGCTTTCCCGATCCATTGCCAGAGGTCTTCCCTGGCTGCCCGCAGGTCCGCAACGGCTATATGTACCCTAATGACCAACCGGGTCTCGGCATTGACATCAACGAGAAGCTCGCAGCCAAGTACCCGTGTCCAGATGGGCCGCCCACCTGGACGCTCACCCGCACGCCGGATGGCACGCCGGTCAGACCTTAACAGCTCATTTGCCAATTATGAGGAATTGTGCTATAGTAAATTTTGTAGGACGTAGTAAGTCGTCGGTTCGAGGCTCGTCTTTATGACAGGCTACTCAGTGCCAGTAATGACGGTGGTTTCCCCAGCTCTAGATCCAGGCTCGTACTCCGCCCTACTGTGATCACATAGCAGGAAGGAGGGATCGAGCAATGGCCGAAAGAATTACGGGCACCGTCAAATGGTTCAACGCCACCAAGGGCTACGGTTTCATCGAGCGTGAAGGCGGGAAAGATGTTTTCGTGCATTATTCCGCCATTCGCGGCAGTGGCTTCAAGTCTTTGCAGGAAGGCGATCGTGTCGAATTCACGATCGAGACCAGCCCCAAGGGCCCAGCCGCCGCTGACGTCGTCAAGCTCTAGGACGACTGCCGAATAAGACAAGCCCCAGAAGAGCTCTTCTGGGGCTTTTCGTTACCATATCTCCGTGCGACATCACCGCCGTATCCCTTGGCTTGAACCGCGCAATCACGTATAATAGCAGTCGAGATCATCGCTGAGGAGGCACCCGTGGGAGGACCCAAAATCGCTTTCCGCATCGGCCCATTGGCCATTGCTTGGTATGGCATTATCTTGGTTTTTGCGGCCATCGTCGCGGCGTATGTGGCAGAACGCGAGGCCAAGCGGCGAGGAGATGACCCAGAGCATGTCTGGAATGCGTTCCTGCTCTGCCTCCTCTTTGGTGTGATTGGCGCTCGCCTCTACCATGTCATTTCCAGCCTGGATTACTATATCCAGCACCCGATGCAGATCCTAAACACACGTGCAGGCGGATTGGGGATCATCGGTGCGGTCATCGGCGGCGCCATCGGCCTCTGGATCTATACCAAGCGCGCCAAGCTGAACTTCTGGCATTGGGCTGACATCGCCGTGCCCGGCCTCTTGCTGGCACAGGCCATCGGTCGGTGGGGAAACTATGTCAATCATGAGCTCTATGGCTATCCAACCACGCTGCCCTGGGGCATCTATATACCGCCAGCCTACCGCCTGCCCGGTTTCGAGAACTATGAGCGATTTCACCCGACCTTCCTGTACGAGTCGCTCTGGAATCTGGCTGGCTTCTTGCTGGCGCTCTACATCGCCCGCCGCTTTGCGCGGTGGCTGCGCGATGGGGACCTGTTCTTCTTCTACGGCGTCTACTACTCCATAGGCCGTTTCATCATCGAGTTCCAGCGGCCCGACGCTTGGACCATTGGCCCTCTCGCTACCGCGCAGTGGATCTCGATTGTAACCGCGGTGGCGTGCGCCGTTATCCTCTACCTGCGCCATCGGCAGCCGCTGCCCGCCCCAGCCATCACAGAGACATCAGCTCAGGAGACGGCGGGCAGCGAGTCGCGAACGACGCCGCAGGATCAACTCTGACCCTCGTCTGCCGGCCCACCGGCCAGCGAGGAACCGATCCGACGGATGGACTCGTGAAAATAGGTGTGCATGACATCATCGCTACCGCCGGGCATCCACCAGCGATAGAGGTAAGACATGCCACAACGCGGGCACTGCAGTAGCTCCTCGGGTCGCTCGCCAAGGCGCTGTGATGGTGGCGCATTGACAGAGACCAGATGCATCACCGCCTCCGGGAAAAGCTGCGCCGTAGCACCCTCATTCCACGTCTGAGGATTCCAGATCTCGATATAGTCTGCCAAGACGCCGCAGACGGGGCAATCAAGGCTCATCAGCGCACCTCCAAAAGGGGCTCCCCCGATCCCGGGGCGAGACAAGGCCACATGTCACGATTATGTTCACGATCCATGCCGCTGTCAACTGCCTGGGCATCAGGGCAATCGCCCTGGCCATTGACGCCTCATATGGGCGGTGGTACAATCACATTAGCTCTTGCCAAGGCGCTGAGAGGAGGGTATCATGAAGAGGTTTGGCATCGTCGGCGTTGGTGGCTTTGCCGCCACCATTCTGCGCAGCATCCTGACCGTCGAGTCGGAGGGCGCGGCTCATCTGGAGGCAGCGGTGGTGCGACACCCGGCCAAGTATCCGGACACCGTCAAGCGGCTGGAACAGGAGGGGCGCAGACTCTATCTATCCCTGACCGAGATGCTGGAAAAGGAGCACGGCCAACTGGACATGGTGGCAATCCCTACCGGCATTCCCTACCACGCCGAGATGACCGTGCAGGCGTTGGAGGCCGGGCTGGACGTCATCGTGGAAAAGCCGGTCGCGGCGACGGTGCAGGAGGTGGATGCCATCATCGCGGCGGAAAAGCGCACGGGCCATTTCTGCGCCGTTGGCTACCAGCACATCCACGCGCCCGCCATGCAAACGCTGCGGGAGGAGGTTGAGAACGGGCGGCTGGGCAAGATTCGGCGCATGAAGTGCTTTGCCAACTGGCCGCGCGGCCGAGTGTACTATGACCGCAATGGCTGGGCCGGAGAGGTCATGTACGATGGCCGCTGGGTGTTGGATGGGCCGGTGACAAACGCACTGGCACATTTCTTGCAGAACATGTTCTACCTGCTGGGCGCAGAAACCGCCTGGGATGTGGGCATTGCCACGCTGGAAGGCGAGCTCTATCGCGCCAACGATATCGCCACGTACGACACGGTGGCCTTGCGCGCGCACATGACCACCGGTGCGGATGTGCTGATCACTCTCAGCCACGTGGTGTGCGAGAATGAAAACCCGATCATCGAGATCGAGGCGGAGAACGCAACAGCGCGGTGGACGTTCGATGGCGTCAAGTCGGTCATCCACTACCGCGACGGCACCATCCGCTCGGTGGAGACCCCCAGCCACGTGGACTTTCACGCCGAGGCGATCCGCGATGGCATCGCGGTCGCGGAGGGTCGGCGCCTCCGCCCGCGCGCCACGCCCACGAACAGCCGCCTGCACGTCTTGGCCGTTGATCTGGCCTTCGAGTCCTGCGAGGGGATCCACGAGATCCCGCAGCGCTATCGCAAAGCTGTGACGCTGCCAAATGGCGACCACCGGGTGGAAGTGCCAGGCATGGAAGAGGCGGTGCGTCGCTCCTTTGCTGAGTTCAAGCTCTTTTCCGAGTTGGGCCTGCCGTGGGCGCATGCGGCGCGACCTGTGTCGGGAAGCGATTACGTTTCCTTCCCGCAGTCGCCGAAACTGCGGGCCGAACTGGCCAAGCTTTCGGCCAAATAGCGGAACATGGAAGGGGTTAGGACCATGAAAAAGCATCATCCTACATCGCCCATTGAGCTCAAGATCGCCTACATCGGCGGCGGCAGCCGCGGCTGGGCCCGCAAGTTGATGATTGACCTGGCGAAATGCCCGGACCTGACGGGCGAGGTATGGCTGTACGACATTGACATGGAATCGGCCCGACTTAACGAGCAGTTAGGCAACTGGATGCAAGACAAGCCCGGCGTCGTGTCCAGATGGCGCTATCACGCCGAGGAGAGCCTGACCAAGTCGTTGCAGGACGCCGACTTTGTCGTGCTCTCGATCCAGCCGGGCACGTTGGAGATCATGGGGCAGAATCTGGCGATTGCCGCCAAGTACGGGCTCTACTTTCCTGTGGGAGACACCACCGGCGCGCCGGGCCTGGTGCGGGGGCTTTTCTCGGCTATCACCTACGCCGGCTTTGCCCGCGCTATCGCCGAGCACTGCCCTAAGGCATGGCTGATCAACTATACAAACCCGATGACGATCTGCACGAGGACCCTCACCAAGGTAGCGCCCCAACTCAAGGTGTTCGGCTGCTGCCACGAAGTGTTCAGCTCGCAGGAGATGCTGGCGCAGATCGCCATGCAGTATCTGGGTCTCGAGGCGGTGCCGCCGCGCCACGAGATCGAGGTGAACGTTACCGGCATTAACCACTTTACGTGGATCGACCGCGCCACCTATAAAGGACATGATCTGCTCGCGCTGCTGCGAGAGCATGTGAACAAGCCCGGGGTGATCCGCGAATACACGATGGCGGAAGTGCTAGAGAAGAAGAACTGGTTCCACAATGCCGATCAGGTCAAACTGGCGCTTTTCCAGCGGTACGGAGCGCTGGCAGCGGCTGGCGACCGTCATCTGGTCGAGTTCGTCCACGGCTTTATCACCTCACCGGAAGAACTGGGGCGCTGGGGCGTGGTACAGACGCCCATCGAGTATCGCCTGGCACGCTGGGCCAAAGCGCCGCAACAGACGCGCGACCTCATGGCCGGCAAGATTCCCTTTGATCTGCCCGATACCGGTGAGGAAGGCGTCTTGCAGATGTGCGCGATTCTCGGCCTTGGCGACCTCATAACCAACGTTAACCTGCCGAACATCGGACAGATCCCCAATCTGCCGCTGGATGCCGTCGTGGAGACCAATGCTCATTTTAGCCGCGACAGCGTTCGTCCGCTTACCGCGGGGCCGCTGCCAGCCGGCATCTGGGGACTTGTTGCGCCGCACGTGAACAACCAGGAGATGATCGTGGAGGCAGCGCTGACCGGAGACCAGGACCTCGCTTTCCGGGCGGTCATGAACGATCCGACAACAGTGCTGCCCATTGACAAAGCGTGGCAGATGTTCCGCGAGATGCTGCAGGCTTCCCGGGCATACCTGCCCGGCTGGAACATCTAGCGACGATCAAGCAACTGAGATGTTAGTGTGGGGTTCTACCAGGCAAAGGAGGGACGGATGAAGCGCGTCTCGCGCGATATCGTCTATACCGAACACAGCCGCTTCAATGCCCCCTCGCTGTTCGTCGAGCCGGGAGAAGTGTTCCAGGCCGAGACCGAGTTGTGCAGCGGTGCGTGGCTCCGCTCCGTCGAGGACCGCTGGTCGCCGGAAAAGAGCACGGGGCCTAACCCGGCCGTCTGCATTGGCGTGCAGGGCGCGGTGCCAGGACAGGTGCTGGGGGTCAAGATCCACGAGATCGTCCCCGACGACGTCGGTTATACCGGCTTTGCGCCAGGCAACAACCCCTTTCCCGACTGGATCCGCCGCCAAGAGTGGGGCATTGTGACGAAAACGGTGGCGATCCGCGACGACTTTGTCGAGTGGAGCGCTCAGCTCAAGCTGCCGACCAAGCCGATGCTCGGCGTGGTCGGGGTCGCGCCGGCACGGGAGGTCTATAGCAACGCCTGGCCGGGCAAGCACGGCGGCAATATGGATGCACAGGAGGTGGCCGCTGGCGCGACTGTTTACCTGCCGGTGAATGTGCCTGGCGCGTTGCTTCATGTCGGCGACATGCACGCCATCCAGGGGGATGGGGAGATCACCTGCGGTGGCGGCATTGAATGCCGCGGCGTCGCCACGCTCTCGGTGGAGTTGCTGCCCAAGCCGACGCGCATGATGTGGCCGCGCATTGTGAACGCGACGCACCTGATGACCATCGGCTGCGCGCGGCCCGCGGAGGATGCCTTTCGCATTGCGGTGGAGCAACTGATCTACTGGTTGGCTGATGCATACGAGATGGACGAGCGAGAGGCTTTCCTGTTGCTGGGCCAGGTTCTAGAAGCGCGCTGTACCCAATTCGTGGATCCGTTATATACTTATGTGGCCAAGATCCGACGGGAATACCTCCCGGCAGGTCTGCGCTTCTGAGCGCCTGGCAGAGCGCATCATATTAGATAGAGCGGCGTCGGCATTCCAGGCTCACATTCCACCCAAAAGGAGGACAGATGGAAAAGATCTGGGAGCGGGTTCTGCGAATCATCAAGCTGGACAAGACCGTCTTCAGCGAGATCGAACACGACGAGTCGGCGACAGCCGAAGCGCTCATCATCGTCGTGGTCACGGGCTTTCTTTCCGCCATTGGACAGGGCATCGGCAGCGACACGGGCTTCTTCGGCGCGTTCATCGGCTCGTTTCTCTCCAGCATCTTGATCAGCTGGATCCTCTGGTCTGCTCACCTTGTGGATCGGCACCAGCGTCTTCGGCGGCGATGCAGACCTGGGCGAAATGCTGCGCGTGATCGGCTATGCTACTGCGCCGCGCCTGCTTGGCTTCTTCTCGTTCATCCCGTGCGTGGGGTGGATCGTCGCGCTCGCTGGCGCTATCCTCAGCTTGATCGCCGCGTTCTTTGCGATCCGCGAGGGGCTCGACCTGGATGATGCCAAAGCCATAGCGACGGCCATCATCGGCTGGGTGATCGCCTTTGTGATCCAACTGGTGATCACCGCCCTCTTTGCGGGCGCCGCACTCACCGTGGGAACGATCTTTGGCGCGCTGACGGGGCGGTAGCGTCCACCGCTTACAGGCGGTTCTGCAGGCCGAAAGGCTGCGCATTTTGGCGAAACGCGCAGCCTTTTTTCGTGCTCTCTTGTCAAGAGATGGGGAGTGTGCTATACTCCGCGCTGGCATCTGTTATGCCGGGGCTTGGATAGACTGAATCAGAGTGGAGGAGCATCAATGAGTGCGAAAGCAAACCTGGTCGTTGGGCAGGGCGGCGGCCCGACCGCAGTCATCAACAACAGCCTTCTCGGCGTGATCCATGAGGCGATGGCGCAGGACAATGTCGGCGAGATATACGGCATGGTGGGCGGCATCGAGGGGTTCATGCACCAGCAGCTAGTGGACCTGCGCCGCCAGCGCAAGGAAGCTCTGGAGGGGCTGCGGCAAACCCCTGGCGCCGCGCTGGGCACGTGTCGCTACAAGCCGAAAGAGAGCGACCTAGAGCGGATTTTGGAGGTGCTACGCGCCCATGAGATCCGCTACTTTTTTTACATCGGTGGCAACGACTCGGCCACCATCGTGCACCGCCTGAACGAATTCGCCAAGACGGTCAACTATGAACTGCACGCCATCGCGGTCCCCAAGACCGTGGACAACGACCTGGTCGGCACAGATCATTGCCCGGGCTATGGGAGCGGCGCGCGCTTTGTGGCAGCCGCCTTACGCAACACCGGGCGCGATACGGAAGCGATGGGCAAGTATGGCCCCATCCGCCTGATGGAGATCATGGGCCGCAATGCCGGGTGGCTCACCGCCGCGACAGCGCTGGCCCGGCAGGAGGAGCGGGATGCGCCACATCTCGTGTACGTGCCGGAGCGCCCTGTTACACTGGATCAGATCGTAGAGGACACCCGCAGAGTGTACGAGACACTCGGCTTTGCGGTGCTTGCCGTCAGCGAGGGCACGGTTGATCCCAGCGGCAAAACAGTAGGCGAGGAGTTCGCGCCGGTGGAGGTGGATGGCTTTGGGCACAGGCGCAAGGGCGGCGTCACGCAGTACCTGCAAGTTGTGTTGAGCGAACGACTGGGCGTGGCAGTGCGCCTGGATAACCCCTACTACCTGCAACGCTCCTTCTCGGAGCTTGCTTCCCCAGTAGACCAGCAGGAGGCGTATATGGTAGGCCGCAAGGCAGTGGCTGCGGCGGTGAGCGGCGAGTGCGGCAAGATGGTCACGCTCGTCCGCGAGCCGGGAGCCACTTACCGATGCGCCACCGGCCTGATTGATGTGGCGCTGGTGGCTGACAAGGAGCGCAAGCTGCCGTCCGACTGGATGAACGAGGCGGGCAACTTTCCCACCCAGGCATTCCTCGATTACGCCCGTCCGCTCATCGGCGGACCGCTCATGCCGCACAGCCGTCTCGATCTAACGATCATCGGCAAGTAACGAAAAAAGAGCCGAGCGGCTCGCCGCTCGGCTCTTTTTGATCCTTCCCTAGCCTGCCATCTCGCCGGCGAGCGATGCCGCGTCCGGCAATACGCCGATCTCCAGACGGAGCTCAACCTTCTCTCCCGGCTCAAGAAAGCGCAGGATGCCACGCTCGCGGTCTCGAGCCCGCCCCTCCACCCAGCAGTTGGCCGGCTCCAGGCCGAGCACGTACATCCCCTGCTGCATCATCTTCCACTCGATCATATGCGGCAGCTCTGCCAGACGAAAGCGGACGTACGCCCCAAGCTGCAACGTCGGATTCACCAACGTCGCCCGCGCATAGCCCTCCTTGTCCGGCCGCGGCAAGTGATAAAAGACCTGCTCCGGATACTCAGCCCGCGGTGGCGAGAAGCGGTTGTATTCCGCCAACCCCTTGGCAGCCTCCGCGTCGCGCGGTCGCACCTCCGAAGCGATGCGCAGCTCGCTCTCCGCGCTGAGGAGCGGAAAGCCAAAATTGCAGTGGTAGAGAAGCTGATATGGCGTGCGCGCCACCCCCTGGTTCTCCAGCGTATCCTCGATAAAGATGGTGTTGCCGCCTAGCCACGCCCAGATACGCCGCCGCAGCAGCAGATTCGCGCCAAAGATGATGGCGTGCCGCACCTGCCCTTCGACCCACAGGCGGTATTCGTCTCCCTCCCATGTGCCGCCGTAGCCGATGTGACTGGCGGGCGTGTTGGATAGCCGCCCGTGCAGCGGCAGCTCCTCACCATCATCCACATTCGGCGAGCCGACGTTATCCGGCCCACAACCCACCACCAGGCCGCCATGAAAGGCGCGCAGGAACCCGGCGGCACCCTTGTCATCATAGGCGGCCGGATGCGGGATGCCTACCGAGGATTGCCAACTGATGGGACGACCATTGTGCACGGCGTAACCGATATCCATGCCGCGATCCAGCAACACGTCAAAGGTCAATCCGCTGCCGGTGTGGAACTGCGCGACGCGCACGCCGCGAGCCACGCCATCATCCAGCACAACGCGCCGCACGCCACCTATCACCTCTATATCGGGCGCAAGTCGGGCCAGCTCCTGTCGGGTAAAGGACTTGCCATACAGAGTCGCCATCGCTGCCTCCTTGAGATACGAAAAGCCCCAAGCAGTGTGATGTCCACTGCTTGGGGCCACGGTTCACGCCAAAAGCAGATAAGGCTGCTCCACGTACTGCTTGATCCGCTGCAAGAAGCGAGCTGCCGGCGCGCCATCTACTAGACGATGATCGAATGTGAGGCTGAGCCACATCAGCGAGCGAATGCAGAGCTGCCCGTTAACCACCGCCGGTCGCTGGGCGATCCGCCCCACGCCCAGGATAGCTACCTCGGGCAGGTTGATGATCGGCGTGAAAGCGTCAATCTCGAACATGCCCAGGTTCGTGATCGTCAGGTGGCCCCCGGTGAGGTCATCCGGCAACGATTTGCCGTCCCGCGCGCGCGCGACGAGCTCGCGCAGATCGCGCGCTACTTCTTTCAGGCTGCGCGTATCGGCGTTGCGGATCACCGGCACCAGCAGGCCGCGCGGCGTGTCCACCGCCACGCCGATGTGCACCTCTTCGAGCTGGCGGATCTCGGCGTGCCCGCTCTCCTGCACCAGCCGGGCGTTCATATAGGGAATGTCGCGCAGCGCCCTGGCGCACACCTTGACCAGCAGGTCATTGTAGCCGATATTGAACCCCAGTTCGTCTGCCAGCGCCGCTTTGAGCTGTTCCCGCAACGCCACGAACGCCGTCGCATCCACCTCCATCGTGAGCGTTACAGGCGCGGTCGTCTGGTGGCTTTCCGCCATCCGCCGCGCGATGATGCCACGCAAGCCAGTGAGCGGCACGGGGGCAGGCGCTACAGCGGGCGCCGGCGCAGCAACCGCTGGCTCTGGCACAGGCGCGATTGCAGGTCTCTCTCTCGCTTGCAGTGCACGCTGCACATCCTCCTGCGTGATCCGGCCGCTAACGCCGGTACCCTGGATGGTTGCCAGGTCGAGGCCCGCTTCCGCTGCCATCTTGCGCGCTACCGGCGTTGCCTTGGGCTGCGCTTCTAGCCAAGCGATCACATCCTTTTCCTCAATACGGCCGGAAGGACCACTGCCGGTCACATCGGCGAGATCAATCCCCTCCTCTTTGGCGCGCCGTCGGGCACGCGGCGAAGCAAAGATGCGAGCCGGCGCGGTGGCAGGTGCCGCGCCCTCCGCCGATGGCTCCCTCTCCTCCTCGATGGGGACCCGTCCGGCCACTGGCGCGCCGGCTGGCGCACCGGGCACATATCCAGAGATATCCTCGTCCGGCCCAGCGATCAACGCCACCACCGTCAACACCGGCAGCTTTGTGCCGGCATCATACAGGATGCGACGTAGCACGCCACGCCCCGGGGATTCCACATCGAGCGCCGCCTTGTCCGACTCGAGTTGAAAGAGAGGATCGCCCTTACGCACCGTATCGCCCTCTTTCTTGTACCACTCGAGGATCGTGCCTTCTTCCATCGTTTGGCCCAACTTGGGCATAATGACTTCGACAACCATAACGCCTCCCGTAGCGGCAAGCTCGATAGTTCTATTTGAGCGCTTGGCGGATTCCCGCGACGATCCGGCTCACACTCGGCACCGCGGCGTCCTCCAGCGGCTCACTCATGGGCACCGGCACATCCAGCGCCGTAACGCGCACCATCGGCGCATCCAGCCAGTCGAAAGCCACCTCGTTGATCAAAGTGAAGAGCTCGCTGACGAAACTGCCGGTCTTGTACGCTTCCGTCACGCCGACGATGCGCCCCGTCTTTTGCACCGACTTGACGATGGTGTCCAGGTCCAGTGGCTTGAGCGTGCGCGGGTCAATCACCTCGACACTGATCCCCTCCTTGGCGAGGATCTCAGCGGCTTCCAAAGCACGGTGCAGCATTCGCGAGTAAGCGACAACGGTAACATCGGTGCCCTCGCGTTTGACATCGGCCACGCCAAAAGGAATAATGTAGTCCTCCTCCGGCACCGGCCCCTTGACGCCATAGAGCACCTTGTGTTCGATGAACATCACCGGATTGTCATCGCGAATGGCCGCCTTCAGCAAGCCCTTGGCGTCATATGGCGTCGAAGGCATGACCACGAAGATCCCCGGAAAGTGCAGCCATAGCGCCTCCAGGCTCTGGGAGTGGTGCGCGGCGATGGAGCGACCGGCTCCGCCTTCGGTGCGGATGACCATCGGCACGGTGGTTTTGCCGCCGAACATGTAGCGGTTCTTGGCGCCCTGATTGGCGATCTGATCCATCGCCAGCGGCGTGAAATCCACGTACATGATCTCTGCCACGGGACGCATGCCCACCATGGCCGCGCCGACTGCCGCGCCGCCGATGATGGCTTCCGAAATCGGGGTATCGCGCACGCGCTCCGGGCCGAACTCCTCAAAAAGGCCCCGCGTTGCACCATAAGCGCCGCCATAGAGCCCCACGTCCTCGCCCATGACAAAGACGCGCTCATCGCGTCGCATCTCCTCGCGCAGCGCCTCCTGGATTGCCTGGCGATAGTCAATCTGCCGCATACCTTTGGACTGGCGGACTTGCTCGCGCAGCTTTTTCTCACGTTCCACATCGGCGGCCGTGGTGAATAAGGGAGCGTAGACGTCCTGCTCCACCTCTTCCGGCGCCGGGTTGGGCGATTTCAGAGCAAAGTCCACCGCTTGGTTTATCGCTTGCTCGGCCCTCGATTCCACCGCGTCCAGCTCCTGCTCGCTGGCAAGGCCGATCTTGAGCATGAACTCGCGCAGCGCCAGGATCGCATCACGGCTGCGCCATTCCGCTTCTTCTTCCTTGGTGCGATACTTGCGCGGATCGGAGCGCGAATGCCCATAGTAGCGGTAGGTCTTGCATTCGATGAGCGAAGGCCCCAACCCCTGGCGAGCGCGCTCCAAAGCCTCCTGCACCGCCGCGCGCACCGCCAGCACATTCATCCCGTCCACCACCTTGCCAGGGATGCCATAGGCGCAGGCGCGATCCGCAATGTCCGGTTTGGCCGAGGCGCAGCTAAAGGGCACAGACATGCCATAGAGGTTATTTTCCACCACATAGACCACAGGCAAACACCAGGTGGATGCCAGGTTCAGCGCCTCGTGAAAGTTGCCGGTGTTGGAGGCGCCATCGCCGAAAAAGCAGATCACGGCGCGATCCTCGCCCCGCATCTTGAGCGCCAGCGCCGCGCCGGTAGCCACCGGGATATTGCCACCCACAATGCCGGTGGCGCCAAGGTTCCCCTTTTCCACATCGGCGATATGCATCGAGCCGCCGCGACCCTTGCAATAGCCGGTCGCCTTGCCACAAAGCTCGGCCATCATCTTGTTCAGGTGCTCCTGCTTGGCCTCGTCGCCCACCGCCAGGGAATCGCCACGGGCATGACAGTGGCCATGGCCGCGATGTGTGCTGGTGATAAGATCATCGTCGCGCATAGCGCTGATGGCGCCCACGGCGACCGCCTCCTCGCCAGCGTAGAGATGGGACGCCCCCTTGATGATGTCACGCCCCAACAGCTCGTAGACTGTGTCCTCAAAATAGCGGATCTCCCACATCTGTCGCAGATAGGTGAGCAACTGCTCTTTGGACAGGTTCTGCTCCTCGTATAGCCTTTCCCACTCCTGGATCTGTGCTTGTTCCATATTCACCCTCATCTGGTCTGATCCTGCCCATAGGGCAGGGACGTTATCCCGTTTTCTCTGTGGTGATTTGCAGAAAACGCTGGTAGGCATCCTCCCATTCGGCACTGGGCTGCGGCGCGTATGTGGTTACATCAAACGAGCGCCGCACCAATTCGCGCCCCTCTTCCAGCGAGGCGATGTAACCGCGCGCCAAAGCCTGCATCAGGATATTGCCAATGGCTGTCGCCTCGAAGGGGCCAGCAGTCACGGGCAGGCCGGTGGCATCAGCGGTCAGTTGGTTGAGCAGCTTGTTGCGCGCGCCGCCACCCACGATGTTGATCGAATCCACGCGGCGACCAGTGATCTCCTCCATGCCCTTGATCGTCCAGCGGTACTTGAGCGCCAGGCTCTCCAGCGCCACGCGCACGACCGTGCCCACGCTCTCTGGCACCTGCTGCCCGGTCTTCTGGCAAAACTCGCGGATGCGCGCCGGCATGTCGCCGGGACGCAAGAACAACTCCGCATCCGGATCTACCACCGCCTGGAAAGGTGGCGCTTTCATCGCCAGCGCTGTTAGGTCGTCGTACGAGTACTCCTCTCCCATGGCAGCCCAGGTGCGGCGGCACTCCTGCACAAGCCATAGCCCCATGATGTTCTTCAAAAAGCGGAAGGTGCCGCCCACGCCGCCTTCGTTCGTAAAGTTATACGCCAGGCTCTTGGCCGTGATGATCGGCTCGCTCACCACCGTGCCGAGCAGCGACCACGTGCCGGAACTGATATAGGCATAATGCTCGCCGCGCGCGGGCACCGCCGCCACCGCGGAGCCGGTGTCGTGGCACGCGGGCGCGATAACCTGCACGCCTTGCAGGCCAATTTCCTCAGCTAGACTGGAGTGCAATGGGCCCAGCACCGTGCCCGGCGGGATGATCTCCGTGAGGATGTGCTTGGGCATCCCTAGCTGGTCAAAGAGCGCCCAGGACCAATCCCGTTGCCGGGGATCGTAGAACTGGCTCGTCGTCGCCTCGGTGAACTCGCACGCCTTGCGTCCGGTCAGCCAGAAGTTGAAGAGATCCGGTATCATCAGCAGCGTGTCAGCCACTTCCAGCAACGGGGATCGGGCGAGCACCATCGAGTAGAGCTGGCAAAGCGTGTTGATCTCCATGAACTGAATGCCGGTGCGCGCAAAGACCTCGTCGCGCGGCACGCGCTTGAAAACCTCCTCGTACATCCCCTCGGTCCGAATGTCGCGGTAATGATAGGGATTGCCAAGAAGGTTACCCTGCCTGTCCAGCAGCGCAAAGTCCACCCCCCAAGTGTCCACACCGACGCCAGCCGCGTCTGCGCCATACTCTTTGGCATAAAGGCCCAGCGCAGCGCGCATCTCGGCAAAGAGGCGCAGGACATCCCAGTGC
Organism: Chloroflexota bacterium; assembly: GCA_019873665.1. Lineage (GTDB taxonomy): Bacteria > Chloroflexota > Anaerolineae > JAAYEA01 > JAAYEA01 > JAIOAV01. Next base: position 95,912 of record JAIOAV010000003.1, read on the forward strand.
AGGTGGCCAAGGATGCGCACCGGGCCATTGGCGAAACGGTGCAATTCGGCCAGCGTGAGCTTGTCGCCATTTAGCTGCCCCACGACGGCGCGCCCGCTTTCTGCGCCCAAGTCGAATGCGATCAAGTTGGCCGTTGACGACATCGGCATCTCCCTCCTTGTTCAGCACTCTGCTTTAACGACCCAATAGCCGATCAATCTCTGCCATCTGCTCTTGGCGCAGAGGGCCGTAATGCATCGCCTGCACATTCTCTTCCACTTGCGCCACCGTCTTGAAGCCGGGAATGGGAATCGTCTTATCACTCTTGGCCCACAGCCATCCCAGCGCACCCTGCGCGAGAGTGCGCCCTTCGGCGGTCAAGACATCGCGCACTTTTGCCAGTGCCGCCAACTGCTCTGCCACTGTCCCACGACGGAAATCCCAGCCATGGCGCACGTCGTCCGACGGCAAGCTCGAGTCGGCGGTGAACTTGCCCGTGAGCAGACCCTTCGCCAGCGGGCTGCGGTTGATGCTCGCCAGACCATGACTCTCGCAGACAGCCAGCGTCTCCAGATTGCCCTCAAAGATGTTCAGTCGTTGCTGGATGGCCGCACAGTGCGGCCCTGCCGCAAAGATGCGAGCACGCGCCGGATCGTCGGTGCTCCAGCCATAAGCGCGGATCTTGCCCGCCGCCACCAGCTCTTCCAGCGTGTCTCGCACGGCAGGCGCTTCGTCCATATCATAGTTGCCTACGTGGAACTGGTAGAGGTCAATATAGTCCACATTGAGCCGACGCAGGCTCGCTTCGCACGCCTGCCGGATATACGCCGGGCTCCCATCCGCGCCGACGATCTGACGGGTGTCCGCGTCAAAGACGTTGCCGAACTTGGTGGCGATAACCACCTTGTCCCGATAGCGCGGCAGGATGCGACCCAACAGCGTCTCGCTATGCCCTGTGCCATAGACATCCGCCGTATCGAAGAAGGTAACGCCCATCTCCAATGCCCGCTGGATGGCGCGCAGCGACTGCTCGTCATCCACCTGTCCCCAGCCGACCGGCTGATCGCCGCGCCACATAGGTCCGCCGATCGCCCAGCAGCCGAGACCCATCGCTGTCACCGCAATGCCACTCCGTCCCAATTCCCGCATGAACATGGACCGCTCCTTCTGGAAAGGCTGCCGGGGTTCGGTAACTTCTACCGCATCTCCTGGCCGCCGGTGACGTTGATAGCCTGCCCGGTCATATAACTGGCTTGATCCGACGCGAGAAAGACCATCACATTTGCCACATCTTCATAGGTGCAGCCCCGACCCAGTGGGACCTGATCGAGATATCGTTGCCGCACCTCTTCCTTGGAGATGCCCAGCCGCTTGGAGTACTGATCATAGAGACTATCCACCCATAGAGGCGAGTCCAGCAGATTGCCTGGGCAGATGGCGTTGACCCGCACATTGTAAGGCGCAAGGTCCAGCGCGATACTTTGCGTCAGGCCAATGCCGCCGAATTTGGACGCAGCATACGCCGAGTTCTTGTAGCTCCCCTTTTTGCCGGACTTGCTGTTGATCTGAATGATGACGCCGCTCTTTTGCTCTTTCATCACCTTGGCGGCGGCCTTGGCGCAGATAAAGTAGCCGACGAGGTTAACCTCGATCACAAAACGCCAGGCATCCACCGGGAACTCGGTGATCTCAAAGGCCTTCAGGACGCCAGCATTAGCCACCAGAATGTCGAGCCGACCAAAGGTCGCAACGGTGTCGGCCACCATCTTTTCTACCTGGTCTTCTTTTGTTACATCTACCTTCATCGCCAACGCGCGCCGGCCCTTCTCTGCCTCGATCCTGGCCGCTACCTTCTGTGCGTTATCCTCGCGGATGTCAGCGACAACCACGTGCGCCCCTTCGTCAGCCAACCGATACGCCAAAGCTTCACCCAGGCCCTGGCCAGCCCCGGTAACGATGGCTATCCGATCCTGCAACTGCTTCACTTTTGCCGCTCCTTCTCCCATCTCTATGCCCCGGGCAACATCTCGCGCAAGAGCTCATCCTCCGCCTCTTTGGTCCAGATGCTGCCTCGTTCCAGCCGCTTGTACACTTGCGGCAGGCGGTCAGCCAGCTCAGGCAGAGTTGTCAGCGGGAGCTCAGCGATATGTGGGTAGATCACGACTTTGCCGGGAAAGCGGCTTTCCGCCACCGCCTGCAACCCATCATAGGCGCCACTCAGGCTGGCGACAGCGGCGACCACCTGCGAGGGGTACAGCGCACCTGTCTCGGCGCGGCGCAGCGTGCGTCGCATATCGTCAATGCTCGAGCCGCTACTGCCGGTGAAACGCACGCCCATCCGGTAAACCGGCGTGAGGTCGAGCGTGGCCATTGTGCCGCGCGAGAGGCCGGCAAAGATATTCACCACGCCATCCTGGCCGATAAACGGCATCGCCGCCTCCACCGCCTTTGGCGTTGGCGCTGTAACGACGATGTCATCAAAGCCATGCGGCGCGATCTCGCGCAGTTTGGCATAGAACCCCTCTCGCCCCAACGCCTCTTCGCTCAGGCAATACAACACGACGCTGCGCGAGGCGGCCAGCGGCTCGAACTTGCGCGCAAAGTCGCCCATGCGGCGCGACACCAGATCATGTGCCACAACCGTCGCCGGCCGCTCCGGCGACTCGATGGCATACTGCACAAGCATCTGTCCCATCGGGCCCGCCGCGCCCAGGAACCAAGCCCTCCCTCCTGCCTTGACCTGAGTGCGAATCGGTCGGTAGGCTTCCGCGATCGTGGCCGACGTTGTGCCGACGATGGAGATGTGATCATAGTGCAGCCGCCCCACGTCCACCTGCACCGGACGCGGCATGGGCCTGTCCGCCACAATGTTGAGCACGCCGCCATCTGCCAGAGACGTGAGCCCCGCCTCGACTACATCGGCGTCGGCTCCCAGCACAACGACGTCATCCAGACCCTCACCGCCGGCGATTGCTTTCGCCTTGGCAAACGCTGCGCCATCCCACGCGAGCTCGCTCACCGGGACGCCCCACTGGGCCGTGTGCGCCCGCACTTGCGCCTCGAGATCGGCGGGCACGTTCGTGAGCAGGATATGACGTGGCTTTTCCCCTTGCGCCCATGGCTGCCCCAATGCATAAGCGCGCTCCCGACCCGCTGCCGTGCCGATGATCCACACCACGCCATCACGAGCCCAGTGTGGCCGGTAGTTGATGTGATAAGCCGCTTCGACACACGACCATGGCTCGGTCAGCGCGACAGAAGCGTATGGCAGGTCCGCGTGAATCGGCAGCAGATAGCATCCCTCGTCGCCATGCAGCACCTCGTCGCCGACGACGTTGTATTGCGCCAGACCGCCGGGCAGGACATAGCCATACGCATAGGTCTCACCCTTGATGTAGATGTCGGCCTGGATAATAAAGCGCTGTCCCACCTGAAACTGATCACGCAGGTTCGCGCCTACGCCAACCACCGTCAGCGCCACCTCGTGGCCCAGGATGACCGGGTTTGCCTGCATGTCACGGCCCTGCAGACGCGGATGGGTATTACCCGCCTTGATCACCTTGACATCCGAAAAGCAGAGGCCCACCGCATCATGCCGGATGAGCAGCTCATCCGGGCCATAGCTGGGCACGGGCACCTTGACCGGCTTGCCATCGCGGCCAAGGTTCTCGAACCCCGCGCCATAGAGCGGCCACACCCACATCTCAGTCGGGATCGGCAGCTCCGCCGCTTTGTATCTCTCCAGGATATCTTTGACCATCACAGACTCCTCACTTTAGCAACTTGCGCCGGTATTCCTCATCAGGGCGCGTGTGGATGCGATCCACCTGGGCGGGCGTGAGAAAGTGCGGCCCGCCGAGCGCGTAGCTGCCCAGCAGGATGCGCGCCGCTTTGTCCATCATGCAGGTGATGTTCTCCGCCTCCTGAGCGCTCCGCCCCAATGCCACCAGCCCATGATTTTGGATGAGCACGACCTTGGGCATCTGGCCGTAGTCGTTCTGATAAGTCAACATCGCCTCCCTGATCTTGCGCGCCAGCGGGATGCCTGGATCAGTGTATGGCACATAGGCGGGAGCGGGGCCGCAGATCACGATCTCGTCCGGAAAGAGCCGGCCAGAGATCGCCTCTTCCACCCGCTGCGAGCAGAGGATCGCGTTCACGGCGGTGGGATGGGTATGCGCCACAAAGCTGGCGCCGCCCAGCGTCAACATCAGGGCGTGCATCACCGTCTCCACCGATGGGTGCGCCGGATCGTCCGGGTTCACCTTGGCGGCGATCAGCTCTTGCTTGATCTGGCTATCGGTCAGATCCCCCATCTCCAGGATCTGCAGGGTGCACGACAGGTTGACGAGGACGAATGTCCCCGCGTCCGCCGTACCCAGCTCCTTGCCACTGGCTTTGACCCAGAAGGTCTGATCGTCCACTCGCGCCGACGTGTTCCCCTCGCCCAGGATGGCGAATTCCCGGGTCGGGTCGCCAATGCGCCGCGACAGGGCGATCAAGGCGTTCAATATTGTCTCTTTGTCAGGCATGACGCGTCCCTCTCTAGCCGGGATACCCTGATTCGGCTTCACCAGCGGGAAGGCTGCGCTCAGCCGTGATCTTGGCCGCATACCCACTCATGCGATAGGCAGCCAGCGGGTCGGGGTGCAACCCCATCTCCTGGCGTACCTGCGCCAACAGCGGCCGGACATCAGTGCGGTAGGCATCCAGTAGCAGGTTCTCTGCATCCACGACGCGCCCCTCATTCTGCGCCGCCCGCAACGCCGCGCGATCCACAAGGAGCGCCTGCGCATAGGCGATCTGGATGTTCATAACCGACTGGATCGTAGCCTCGATCTTGCCCTTGATGTTGTGCGACTGGTCAATCATGTAAGCGATTGCCTTGGTAGTGGCGGCAGTGCTTTCATCCTCGGCGGCTACCAGCTCGTTGAAGATCAGGAAAAGCTCGTAAGGATTGATGGAGCCGACGGTGAGGTCATCGTCACCATACTTCTTGGCGTTAAAGTGAAATCCGCCCATCTTCCCTTCGTCAATCAGAAAGGCGACGATCTGCTCAATGTTCGTGCCCAGAGGATGATGCCCTAGGTCCACCAACACCTGCGCCTGGGGGCCCAGCTTGGTGGCGAACGAGTAAGCCATGCCCCAATCGCCGATATCGGTCATGTAAAAGGCCGGCTCGAAGAATTTGTACTCGATGAGCATGCGCATATCGGACGGCATTGCCCTATACACCTCAGCCAAAGCCTCGGCCATATAATGCTTGCGCGTCCGAATATCGCCCTGCCCCGGGTAGTTGGTCCCATCGGCGAACCAGAGGCTCAACACCTTAGAGCCGATCGTCTTGGCGATCTCCACACACTCTAGCATATGAGCGATCGCCATACGGCGAATCGCCGGATCGGCATTGGTCACGCTGCCGAGCTTGTACTCGTCCTCTTGAAAGAGATTGGGGTTCACTGCCCCCAGGCGTAGTCCCAGACTTGCCGCATATTGCGCCAGAGCGTGGTAGTCGTCCACCTTGTCCCAGGGGATGTGGATCGCCACCGTCGGGCAGACGCCGGTGAACTTGTGCACCTGCGCCGCATCCGCCAGTTTCTCATAGATGTTATGCGCAGCGGCGGGCTGCCGAAAGACCTTGAACCGCGTCCCCGAATCGCCATAGCCCCATGAAGGCGTCTCGATGCGTTGCGCTTTCAGCGCTGCTTTGACCTTGACCAGGTCAACACCCCTACTGGCCAACTGCTCGGCAAGGACTGCATAGGCTTTTTCGTGCATGGCTCGCTCCTTTATCGCTTGCTCACAGATGTCTGTGCCGGTATCTGCAACGGTATCCCCAGCGCCGCGAGCGCAGCTTCATTGATCGCCTCGCACAATGTTGGGTGCGGCGCAATGATCTCTTTGAACTCGTCAAGCGTGGCCTCCAGCGTAAGCGCCAAGCCACCCGGCAGGATCAGGTCGCTGGCGTGTGGGCCGATGATGTGTAGCCCCAATAGCTGGTTGTACTTGGCCTCCGCGACCACTTTCACAAAGCCATCGGTTTCCCCAGCGGCCACCGCCTTGCCGTTAGCCAGAAACGGAAAGGTGCCGACGCGCACATCGTAGCCCTTGTCGTGCGCCTCTTGCTCCGTCAGGCCGACGCTGGCCACTTCTGGCTGGCAGAAGACGCATGACGGGTTCGTGCGCTCATCCAGCGTCACATGCCCGCCTAGGGCGTTCTCCGCCGCCGCAACCCCCATGTGCGACGCCCAGTGCGCCAGCATGATCCCGCCGACGACATCGCCGATGGCATAGATATGTGGGACATTGGTGCGCATGGTCGCATCCACCGGAATCCCCTTGCGGCTATACTGCACGCCTGCCTCCTCCAAGCCCAGGTTTTCCACATTCGGGCGGCGACCAACCGCCAGCAGCAACCTTTCGGCCTGGATCATCTGCGTGCCCGATGCGGTCTCGATCTGCACCTCCAGATAGGTGTCCTTGTCCGACACTTCTTTCAGCCGCGCGCTTGTCAGCGCCTTGAGCTTGCGCCGCCGCCAGGCGCGCGCCAGACCCTCCCCCAGGTCGGCATCCATCAACGGCAACAGCCGCGGCAGCATCTCCACCACGGTAACCTGCACACCGAGCGTATGGAACAGGGAAGCAAACTCGACGCCGATGGCGCCCGCGCCGATGATGACGATGCTGGTCGGCAGCTCCGGCAAGGAGAGCGCGCCGGTGCTATCCAGCACGCGTGGCGACTCGAGGCCGGGTACGGGGATCGTCGCCGAACGCGAGCCGGTGGCGATGATAATGTGGTCCGCCTCAACCTGTTCGCTGACGCCATCCCCTGCCACCGACACGGTGCGCGGCGAGAGGAAACGGCCATGCCCACGCAATACCGTCACGCCCGCTTTCTTCAGCAGCACCTCCACACCGGAAACCAGCCGCTGCACGGCTTTTGCCTTCCGCTCCTGCATGGCAGGCCAGTCCGCGACCGGTGATGCAGTGCGCACGCCGAATTCATCTGCCCTGCGCACCATCTCGTACGCATCGGCGCTGGCCAGGAGCGCCTTGGTGGGGATGCACCCCACATTCAGGCAAACGCCGCCCACATGCTCTCGCTCCACGAGCGTCACCTGGGCGCCCAACTGCGCCGCGCGCAAAGCGGCCACATATCCACCCGGACCGCCGCCAATGATGAGCACGTTTGTCTTCATGCAACCTCCAGCTTTCTTCTGTGGCGGATGCGCACCAGAGAGGATGTCGGGCATCGAATATCGAGGTCATCCGCTCATGTCGCAGAGGGACTGCACCTCAGCGTGCGTGGGCAGAGATGTCTGCGCGCCAAATCGAGTGACAGCCACCGCCCCGGCGCACACCGCACAGCGTACCGCCTGGCGCAGCGACAGGCCGCGGTTCAGCGAGGCCACCAAGCCGCCGACAAAGGCATCCCCAGCCGCCGTAGTATCCACCACTTGCACCCGAGGCGCAGGCACCTGGAACGCTCCGTCGTCCGTGAGCACAAGCGCGCCCTGGCTGCCCAAAGTGATGATCACCACCGGCACCCCCTGCGCGTGAAGCCGTTGCGCCGCTCGTCGCGCCGTGGCCACGTCGCTCACCTTTTGCCCACTGAGAAACGCCGCCTCGCTTTCATTAGGGACGAGATAGCGCACGCCGCCAAGCAGTGCGGCAGGCAAATCGCTGGCAGGCGCAGGGTTTAGCACTACCTGGAGTCCATAATGGGTGGCCTTCTGAATGGCGTAGGAGACGGTTTCGAGGGGGATTTCGAGCTGCAAAACCAGATACTCTGCCTGACGCAGAAGATCATCGCAGCTATCTATATCTCGCGGGGACACAAGGCCGTTCGCGCCGGCAGCGATGACGATGCTGTTCTCCCCTCTCCCATCAACGATGATCAGTGCCGTGCCGGTCGCCACGCCGGCCAAGGTGCTTACATGGCGTGTGTCCACGCCCTTGGCCTGAAGATTGCCAACAAGCTGGGGCCCGAAAACGTCATCGCCCACATGGCCGACCATCGCGACCTCGCCGCCGAGCAGCGCGATAGCCGCCGCCTGATTTGCGCCCTTGCCACCCGGGATAGCATGAAATCCATGGCCGCGAATCGTCTCGCCTGGCACGGGCATCCGATCTGCTTTGACCACCAGGTCCATGTTCAGGCTGCCAACCACGACGATCCTGCCCATCAAATCCTCTTCTCCCATCGCGGGTATGCTGTCGCGTGGATTATAGCACGGTAAGGGGTGGTGGTCAACTGCTCTGGGCCAAAAACATGCCGCGTCATAAGGGAGGAATACTCGCAGCACAAAAAGGACTCCTCGTTGAACTCGGGGACACTTCAGTTCAACGAGGAGCGGGATGAGGATTATGTAACGCAACAGGCAATTTCGCCTCCCCTCAAGAGGCGATTGCCTGATCGGATAGGCAAGGAGGAACCTTTGATCCGATCTGACCATAGTATAGCAGACGAAGCGTTAGAAACCCGTTAAAACGGACGCTTCCCTTATTAGAAGAGGATTAGAGCCGGGTCAGTCTAGTGGGCAAGACGCTCGCGGACGAGGTGGTAGAGGTTCGGCAGCGTGACGCGGTGATCGCCGGTGATGTGGTAGCCATGCCCACCGAGCGAGGTGGGGCGGTTCACGATGTTCTTGCGCGGCCGGTAATAGTACTCGGGGTTGTCGTAGCCGACTTTGGCGTGATAGTCGCCCTGTAGCGGAATGATATCAAAGTTAGCTGTCGTGATGTGCGACACGGTATAGCCCAGATTGCGGGCGATAGAGAGCGCTTTGAGGAACACCTCTGGCCCGATCACGGCGGAGCCAAAGTTGAGAAAGACGCCGCCCTCAAGCTCGCTCACCGATTTGCAGTAGATCTTGAAATCCTGACCGCTTGCCCAGCCGAGTGCGGCGAAATCCACACTGGGGTGCTGATGGATGATGTCAGTGCCTATGCAGATATGCACCGTCAGGGGAATGCGCAGGCGATAAGCATGGTAGAGCACGCTGATGTCGCGATGTTGTGCTCGCTCGTCGGTGGCAATAAAGCGCCCCAGTGCTTCCCCATACCCCAGGCCATCGCGCACACCAGCTTGCACCGCGCCATTGATCAGCGCACCAGTCTCTTCCGCCATGCCGAAGGAACCATCCTCGATGCTATCGGCGACATCCTCGCTCGTCTCGCCGATCAGCGCCAGCTCCGTGTCATGGATCACGCCAGCGCCATTTGTCGCCAGATGGGTCAGGATCCCCTCTTCCATGAGCGCGATCAGCAGCGGAGACAGGCCGCACTTGATGACGTGTGCGCCGTACATGCAGATCACCGGACGACCGGCACGGCGCGCTGTCGCGATGTGCTCCGCCACCTCTTCCAGGTCACGGCTCTCAAAGGGGGACACAGGCGTTGTGGGCCAGATCAGGTCAGCGCGGGTAACGAGGTTGCGCCGCTCTCCGAGGTGATATGTGCGGATGCCGGAAAAATCGAGCGCGGGATAGGGCATGGGTGGATGCCTCACTTTCGTCAAGGTCTTTCATCGCGATTATACCGCGGAAGCGGCTGAGGCCAAATGACCCGGCGCGCGTTTGACAGCGGGGCACAGGGAAGCTATCCTAAGCGTTGCGCGCATATCGTCATGCGGAGAAGCGACAGATGCCCCAGTTTGACCTGATATCCCTGGCGAGTATTGCCCTGTTGGCGCTGAGCGCCTTCGTTGCCTACCGAAACGCCAGTTACCGCGGCCTGATGCTTTACCTTCTGCTCTTCTTCATGTCTCTGCTGCAGACAGCCTGGCGGCTGCAGTGGTTCACGCCGTGGGGCTCGCTGAGCGTGCAGATGTGGACGGTCGTCTCGGCGGGGATGATCCTGGCGCTCGCCCTGGGATTGCTACACCTCGAACGGGCCGAACACACCTCAAGCGCACTCTGGCTCATAGCGCTCGTCGCGTTTCTGCAATTCATCGTCGGCGCTGGCATCATCCGCTAGCGGCCTCGGCCGCGCCCCGTGTGGCAACACAAGAGGGCGGGAGGCAGCATTGTCTCCCGCCCTCTGGCACGATCGGCGCGGATAGAGTTACTTTACCTCGACGACGGCGCCGACTTCTTGCAGCTTCTTCTTGCCGGCCTCAGCCTCTTCCTTGCTTACAGCCTTGAGGATCGTGCTGGGGACCTCGTCCACGGCAGCTTTGGCCTCGCGCAGGCCCAGGTTCGTCAACTCGCGGACGACCTTGATGACCTTGATCTTCTCCTCACCCGCTTCCTTGAGGATCAGATCAAATTCCGTCTGCTCCTCTTCCGGCGCGGCAGCAGCGGGGGCAGCAGCCCCAGCGGCAGCCGCCGGTGCGCCCACTACGGCAACCGGCGCCACGGCGCTGACGCCAAAGCGCGCCTCGAGCGCCTTGATGAGCTGCGAAAGCTCCAAAACGCTCATCTTCTCGATAGCCTGAATGATCTCTTCGGTAGTCATGTTCCTTTCACTCCCTTTGCGTATGGTGCCAGGCGATTAGCTGGCTGATTCCTGCATCTGTCTGACTCGTGCATCCAACACATTGACCAACCCGCGCAGCGTACCGCTGAGAACGGTAACGAGCCCCGTGATCGGTGCCTGCATGCCACCAAGCAGCTGGCCCAACAACACCTCGCGCGATGGTAGCTCGGCCAACTGCGTGATCTCCTGATCCGAGATGAACCTGTGCCCCAGGATACCCGCCCTGATGGTCACTCGTCTCTCATTGCGCGTGTACTCCACCACCGCCTTGGCTCCGGCGACAGCATCTCCGGTGGCAAAGCCGATGGCATTCGGTCCCTGCCAGAAATCCTCTGGGCTGGAGACCCCTCTCTGTTCCAGGGCGCGCCGCACCAAGGTGTTCTTGACCACCTGGAACGCGACCCCGGCACTACCCAGTTGGCGCCGCATAGCCGTAAGCTCTGTCGCATTGAGCCCCTGGTAGTTGGTGATCACCGCTACCTGCGCCTCAGAAAACAGCTTCTCATACTCGCTCAGTAACGCCTGCTTCTTCTCTCTGCTAATGGCCAAAGGTACTCACCTCCTTACTCGCGTGCAGATATCAGACACTTGACCTGAAAACAAAAGGAGTCTTTGCGCAAACCGACGCAAAGACTCCACTAGGAGCGATCTCCTCGTAGTCATGCTTTGCCTCGGCAGGATATTGAGCGCAAGCGCACCTGCTGTCTCAGGCGGCACACTATTCAGTTATCTAGCAACCCTAGGCACTCTTTAGCGCCGCAGCCTGCGGCACATCAACCTTGACGCCAGGGCCCATCGTAGATGTCAGCACGATCTTTTTGATGTACTGTCCCTTGGCCCCGCTGGGTTTGGCCCGCTGCACAGCTTCCATCGCTGCCGTCAGGTTACTCATCAATGCCTCTTGTGTAAAACTGGCTTTGCCAATGGGGATATGCAGGTTGGACGTGCGATCCACCCGGAACTCCACACGCCCCTGACGCGCCTGTCGGATCGCCTCCGGCAGATCTTCTGGCTGCACAATCGTTCCCGCTTTCGGGTTAGGCATCAGACCACGACGACCGAGGAAACGGCCAAGACGACCGATTTTGCCCATCGCCTGTGGCACGGCCAGGGCGATATCGAAATCTATCCAACCTTCCTGGATGCGCTGGGCGAACTCGTCAATCCCGACATAGTCGGCGCCCGCCTCTTGGGCGATGCGCGCTGCCTCGCCCTCCGCAAAGACGAGGATGCGAACAGGTTTTCCCGTCCCAGCGGGAAGGTTAACAACGCCGCGAACCTGCTGATCCGCGTGGCGCGGGTCCACGCCCAGCCGCATATGCAGATCAACAGTTTCATCAAAACCAGCAGTGGCAGTTTCTTTCACCAGCGAGATCGCTTCTTGCGGGCTATAGACCCTGGCAGCGTCCACCTTCTCCCTAAGCTGATTGTACCTCTTTCCGTGCTTTCCCATCTTTCCTCCTGGGTGGTTCAAACGGGATCTGATCCCTCCCACAGATAAACGCGACGTTAGTCGACGATTTGAATACCCATGCTTTTGGCCGTGCCGGCCACCATGTTCATCGCGCCCTCGATATCCAGCGCGTTCAGGTCCTGCATCTTGGCCTCGGCGATTTCGCGCAGCTGCTTTTTGGTGATCCGGCCCACGATCGTCGTCTTGGGGTTCGCGGAGCCCGCCTCGATACCGGCAGCCTTTTTCAACAGATCACCCGTGGGCGGCGTCTTGGTGACAAAGGTGAAAGAGCGATCCGTGTATATTGTGATCTCCGCCGGGATGATCATACCCACCTGGTTGGCCGTCCGCGCGTTGTACTCTTTGCAGAAGGCGATGATATTCACTCCATGCTGGCCCAACGCAGGACCAACCGGTGGCGCCGGGCTGGCTTTGCCCGCAGCAATGTTCACTTTGACGACTGTCTTGACCTTTTTCATTGACCTCACATCCTCCGACGGAAACGCTGAAGGCTGACAAGCCTTGATTTAGGATTCGGAAACCTGAAGAAAGTCGAGTTCTACCGGTGTCTCGCGGCCAAAGAACGAGACAAGCACACGGACTTTGCCCTTGTTTGCATCCACGGCATCTACTGTGCCCATAAAGTCCACAAATGGCCCATCAATGATCCGCACCGTCTGTCCTTCGCGGAAGCTGACCTTGATCTTGGGCGCTTCGACTTCCATACGCTTGAATATCTTGTCCACCTCTTCCTGCAGAAGGGGTGTCGGTTTGTTGCCTGAGCCCACGAATCCGGTCACGCCCGGCGTGTTTCGCACTACGTACCACGAGTCGTCGGTCATGGTCATTTCCACAAGCACATAGCCCGGAAACACTCGCCGCCTGACCGTTCGCCGGTGGCCGTCCTTGATCTCGACCTCTTCTTCGGTGGGCACAACGACCTGGAAGATCTGGTCTTGCATGCCCATCGACTCGATGCGCTGATCGAGGTTCTTCTTGACCTTGTTTTCGTAGCCAGAGTAGGTATGCACGACATACCAGGCACGCATCGGCTGGTCCTCGTCGGGCTTCTCAACTGCACCGATGCCTTCCACTTGCCTTTCGGCGTCGGCCTCCGGCAACGAAACCTCGCGGGCAATGCCTTCCAGCGCCACATCGCGATCGGTGGCCGTTGGCTCGCCCACCGCCTTTGGATTCTGATTCTCCCGCGCCAGACGTTCCGCTTTCTTTGCCATCAAATACCTATCCGACAACTAGCAGAGAGAAAAGCCGAGAGAAGAGAAAGTCGATCAGCCCCATGGCGATGCTCATCACCACCGTCACGGCGAGAACGATAACCGTGAGGTTGATGGTCTCTTTACGGCTCGGCCAGACAACCTTTTGCAGCTCTGCCTTGGTTTCTCGAAAGTACCGCACAATCGGGTTCTCTTTCCCCTTTGTCACTCGCCCTGTCTCCTATATGTCCAAGGGTTTCACCGAAACCGTTGGGGTGTTACAGTTCAAGACACCGTGCTGTAGACACGGTGTCTTGAGCAAAGCATCTAGCAGGCCAGGCAGGAATTGAACCCGCAACCTACGGTTTTGGAGACCGTTGCTCTGCCAATTGAGCTACTGGCCTGTGCATCAAGCCCTGCGAAGCGACCGCACGCCTGGACGCAACTCGGGCTTGAAGAACACCCTATCTTGTCTCCCGGTGTGGCGTATGTTTCCGGCACCGAGGGCAAAACTTCTGTAGTTCGATACGACCGGCATCGTTCTGGCGGTTCTTTTCCGTGATATAGTTACGTTCCTTGCACTCGGCGCACGCCAGCGTGACAATCACACGATTCGCTTTCTTTGCCATTCAGTCACCTCAACTGCGAGCAGGTTTCCGCAGCTATCTAGTCCAGGATTTGGGTAATGACGCCGGCGCCGACGGTGCGGCCGCCTTCGCGGATGGCGAAGCGGGAGCCGGTTTCCAGGGCCACCGGCACGATCAGCTTCACCTTCATGTTCACGTTGTCCCCCGGCATCACCATCTCCACCCCCGCCGGCAACTCCACCGACCCCGTCACATCCATCGTCTGAATGTAGAACTGCGGCCGATACCCGGCAAAGAAGGGCGTGTGCCGCCCCCCCTCTTCCTTGCGCAACACATACACACTGGCCATGAACTCGGTCTGCGGCTTGATGCTCCCCGGCTTCGCCAACACCTGCCCACGCTCCACTTCCGTGCGCGTGATCCCCCGCAACAGACAGCCGATGTTGTCCCCCGCTTGCCCGTAGTCCAACACCTTGCGGAACATCTCCACACCCGTCACCACGGTCCGCTTGATCTCCGGCCGCAGCCCCACGATCTCCACTTCATCCCCCACCTTCACCATGCCGCGCGCCACACGGCCCGTCACCACCGTGCCCCGCCCCTTGATGCCAAACACATCCTCGATCGGCATCAGAAACGGCTTGTCGATCTCCCGCACCGGCGTCGGAATGAAGTTGTCAATCGCCTCCACCAACTCGTGAATGCACTTGTACTCCGGCGCGTTCGGATCGGTGGAGGGCGAGTTCAACGCCAACAACGCGCTGCCACGGATGATTGGCGTCTCGTCCCCCGGGAAGCCGTTCTTGCTCAACAGCTCCCGCACCTCCAACTCCACCAACTCCAACAACTCCGGATCGTCCATCATGTCCACTTTGTTCAGAAACACCACCATGCTCGGCACTTCCACCTGCCGCGCCAACAACACGTGCTCCCGCGTCTGCGGCATCGGCCCGTCCGGCGCACTCACCACCAGAATCGCCCCGTCCATCTGCGCCGCACCCGTGATCATGTTCTTGATATAGTCCGCATGACCCGGACAGTCCACATGCGCATAGTGCCGCTTCGCCGACGTGTACTCCACATGCGAAATGGAGATCGTCACACCCCGCGCACGCTCCTCCGGCGCATTGTCAATCTGGTCAAAGGAGATCGGAAGAGCACACG
>JAIOAV010000004.1 GCA_019873665.1 Chloroflexota bacterium
GTCCGCTCGCGGACCGCCTGCTGGCCGAACGGGGCCTGACGCCCGCCGAGTGCCTGGCGATGGGCGACTCTGGCTCCGATATCGAGCTGTTCGAGCGCGCTGCGGTGCGCGTTGCCGTAGCTCCCGCGCCCGGCGACCGGCTTCGCGCTGTGGCAGATATCGTACTGGATGAGCCGGATTTGCGCAGCCTTTTGCCACGTCTGCGCGCGTTCCGCGCCGATTTCTTGCCGCTTACGCTGCGCGTGTAGCGCACCGAGGAAAGCCATGTTGTCACGGCGACTCTGCGTCATCATATCGATCCTTACGCTGGCTCTGCTACGGACACGTGCCGCCTCTGCCGCTGCGCCACAGAGCGAGGGATTAAGCTGGCTGGTGTACGGCACCACAGATGGCCTAGCGGCGAATAGCATATGGGCGCTCGCCATAACCCCCAGCGGCGAGGTGTGGGCGGGGACGACGGCAGGCGTCAGCCGCTGGGACGGAGCGCGCTGGCGTAGTTACAGCCCTGGCCACGGCCTGGGCGATGAGTGGGTTAGCGCACTGGCCACCGATCGGCAGGGGCGCGTCTGGGCCGGGACGTATGGCGGGGGCCTGAGCGTTTGGAATGGCACAGAGTGGCGTACCCTCAACCGCGAGAACTCCGGCCTGGCAAATGACTGGGTCACCGCCCTGCTCGTGGATGACGCAGGGCGTCTCTGGGTTGGCACCTTTGGCGGCGGCATCAGCGTATGGGATGGCAACATCTGGCATACCTACAATGCCGCGAACTCGGTCTTGCCGCGAGACTGGATCACCGCGCTGGCCCAGGACGTGCGCGGCGCGATCTGGGTGGGCGTGGCGGGCAAGGGGGTCTGCACCTTCGGCGGCGTCAGCGACCGCTGCTACGACGCGAGGCATTCCGGCCTGGGCAACGACAATGTCAACGCCTTGGCGACGACTCCCGATGGGCGCATCTGGATCGGCACCGACGCGGGGCTTTATGGCTACGATCCCATCGCCCAAACATGGTGGTCATGGACTGACGCCTGGAATCTGCCACACCCTCGCGTGCGTGCCCTGGCGGCGGACAGTATCGGGCGTCTCTGGGTCGGTACCGGCAGGGGCGTGGCGGTATATGATGTGGCGGCGGGTATATGGCGCGCTTGGACAGTGTGGGACGGCACGCAAGAGCCGGTGATCGGCGCTCTGGCGGTCGCGCCCACCGGCGATATCTGGGCTGGCACGCTCAGTCAGGGTCTTGCCCGCTACGGCGAGAGCGGCGAGACGCCCCGCCCTGCGCTGCATCCGGTGGTGCTCGTGCACGGCTGGCGCGGGCCCGAAAGCGACCGCGTGGAGGATAGCGAGTTCCAGTTCCTCGCCCGCTGGCTGGAGCGCGATGGGATAGCAGCCTTTTACGCCGAGGGAATCCACCCCGACAACACGCTGCACGAGAACGCGCGCCGCCTGCAGGCTGCCGTTGCGGAAGCGAAAGCCATCACCGGCGCGGAGAGCGTGGACATCATCGCCTTCAGCATGGGCGGCCTGAACACGCGTGCCTATCTGGAGTCGGCCCTTTACGCGGGCGACGTGCGGCTGACGTTCATCATGGGCACACCGCATGAGGGCGTGCAGCTCTGGCAGACCTTCCTGCTGCACGAGATAGCCCATTGGTCCGACGAGCCGTCGGCGCGAGAGCTATTGCCGGAGCATGTCGCGCTCTTCAACGAGACCCACGCCAACAACTGGCAGGTCCCGTATTACCTGGTAGCAGGCGCTGTCGCGGCGGACGAGCTGCCGCCGCTGTTCGGCTTTTTGCCACCCAGTGATGGCCTCATCTCCGCCCGAAGCGCACACGCACTGCGCGGGCCGATGGTTCGCTATATCACGACAAAGGATCTCCATGCCTGGTCCGCGGAGAGCATCCTGCTGGAGATTCCGTCCTTTCTGTATCCCGAGGCTACCTATCGCACGCACCTGCGCCAGGCGCTGCAGGATGCGGAAGCGCTGGCGGGCAGTGCCGTGCCACCGGCATGGGAGCCACTGCCAGCAGAGAATCATTCACCACTGTTGAGCGGCATCTTGCCGCCGGGGCAGCGCATCACCGAAACGCTGGAGATTGACCAGAGGGGTACGGTCCGCATCTACGCTCGCGGCCAGACAGATGGCCTGAGCCTTACATTGACCACGCCGGACGGCGTGCATATCGCTCCCGACGCCTCGGATGACGAGGATGTGTCTTACTTTGCCCTGGCGATAGCTAATTTCGAGAGCTATGTCCTCACCGACACCACACCGGGGACATGGCAACTGCATCTGGAGGCGAACGATTCGCTCGCCGAGGCGTGCGGGTACGCGATGTACGCGGTGCTGGACTCGCCGTTGCGGCTAGACGTAACGCCGAATATGCAGGGACAGCTCGACGCGCCGGTGTTGATACAAACCACGCTACGCGATGGAACGCAGGGCGTTGCCGCCGCACAGGTGAGCGCCGAGATATACCCCGCGCGTAACGCGGCTATCACCATCCCCCTCCATGACGATGGACAGCACGCCGACGGCGCTGCGAATGACGGCCATTACGCCAACTGGTGGACGCCAACTGGAGATGGCGGCTATTATCCCGTCTTTGTGACCGCCCGCGGCACATATGCCGGGCGCGTCTTTGGCCGGGGCGACGAGGGAGTGTTGGTGATCTCGCCAGAGACCGCATCCTTTGGCGGTGAGCCGCGGGCCGAGGCAGTGGATGCAGACGGCGACGGTCAATATGAGGCGCTACAGGTCGAGGTGCCAGTGCGGGCGCGGCAGGCCGGTGAGTACCTGCTCGCAGCACGGTTGATGGATGCGGCAGGCACTGAGATCGCGCGTGCGGTGATGCCAAGAGAACTGAACGTGGGCGAGCAACGTGTCACGCTCTCCTTTGCCGGAGATTGGATCCGCCGCCATGGGGTAGATGGACCATATCACATCGAGAAGCTGACGCTCATGGATGCGCGCAGCGCGGCGATCAAGGTGGATGAGATGCCGGGCGTCACGACCAAGGCTTATCCGTGGCAGGCATTCGCGGCAGAGAGCCGGATTGCGGGGAGACCGTGAACAGACGAAACATAAGAAGAGTCGTGATCATCTTGCTGCTGGTGGCGCTGGCGGCGTGGCTTGCCTACCGCTTCCTCTGGTCGGCTCCGGCTGGCCAGACAGCGGTGGTGCGTCGCGGCACGATCAGCGCCATCATCGAGACGACGGGGCAGCTACAGCCAGCCCGCCAGGCGCGAATCGCGCCACGCGTCAGCGGCGTCGTCGCGCAGGTGCCAGTGCGACCCGGTAGCCAGGTGGCAGCAGGCGATGTGCTGCTGGAGCTATCATCGCCCGCGCTGGAGCGCGCGCTACGACAGGCCGAGCTGAACCTGGAGATCCAGGAGCTTTCCCTGATCCGTCTCAAGTCCGCCGCCAGTGATGCCGCCATCGAGATCGCCAAAGCGCGATTGCGACAGGCGACGGTCCTCTTGCAGGCAGCGCAGGAGGCGTATGACGAGATCGCCGACGAGGAGGGCGCCGCCACCAGCGACGAGGCGATCGCGCTGGAGGGAGCCAAGGTCTCCTACGAGATCGCCAAAGCCGAGTTCGATCGCACGCTCGCTGGAGCCAGCTCCAGCGAGATCAGCTTGCAGCAAAAGCAGCGCGACCTGGCAGCGCTGTCGCTAGAGGCTGCGCGCGAGCAGATGGCGCAGACGCTCGTCCGCGCGCCCTTTGCCGGCACAGTGCTGGAGGTCAACATTCGTCAGGACGAATTCGCCTCCGCCGGGAGCCAGTTGATCCTCTTGGGAGACACGACGCAACTGGAGATCATCGCCTGGATTGACGAGATAGACATCGGAGAGGTGAGGACAGGGCAGCGCGTGGAGATTATCTTGGACGCTTTCCCGGGCAAATCGCTAAACGGCGTTGTCAGCCACATCAACCCTGCCGCGACGCCGCAGCGCGGCGCGACCGTCTATGAGACCTCCATTGCCTTCGATGGCGAGGGGTTGTCCTTGCGTCCCGGGATGGGCGCCAGCCTGACCATCATCACGCTGGAGCGACCTGACGTGCTGCTCGTGCCCAATCGCGCCATCCAGTCGGTCGGCTCGCGCAAGGTCGTCGAGGTTGTTGAGGGGCGCAGGATCACCCAAACCGAGGTGGTTACCGGCCTTTCTAACCGCCAGGAGACCGAGATCGTGAGCGGGCTGACACAAGGGCAACGCGTGCGCGTGCCATGAACAAGTCCTAGCGCCCGTCCCGCTCTCCCTCAAAGGGAACCAACATCGTATGGCCATTAGCATCGCTGAGGAGTTGTTGCACGCGCAGCTCCGCCCGATCCAGCTCTTCCTCGCAGAAGCGTGCCAGTTTCATCCCCTTGGCAAACAGCTCCACCGCGGTCTCCAGATCCAGGCCGCCCTCTTCCAGGTGGCGCACCGTCTCTTCCAGTTCGGCAAAGGCCGTCTCAAAGGTCAAGGGTTGCTCAGACATGTCCATCCCTCTCGGTGATCTCTTCCACTGTGGCGGCAAAAGCGCCATCGTGCAGTTGCACAGCCACCTTGTCTCTGGGCTGCACTTGCGCGACGCCGCGCACGATCTGCCCATCCACGCGCCGGCGCACGATGGCATAGCCACGCTCCAGCGTCCGCGATGGACTCAGGCTTTGTAGGTGTGCCACATCGCCGCGCAGCTGCTGGCGACGCAACGCGATCCAATGCGTTAGGCCGGCGATGGCACGCTGGCGCCTATCATCCACTTGCTGGCGATATTGCACCAGCAGGCGCCGCGGCGAACAGGCCTGCAGGCGCTGTGAAGCATAAGTCAGGGTGCGACGACGTTGCATCAGCCGCTCTTCGATATGTGAGGTCAACCATTCTTGGGTCTGCCGCAGACGCGCGCGCAGCTCCCCCTGATCGGCCACTGCCAGCTCCGCTGCGGCAGAGGGGGTGGGTGCGCGCACGTCTGCCACAAAATCCGCGATGGTAAAGTCGGTCTCGTGGCCAACGCCGGAAATCACCGGCACGCGCGAGCGATAGATGGCGCGCGCGACCCGCTCATCGTTAAAGGCCCACAGCTCTTCCAGCGAGCCGCCGCCGCGCGCCACGATGATCACCTCCACCTCGGGCAGGGCATTCAGCGCATCCAGCGCCGCCGCAATCTGCTCCGGCGCTTCCACACCCTGCACCGCACATGGCGCCAGGATGACCCGCACTAGAGGGTATCGTCGGCGCAAGACGTTGCAGATGTCACGCAACACCGCGCCGGTTGGCGAGGTGGCCACGCCGATGCAACGCGGGAAGGAGGGAAGTGGCCGCTTGCGCTCGGCAGCGAAAAGCCCTTCCTCCTGCAGGCGCTGCTTGAGCCGCTCAAACTGCATGTGCAGTTGGCCTGCCCCCGCCGGCTGAATCTCATCCACATAGAATTGGTAGTTTCCTCCCACCTCGTAGAGCGACACATACCCGTGCGCGACGATCGCCTCACCCTGGCGCGGCAGATACATCTGGCGGGTCACATAGGAACGCCACAAAACACAACGGATCTGCGCCTGTTCATCCTTCAGGGTAAAGTACACATGGCCAGCGGTAGAGCGAACATAGTTCGAGACCTCGCCAACCAGCCAGAGGTCTTGCAGGAGGAAATCGGATTCGAGCAGCGCTTTCAGGTAACGGGTGATCTGCGCGACAGTGAAAAAGCGGGACGCGCCGTCGGTCATGCGCTGGCCTTTCCCGTCGCAGGGGCAGCGCCCGCTCCATTGGTGTCCAACGACGATGGTCGCAGCGGGAGGTGAATCGTAAAGCAAGCCCCCTTGCCGACCTGGCTCTCCACGTCTATCGTCCCTTGATGCTGCTTGACGATAAAGAAGCTCACAGATAGCCCCAGACCGGTGCCCTCTCCAACCTCTTTGGTGGTGAAGAAGGGATCAAAGATCCGCCCAAGGTTCTCTTCGGGGATGCCGATCCCCGTATCCCGGAAGGAGATCACCACCTCATCACCCTGGGCGGCAGCGCTGACGGTCAGACAGCCGCCGTCCCGCATGGCTTGGATGGCGTTCAACGCGATATTGGTAAACACTTGCCGTAATTGGTGTGCATCTGCCCACATCTCGGGGATGTCGGCGTCATAGGCGCGCACGACCTCCACGTGGTGCAACGCGATCTGGGGCCCCAGCGCATCAAGGGTGGTATCGAGCACCGATGCCACGCGTGTCAAGGCCATCACGGGGCGTGATTGCCGCGAAAAATCCAGCAGATTCTGGATGATGCGCTTGCAGCGCAGCGCTTCCTGCTCCACGATCCGTAATGGCTCAATGAACGCGCTGTCCGGAGGCATCTGTTCCAGCATGCCTTGGCTGAAGCCGAGGATGATCCCCAGGGGATTATTGATCTCGTGCGCCACGCCGGCGGCCAATTGCCCCACCGACGCCAGCCGTTCGGCACGGACCAGCTGGGTTTGCATCCGCTGCAGTTCTTCCGTCCGCTCAGCGACGCGCTTCTCCAGCTCCTGATTCCACTTCTGGATCTCATCGCGAGAGCGGCGCAGCTCCTGAAAAAGCTGGGCATTCACGATAGAGAGCGATGCATAGTCTGCCAGCGCCACGAGCAGCTTCTCGTCATTCTCGCCAAAGACACGGTTGCTGACCTGATTGTCCACGCACAACACGCCGATGACGCGCTTGCCCGCCTTGAGCGGCACATTCAGAAGCGACTTGACCAGATAGCCGGTCTTGATCTTGATCCCCTGGTCGGTCGTCACATTCTCGATGCGGATCGGCTTGCCGGTGCGCACCACCTGGCCGGCCAGGCTATCCTCCACCTTGAGGCGAAAGCCACGCGCAAAGGTCTCACCCAGTCCTCGCGCCGCACGCAAGTAGAGCTCCCCGCTGGCCTCATCTACCAGAAGGAGTGATGCCTCCTCCGCGCCAGTGATATAAGACGCTGCTTCGACCACTCGATTCAGCACCGTCTCGACATCCACCAGCTGCGCCACGGATTTGCCGATACTGGAGAGTATATCCAGCTCGCGGACACGCTGCGCCAGCTGTCGGTTTATGCGGACCACGCCCCCCTCAAGACGTTCCTTTTCTTGGCGCAGCCGCCTCTCCGTCAGGGCGCGTTCCACCGCCTCCGCCGCTTCGGTTACTGTGAAGGGCTTGACGAGATAGTCCTTGGCACCAAGGCGGAAGGCCTGGATGGCGGTTTCTTCCGACCCGTAGAAAGTCATGAGGATCGTCGGGATATCGTGCCCCTTGCTCTTCAGGACCTTCAACACCTCCAGTCCTGTGAGCCTGGGCATTTTCAGGTCAATTAGCATGAGGTCAACGGCCCCGGTCAGGGCATAGTTCAGGCCGGTCTCACCGTCATGCGCGACCACCGTCTTGTAGCCACGGGGCTCCAGCACGTACTGGCAGAGGAACTTGACATTTTCTCGGCTATCATCTACAACGAGAACGGTTTCGTCAGGCATCATTTCTCCTCCCTAACAAGAGGAGTGCCCCGTCGCCAACGTGCCCTCGATGGAATTCATCAGCTCCTCTATGGTGAAGGGCTTGCGCAGATACCCCTTTGCCCCCTCCCGCATCGCATCATTCAGGAGCTGCTCAACGGCATAGCCGGTCATCATGATCACCGGGACGTTCGGTCGTATCTGCTTCAGAGCACGCAGGATCTCCAACCCGTCCATGTACGGCATACGAACGTCCAGGAACACGAGGTCATACGGAGAACCCTGGACGCTCTGGAGCGCTTCCTGACCGCTCCCCGCGGTGTGCACCCCATACCCCTTCGCGCCCAGCATGAACGAGAAGAGCGCGCGCATCCCCGGCTCGTCATCCACCACCAAGATAGTCTTGCGCCGCGAAGCACCTGGGCTCTGCTGTGCCATGGCCACCTCCTTGTTGCCCGCCGCCTCAGCACGTGGCGGACTCCACGCTCTACCGCCCCGCTCTCGCCCACCTAACCCTGATATCCCAGACGGCGTTTCTCTGCCGCAACATCCTGTAAAGCCTTGTGCACGATCTCGCGCAGTTTGTAGTACGAAAAGGGTCGCACCAGGCAATCTGCGATGCGCAACTCACGCACGGCGCGGTCAATCAGCGGGGAGTAATGGTCAGTCATCAGGATAAAGCGCGTGCGTGGCGATAGATATTGCACAAGGCAGGCGAGCTCTAGGCCACTCATATCCGCCATCTGCATCTCGGCAACGATAACATCAAAGAAAATGTGCTTGACTTTCTGCTCGGCTTGCCGGCAGGTTGAAACAAGCGAGATGTCAAGATCGTCGCCGATAGTGGCTAGCGTGCGTCGCAGCAACAGGGGGGTGTGCGACTCGCTGTCTACGATGAGAACTCTCTGCAATGGTGACATGCGGCCCTTGCGGCATCCCTTCTGCGCGCTGGCGAATTCTCTCACAGAAGAAACAGCCTTGCATGGCGCAACGCCATCTCTTGACGCTAGCCAATATTCTCGACAAATCAGTCAAAAACGCAAATCATGCGCTTGTTTGCGTGTGATCGCTACTCGCGCAGCAGCAGTTTGTAGCATCCCTGCCAGGTCTCCGGCCCCCGCGTGAGCTTGGTGATGCGAATGTCCGCAAAGTGTGGCAGGAGCGCAGCCAATTGCGGGGGGAGCTCCGCCCAGTGATCCGCCTTGATCATCTTCGCCATGCGCTCGGCAGTCTGCCCGGCCCACTCCCACTCCATGCGAAAGCGATCCGCCTTCAGATAATAGTCGCGTTTCTCCCAGGCCTCGGTGGTCTGCTCGATAGTCGCGGCGATGCCCCGCAGGCCAATGACCACCAAAGCGGCGAGGTCCTTCGACTCGGCATCCAGTTCCCTTTTGCTCATCAGATGACGCAGCGCCTCCGCAACGGTGCGACGCCACCGATTGCGCTCGGTTCCCGGATTGTTCGTGTTGATCACCCGACTCATGAAACTACCCCCCAGATGGTTTCCGAGAAGAATCGTGAATAGTATAGGTTCTTTCGCTCACGCGGTCAAATGCAGACAGCAAAAGCCAGGTTCTCTTTCCCGCAAGAACCTGGCCTGTGACTAGTATGAGATTGCCAGGAGGCTCACGCCTCAGCGGCAAACCGCCTCTACCCGGTGATGCTAGATTCGGATCACGCTCAAGCCCACAAACACAACAGCAAGCCCCAATGCCCAGAGCAGCGACAGGTTCTCCATGGCGGCATCTCCTCTTGCATCATCCTCTTTTGCCAGCATTATGCGCAAGATGGGTTAAGGACATGTTGCCGTGTTGTTAAATCATGGTAAAACCCACACTCTCTTTGCTGTCGCGTGGCTTTGCGTGTATTATATGCGCGAATCACGGCAACGGGAGGAAAGATGCTCTACAAAGAGGATTGGGAGATGGCACAAAAGCGCCTCATGGCGTGGTGGGAGCGCGAGATCATAGATCGTGTCGTGATCCAGGTAACGGCGCCGCGATCAGGTGAACGCACAGTGCCCCCACCAACGAGTCTGGAGCAGCAGTGGTTGGATATCGAATACCGCCTCGACGCGGCAGAAGACCGTATGCGCCACACCTATTACGGCGGCGAGGCGTTCCCTGCCTTCTGGCCAAACCTGGGGCCCGACATCTTTGTGGCATATCTCGGCGCAGAACTGATCTTTGGCGAGCATACCAGTTGGTCAGTGCCACTCCTGAAGGACTGGTCGCAACTCGACCAAGTGCGTTTCGACAAAAGCAACCGCTGGTGGCAGCTTAGAGAGCAGATGCTAGAGGCGGGTGGGCAGCGCTTTCAGGAGAAAGCCGTCCTGGGCATCACTGATCTGCATGGTGGGGGCGACGCGGTGGCCGCCCTGCGCGACCCGCAGGTTTATGCTGTTGACCTGATCGAGCACCCGGACAAGGTCAAGGAGGCAACCGCGCTTGTCGAGCGCGCATGGTTCGAGATATTCGAGGCAGAGCGGGAGGTGGTCGCCAAATATTCAGAGGGCATGACCACATGGATGAATCTCTGGCATCCCGGCAACTGGTATCCGGTGAGCTGCGACTTTATCTGCATGATCTCCCCCGCGCTATTCCGCGAATTCATCTTGCCGGAACTGCTGGCAGAGATCAATTATCTTGACCGCAGTATCTTTCATCTCGACGGCCCCAAAGCGGCTGCGATCCACCTGGACGCACTCCTCGCCATCGAAAAGCTGGATGCGATCCAGTGGGTGCCGGGAGCCAATTCAGGGCCAATAGCCCAATGGTTCCCCATGCTAAAGCGCATCCAGGCGGCGGGCAAGGGGCTATTGCTGCATATCGAGGCATGGGAGTTGGACGAGGTAATGACGACGCTCTCGCCGCGTGGGCTGTGCATCTCCACATCCGCCCCTTCCATCGCCGAGGCGGACGCGCTCATCGCAAAGGCCGCCAAGTTGACGCGAGCGCGATAAGAGCAGACGCTAGAGGCGATTCCCTATGTTGTGACAAGGGCGATCACCATAGGCCGGCGTCCGGTCTCTTGCAAGAGAAAGCTTTCCAGGCCGCGCTGCACGCGTTCGCTGATCGAGCGGTCGGTAAGAGGCCCCGCTTGCGCGACGCGCATCGCTTCGGCGCGCATGCGCTGCAGAAGGTCCTCCGCCTCACGCAGATAGACAAAGCCGCGTGAGACGATCTGCACTCCCCCAACCGCCTGCCCGCCGGGCAACAGGCTGACAACGGCGACCACAAATCCATCGCGCGAGAGGATCTCACGATCCCGCAGCACCGCCGGCCCCACATCGCCCACTCCCGCGCCATCCACAAAGACCTCTGCCTGACTGATAGGCTCTCCCTTTTCCGCGGTTTCCTCCCCCAGCTCCAGCACATCGCCGTTTTGCATAATCAAGATCCGCTCCGGCGGGATGCCCATCTGGCGCGCGAGACGCGCGTGCTGGTACTGGTGGCGAGGCTCGCCATGGATCGGCATGAAATAACGCGGACGCAGCAGCCGGATCAACAGCTTTTGATCTTCCTGGCTGCCATGGCCCGACACATGCACCTGCGCCATCTCGCCATAGATCACGTTCGCGCCGCGCTGGATCAACTGATTGATGATCCGATTGACCATCTCCTCGTTGCCGGGAATCGTCTGCGCCGAGACGATGATGGTATCGTCAGGGCGAATCTCGATCTGCCGGTTTGTGCCCGCAGCCATGCGCGCCAGCGCCGCGCGAGGCTCCCCTTGGCTGCCCGTGGCAACGATGGTAACACGCGAAGGGGGAAGGCTATTGGCCTTGCGAATGTCCACCAACGTGTCGGGCGGAATGCGCAGATAGCCCATCTCCTGTGCCATCGCTACGTTATCCGCCATACTGCGCCCTTCCACCGCCACCTTACGATTGTGTCGCGCCGACACGTCAATCACCTGTTGCACGCGCGAGAGCAGAGACGCAAAGGTGGCGACGATGACGCGTCCCGGCGCCTCGGCGAAAATCCGTTCAAAGGTATCCTCCACAACCCGCTCCGGCGGCGTAAAGCCGGGTCGTTCCGCGCCGGTGGAGTCGGCCATGAGGAGCGAGACCCCCTCGCCACCCAACTGCGCCAGCCCCGCCAGGTCCAGTTGCGAGTCCAGGCCAGCGCCAAGATCCAACTTGAAATCTCCCGAGTGCACCACGTTGCCCACCGGCGTACGGATCGCCAGCCCGATCCCGTCCGGAATCGAATGGTTCACGCTGAAGAAGCTGAGATCGAACGGCCCGAGACGTAGTCGCTCGCCCGCTTGAATCGTCTGCAGGTTCGCGCGATTCCTGATCCCGGCGCGATCCACCTTCACCTCCACGAGCCCGCGCGTCAGGCGCGTGCAATAGATCGTCAGCGAGGTCTCTCGCAGGAGATAGGGGAGCGCACCGGTGTGATCCTCATGGCCGTGCGTCAGGATAACGCCACGGACCTGCTCAAACTTGTCGCGGAGATAGCCAAAGTCGGGGATTACGAGGTCAATGCCCCACATGTCGTTTTCGGGAAACATGGACCCGCAATCAACGATGAGGATATTGCGGCCATACTCGAACAACGTCATATTCTTGCCGATCTCCCCCATGCCACCCAGGGGAATAATGCGCAGTCTGTTGGCCATGGAAGAGGCCATCCTTCTCCATTCGTGTCGTGTCGCCGGCGTCAGCGTCAAGGCTCATCTCGCCGCCAGCCGCAGCCAGAACGCTACATTAGACGATCCGCCTGATGCTCTCGATCAGTAATCATATACTAGCACGAAAAGCGGGGGCGGCCAAATCCTGTCTGGGCGAGCCGAGCCGCAACAGCGGGTTGACGTCTATATGCTGCTGTGTATAATCGCGGCAAGAATCTGCAACCGATATCCGCGACATCCCATGGTGCGAGGATGCCGCGGCCATGCGTATGGTGGGAAAGCGATATGAAGAGAGTGGCAGTCCTGACGAGCGGGGGAGATGCCCCTGGGATGAATGCGGCCATCCGGGCAGCAGTCCGCCTGGGTCTCGCCCAGGGATGGGAGATGTACGGCGTGCGTCGCGGATACGCCGGCCTGATCGCCGGCGATTTCGCGCCGATGTTAGCGCGAGATGTCAGCGGCATCTTACAGCTAGGTGGCACGGTGTTGGGCAGCGCCCGCTGTCCCGAATTCGAGACGGAAGAAGGCCGCTGGCGCGCATTGCGCGAGCTCCGCCAGCACAGCATCGAAGCGCTGATCGTCATCGGCGGCAATGGCTCACAGGCGGGAGCGTATGACCTATACAAGATGGATTACCCGGTGGTGGGCGTGGCCTCGACCATTGACAATGATCTTGCGGGCAGCGACATCAGCATCGGCGTGATGACGGCGCTGGATATCGCCCTGGAGGCAATTGACCGGCTGAAGACAACAGCGGCGGCACACCAGCGAGCATTCTTGCTCGAGGTGATGGGACGCAAGTGTGGCTATCTTGCGCTGATGGCGGGGATCGCCGGTGGGGCAGAAGCGGTGGTGATCCCAGAGCGGGATGTAGCGCCAGAAAAGATTGCCGAAGAGATCCGCCAGGCGTACTTGCGCGGCAAATCGCATGCCTTGGTCGTGGTGGCCGAGGGCGCCAGGTACAATGCCGAGATGATGGCCCAGCACTTTGCGGAGAATCGGGCGCGACTCGGCTTTGATTTGCGCGTAACCAGGCTGGGCCATGTGCAACGGGGTGGCGCGCCGGGCGCGTTCGATCGCCTGTTGGCCACTGATCTCGCGAACGGGGCGGTGGAAGCGTTGGCACGGGGTGAATTCGGTTGCCTGTCCGGCTTGGTGGGCGGACGCGTCGTTACGACTCCCTACAAGGATGTCATCGGCGTCGTCAAGCCGCTTCCCGCGCACTTCCTGGAGATGGAGCCGCTCCTCGCGCGTTAGAGCGGCCTACCCCTGCCGCAGCCAGAGCCAGGCCCAGGGGCTTCCCCTATCTGCGCTCACTCTCTCGAGGGTGCAGCAGACCCGCGCCGCTGACGAGATCGAGCATCTCCATCGTGATGGCGTGTTGCCGCGCCGCATGATAGCTCAGCGTCAGCTCCTCGATCAGGCGCTGGCTGTTACTGCTCGCTCCGTCCAGCATCTGAAAGCGCGCCGATTGCTCACTCGCTGCCGACTCGATAACACAACGGTAAAGCTCCACGATAGACCACTGCTCCAACACGCGGCGATAAAGGATCAGCGGATCGGTGTCGATCAGCGGCGGAGGCCACGAGGTCGTCTCCTCTGGCGGCACCTCCAGCCGGGCGGGAAAGAGCTGCGCCATCTGCGGACGCAACGCAGCGCGGACCTGATACGGCGTATAGACCACATAGACTGTGTCGTAGCGACCCGCACGATACGCCGCTGATAGCTGCCGCTGTACGTGTTGTACAAATGCCAGAGAGGGCACCGAGGTCACCGGCAAGCTCTCCGACCAGAGGGGCGCGACGCCTCGCCGCTCAAAATGGATGGTGGCGCGCGCGCCGAGCGTCATCAGCTCAACAGCGCGGCCAAGGTCCCGCTGCTGCGCCAGATACCGCTCCGCCGCTTCCAGAACCGTGCTGTTAAAAGCGCCACACAGGCCACGCTCCGAGGCAATCACCAGCATCCCCACGCGCCGCGCTTGCTCCACAGTTTCGGCCGGCTGCAACTCCTCTTGCGGCAGATGCTCCAGCAGGGCACGAAAGACGCTGCTCAACTCTTCCGCAAAAAGCCGTACAGCAGATAGGCGCGTCCGCGCCGCGTGCCAGCTCCCGGCAGAGATCGTGCGGAGCGCCGTCAGGATCGGCTCTACGCTCCTGATGTTATCGAGTCTCTCTTTAATGCGCTCCAGATCTTCCATGTGCCTTCCTGGAAAGTGGAAAGGAACTCCTCGATCGTCTGGTGCAACTGGCCAGCGAACTCGGCATCCAGCTCGTCCTCTTCCGTCAGGCGGCGGATGAGGTATGGATGCTGTCGGCTCGTGTAGCTCCATAAGGCCGCCTCAAATGGCAAGACGCGGCTGAGCGGGAGTTCGTCAAGGTAGCCCTGCGATGCAGCATACAAGCCCAGAAGCTGCCGTGGCAGGGGGAGCGGCGCGTAGCGCGGTTGTTTCAGGATCTCTTGCAGACGCTCGCCACGCACGATCTGGCGGCGAGTCGCCTCGTCCACCTCGGTGCCAAAGCGGGCAAAACGCGCCACTTCGCCGTATTGCGAGATCTCCAAACGGAGATTGGACGATATGCGTCGCATCAGCCGGCTTTGCGCTGCGCCGCCCACGCGAGACACAGACAGGCCGACATCAACGGCGGGACGGATCCCCTGGTTGAACAGGGATGGAGAGAGGAAGATCTGCCCGTCAGTGATCGAGATCAGGTTCGTGGGGATGTAGGCGGAGATATTGCCACGTCGCGTTTCCACAATCGGTAGCGCCGTCAACGACCCGCCCCCCAATGTGTCCTTCATCCTGGCGGCGCGCTCCAGCAGGCGGGCATGAAGGTAAAAGATGTCACCTGGGTATGCCTCACGCCCTGGCGGGCGTCGCAGGAGGAGTGCCAGCTCGCGGTAAGCGTCAGCGTGCTTGGAGAGATCGTCATAGACGATCAACACATCCTGGCCTGCGTCCATGAAGAACTCGGCGATGGTGCACCCGGCATACGGCGCCAGATACAGGAGTGCAGGTGGATCATCCGGCGATGCCATGACGACGACCGTGTAGCCCATCGCGCCATGCTCTTGCAGCGCCTCAATCGCCTGGAGCGCGGACGTTTTTTTCTGGCCGATGCTCACATAGACACAGATCACTTCCTTGTCGCGCTGGTTGATGATCGTATCAAGGGCAATAGTGGTTTTGCCAGTCTGGCGATCGCCGATGATTAGTTCTCTTTGCCCGCGGCCGATTGGAACGAGAGCATCAATCGCCTTGATGCCGGTCAGCAACGGTGTGTCGATAGGCTGTCTCTCGATGACGCCCGGCGCCGGGCGCTCGATAAAGCGTGTCTCATCGGCAAAGATGCGACCCTTGTGGTCCAGCGGGCGGCCCAGTGGATCAACCACGCGGCCGAGGAGCGCCTCCCCCACCGGCACCTCCAGCCGTTCTCTGGCCTCTGTTACCATGTCGCCACCCTGTATGCCCTCATCCGATCCGAGCAGGATACAGTCAATGGTAGTGCCATTGAGGTTAAGTATCATCCCCAACGTGCCGGTCGGGAAATGAACGAGGCTGTCGGACTTGGCTCGCGGCAGACCCGACAGGGTCGCAACGCCATTGCCCACCTTGAGAACGGTGCCGATGTCCATCACTTCGGTGTGATGGCGGTATCCGGTTACCTCCTTCTCCACATTAGAGAGAATCTCTTTTACATCAAAGACGATCGGCCCCTGACTCAAAAACGCTTGAGGTATCCGCTGTGCGGCAGCACGTGATGGCGCCGGCGGCCGCGATGTTATCTGCTGCGCAGCCGGGATCTTTTCCTCCCCTCTCGTCTCTGCGTGCAGCCGCGCCGTTTCCTCGCGAATCCGCTTCAGGAGCGCATCAAGGTCGAATTCTCTCATTCAGGCATTCCCATACGCTGTCGTAGCTCTCGACCGATCTCGTTGCGGATCAGGTCCAGTTGCTTGCGGAGGCTGTTGTCAACGATCCGATCACCCAGGCGCACACGCAGCCCAGCGATCAGCGCGGGGTTCACCTGCATCTCCACCTCTATGTGCCGATCTGCCAGGGACGACAAGGTGTCGCGGATGACCTTCATCTGGCCCTCGGTCAACGGCACCGGGCTGTACACAAAGACCGTCGGGTCGCGCTCAGCCAAAGCGCGGCGGTACTCGTTGACCTCTTCTGGTGGACGCTGCCAGATATACGCAGCAAAGCTGTTGACCAGATCATCGTGCGTCTGGCGCGTCGTCACAGAACGCAACACGCCACTGGCGAGGTCAATGATCGTGTCCAGTGTCTTCTCATAGTTTTCTTGCAGCGCCTCAAAGCGCTCCTGCTCGGCTTCCTGTTTGGCTTTGGCTATCAATGCTTCCGCTTTTTCTTGGGCGCTATGCAGGATGGCCTCCGTCTGCTTGCGCGCCTCTTCCTCCGCCTGTTTCATCAGGGCTTCAGCTTCGCGCTCTACCTCCTCTAGACGACGCTCGATCTGCCGCTGCAAGGCATAGCTCTCTGCCTCGCGCTTGGCCGCATTGTCCAGCATTCCTTCCACTTCCGCGGCGCGTTCCGCGATCCTGGCCTGCAGCGGCTTGTAGAGAAACCGCGACATCAGATAGACAAGCGCCAAAAAGTTGATGATCTGGAGGAGGATGGTGACTCCCACTATCTCTAGCATGTGGCGTCTCCTTTCCTCTCTGCGCTAGCCAAAGAGCGCCGCGAAAGGGTTGGCAAAGAGCAGAATGAGGCAGATCAGCAACACATAGATAGCGCCCGACTCGATGATGGCGAGCAGAACAAAGAGCAGGCCAGAGATGCGATCGGCGACGCTTGGCTGTCGCGCCATGTTCTCAAAGGCCGCAATGACGGCACGGCCTTCCATATATGTTGCTGTGATGGTGCCAGCCACGATAGCGACTCCGGTAATCACCGTCGTTACAAGCATGTAGATAGTGTTTGGCTCCATGTGTGTTATATGACTCCTTTCTCAACCGGTATGTATGCTGCCAAATGCTGCTCCGCCATCGCGTGCTAGCGCATCGGTTCCTCTTCCGATTCCAGAGTGCCTACCTCCTCCTCTTCTTCCTTTCCTACCGCATCTGCAATGAACACCACGGTCAAGAACGTGAAGACGAGCGCCTGCAAGACGCCGGTGATGCTCCCCAGCAGATTGAAGGGGATCGGCGCCAGCAGTGGTAGGAGCCTGAACATGACCTCACCCACGATCTCGCCTGCGACGACATTGCCAAAGAGGCGCAGCGCCATCGCCACAGTGCGACTGACTTGTCCCAGGATATTCAGTGGCAACATGCAGCCAAGCGGCTCGATAAAACTGCGCGCATAGCGCACCGCGCCGCGCTCTTGAACGCCAAAGTACTGGGCCGCCAGGAATGATACGATGGACAGCGCTGCCGTGGTGTTCAGGCTCCGCGTCGGGGCCCGCAGCACGGGGATCAGGCCCAGCAGGTTGGCCACCAGCACAAAAAGCATCAACGTGGTCAGCAACTCAAACAGCCCATCTATATGCCGCCCCACGCGCTGGTTGATCAGGTTGACGATGTACTCGTATCCCATCTCCAGCGCCGCTTGCCAGCGTGTCGGCCTTTTGCGCAGATTGCGCCCTGCAACAAAGGCAAGCGACACCAGCACTGCCATGATGATCCATGTATGGACCACCACATCCTGGATCGGGATGCCAAAGACGGTGAATACAGTGTATGGAAAGACATCTTGGATGCCGTCCATGCTATCTGCCCCAGTCCTGTGTGCGGCGATAGATGACAACGCGCCCCACCACCAGCGCGACCACTACGACCGCGACGGCGATCAACCCGTGCGCGCGCACAATCCAAGCGAGCGTTACGCCCAGCACAAGGAAACGCAACGGGAATGAGAGTGCCAGCAGAAGCGCTGCATGCGTGGGTTGCAGGACACGTGTCCTCTGCACCAATACCGCCAGAAACACAAGATACCCCCAGATCACCGCCAAACCGAGGCCAAGATGCCATAGCGAGGCCCATGTCAGCGCCTTCATGTCGCTACCTCCCCGGCCGGCGGTGTGATCTGCTCTGTGCCGGTTGTGGGTTCGCCCATCGCCCGGGCAGCTTCTTGCACGGCGGCGTCCCACGCATCCATCCCCGCCATAGTGGGGACGAACTCCTCAGCGCTGCCGGTGAGCACAATCACCTGTCCCGGTCGCACAGAAAGGATGCCCCCGTTGATCCATTCACGGTGGATCCCATCTTCCGCCTCGTACTCGATGTAGCCAGGAACAAGGCTATCAATGAGTGCTACGTGGAGCGGCCAGATACCAAGCAGCCCATCCTCGGTGGGCGCCTGTACCCATTGCACTCGCGCTTCCAGGGTCATGCGCTCTGGGGTAACTAGGCGCAACCAGAGGATACTGCCCTCGTCCACGAACTCGCTCATAGCTGCCGCGCCTTTTCCACCGCCTCGTCAATGGTGCCAACCATATAGAAAGCCTGCTCCGGGAGATCGTCGTGTTTGCCCTCGACGATCTCCTTGAAGCCACGCACTGTCTCTGCCAGGGGGACAAACCGCCCTTCCATGCCGGTGTACTGCTCGGTGGTGAAAAAGGGTTGCGTCAGAAAGCGCTGGATGCGACGGGCTCGCCGCACGATGCGTCGGTCCTCATCCGATAGCTCTTCCGTGCCGAGGATCGAGATGATATCCTGTAGCTCTTCGTACTTTTGCAGGATCGCGCGGACATCCTGCGCTACCTGATAGTGCTCCCACCCCACGACATCTGGTTCCAGCATCTTGGAGTTGGAAGTAAGAGGATCCACCGCGGGGTAGAACCCCTGGCTGGAGAGACGACGCGAGAGGTTGGTGATGGCATCCAGGTGGCTGAAAGCAGCGACGACTCCCGGATCGGTAATGTCATCGGCGGGGACAAAGATGGCTTGTACCGAGGTCACGGAGCCACGGCTGGTGGTGGCGATACGCTCCTGGAGTTCACCCATCTCTGTGGCGAGGGTCGGCTGGTAGCCCACAGCGCTGGGGATACGTCCCAGCAGCGCCGACACCTCCGATCCTGCCTGGATGTAGCGATAGATATTGTCAATGAAGAGCAAAACCTGCCGCCGTTTCTGGTCGCGAAAGTATTCGGCCATGGTCAGCGCAGTGAGCGGCGTGCGCAGGCGTGCTCCCGGGGGCTCGTTCATCTGCCCGAAAACCAGGACGGTGTTCTGCAGCACCCCGCTCTCCTTCATCTGCAACCACAGCTCATTCCCTTCACGCGTGCGCTCCCCCACCCCGGCGAACAGAACGACACCCTTGTGCTCGGCGATCGTATTGCGAATCAGCTCGATGACGAGCACGGTCTTGCCGACGCCAGCACCACCAAAGAACCCTATCTTGTTGCCACGCCCGTAAGGTGTCAGCAAATCAATGACCTTCAGGCCTGTGGCGAGGATGTCCTGGCTGGTGCTTTGCTCGCCAAGGGGGGGAGATGATGCGTGGATCGGATGCCGTTCCACCTCCTCCAGCGGCGGGAGTCCATCTATCGTTTCGCCCAGGACGTTGAACATCCGGCCAAGGGTCGCTTCGCCCACCGGCACCTGGATCGGCTCGGCGGTGTCGACGACCTGTAGGCCGCGGCTGAGGCCAGAGGTGGAGGCCATCGCAATGCAACGCACGGTGCGGGGATCGATATGTTCCTGGACTTCTAGGACAAGATCAGGCTGGCCCTCACGCTTGACCAGAAGGGCGTTGTTGATCCCAGGTAGATCGCCGACGGCAAATTGCGCATCTACCACCACGCCCATCACGCGTGCCACACGGCCAATCCTCATCTTTGCCAACCTTTCTTTGCCTAGCACTCCATGCTATCTCACTGGGATAGCCTGAACAGCGGTCTCGGGACAGATCACGCGACCAAACGGGCATTGGGCCTATCATACGAGCATTCGGTTGAGGTGTCAAATGCGCCCGCCGATTTGACCTGCTCTCTGCACTTGAGTATACTCCATGAAGGGTCAAAATGGTCGCCAGACGAGCCCGTGCCCCGCTCTGGCGCTTTTTGTTGCAGAGATCAAAGCGAGGACAAGAGACGTGCCAGATAAGATCGTCTATTTTGACTGTTTCTCCGGCGCTAGCGGCAATATGCTTCTGGGCGCGTTGCTGGACGCGGGACTTGCGTTCGAAGATCTGCAGGCAGACGTGGCCACGATAAGGCTGGAGGGCTTTCATCTGCACATGGAGCGCCAGGTCAAGCACGGCATCAGCGGTATCTACTTTGACGTGCACGACGAGGCGCGGGAGCATCCGCTGCGTCACCTGACGAACGTGCGCGAGATCCTGCAGCGCAGCGACCTGCCGCCCGCGGTGTGCGCGCGCGCCGACGCGGTGTTCACTCGCCTGGCAGAAGCAGAGGCGCGCGTGCACGGCGTGGGGATCGAGGAGGTGCATTTTCACGAAATCGGCGCAGTGGACACGCTGGTGGATATCGTCGGCGTGATCGCGGGCCTGGAGCGGCTGGGAATCGCGCAGGTGTATGCGTCGGCATTGCCAACTGGCCAGGGAAGCATCACGACGCAGCACGGGCGACTGCCGGTGCCCGCGCCGGCGACGCTGGCATTGCTTGCCGCAGCGGGCGCGCCGCTTGTGCCCAACCCGATCCAAGCGGAGCTAGTGACGCCGACCGGCGCCGCGTTGTTGGCGGAGCTTGCCATCTTTGCCCAGCCCGCGATGCGCATCCAGCGGGTCGGCTATGGCCTGGGAAAGAAGGACCTCCCCTGGGCCAATGCGCTCCGTGCCTGGATCGGGGAGAGCCTGGCGACGGACGAGCACGCGATCCCGCACGCGCACAGAGACGACGCGCCGGCCCATGAACACGCGTATGCTCATCATAACCACGATGACGCGGGCCATGGCGAGAGCAAACAGCATCATCATGAGTGAGGCAGGGGGAATCAACATGAGGGCGGTCGGCATTGTGCACAACGAACTCAAGCGCGGCATCACTCCGCCTCGCCAAAAGTCGCCGCGCTCGGTGATCGAGATCCTGCCGAGCTATGCCGAAGGATTGCAGGGAATCGAGCCCGGGCAGGCTCTCGTCATTGTATTTCAGTTCCATCTCTCCCAGGCGCCGGCCCCGCTGCTGCAATACCCACAGGGGGACACCTCGCGGCCACGACGCGGCGTATTTGCGCTGCGTTCCCCGCTGCGCCCTAACCCGATCGGGCTGACGACGGTGCGCGTGCTGGACGTGAAGGAGAACAAGCTGATCGTTGCCGGACTGGATGCTTTTGACGGCACACCGGTGTTGGATATCAAGCCATATGTCGCGTGGCTGGACGAGCCACCGGCACCAGAGCAGGCCGCAGCCAGCACGACCTAGAAAGGACCACCATGGGGCGGATTCCCATCATGAGCGATGTTACCAGCGCGAACGCCGCGCTTGCTGACGCCCTGCGGCGGGAGCTGGCGGAGCGCGGTATCCTCACCCTCAACCTGATCGCCTCGCCGGGCGCCGGCAAAACGGCCCTCATCGAATGGACGATCAAGCGCCTGGCGGGCGAATACCGCATAGCCGTCATCGAAGGCGACCTGACAACCCGCCTGGACGCGGATCGCATCATCGCTGCGGGCGCGCCCGCCGTGCAGATCAACACGGGGGGCGGGTGCCATCTCGAGGCGCGCATGATACGCGATGTGCTCGCGCAGCTCTCCCTGGATGAGGTGGACATCCTCATCATCGAGAACGTGGGTAACCTGGTCTGCCCAACGGGCTGGGACTTGGGCGAGGATGCAAAGGTGGTTGTCGCCAGCCTGCCGGAGGGCGATGATAAGCCGCTCAAGTACCCCGGTGCCTTTGACACAGCGCAGGCGGCGGTCATCAACAAGATAGATCTGGAACCATACCTGCCGGCCCGCGTTGAGCGGCTACGCGCCAATATCGCCCGCATCAATCCTGAGCTGGACGTTTTCGCCGTCTCGTGCACCACCGGTGCAGGCGTTGAGGCGTGGCTCGATTGGGTGCGGCAGCGCGTGCAGCGCAAGCGGGCACAGGGCAACGAGGCAAGCTGATGCACGAGATGAGCCTGGCGCAGGCGATGCTAGCGTTGGCGCAGCAGCACGCGGCTGGCCAGCGGATCGTGGCGCTCAGAGTGCGGGTTGGGGCGCTCTCTGGGGTCGTGACGGACTCGCTGGAATTCAGCTTTGAGCTGTTGAGCCAGGGCACATCCGCTGCCGGGGCGCGCCTGGAGTACGAGTTTGTACCGGTGCAGATGACGTGCCGCGCCTGCGGCGCTGATGTGCCCACCGACAAGTGGTGCGAGCTGCCAGGAAATGAGGCGGTGCTGATGGCGCTGGAAAAGGGGTGCGCCTGTGGCTGCAAGGAGCTCAAGATCACCGGCGGGTACGACTTTCAGTTGGTCGAGATTGAGGTAGCATAAGATGCCAGAAGACGCGGTAGCTAAGACAGAGCCGCACATCACGCCAGAGACGTTGGCCAAAGTCGCGCGCGCACGGCAGATCCTGCGCGAGATGGGCAGCGTTCTGGTCTCGTATTCAGGCGGCGTGGACAGCACGCTCTTGCTGCGCCTGGCGCACGACGAGCTGGGCGACCGCGCCGTGGGGGTGTATATTGACTCGCCGATCATGGTGGGTTGGGAGAGAGAAGAGGCGCTAATGCTCGCGCAGCAGATAGGCGCGCGGGTGCGGGTGGTGCAGGGGGTGGAGCTAGGAACCGCCGAGTTTGCGCAGAATGCGCCGGATCGCTGCTATTATTGCCATGCGGCGAACTATCCCCTGCTGGCTCAAGTGGCGGCGGAAGAGGGTGCGGCGGCCATCGTGGACGGCTCCAACCTGGACGATCTCGGCGATCACCGCCCGGGCCGGCGGGCGAACGTGGAGCGGGGCATCCGTGGCCCCCTGCTGGAGGCTGGACTAACCAAAGCCGAGATTCGCGCCGTCTCAAGGCGACTGGGGTTGCCCACCTGGGACAAGCCCTCCATGCCATGTCTTGCCTCGCGCATCCCGTATGGCACGCCGGTAACCGTCGAGACCCTGCGTCAGGTGGAGCAGGCGGAGAACGCGCTCCGCGCGCTGGGCCTGCGCGAGCTACGCGTGCGGCATCATGGTCAGGTGGCGCGGATCGAGGTGCCCCCTGCCGACTTTGCGCGGGTGCTGGCGGAGCGCGAGACGATCGTCGCGTGCCTGAGGGAGGCGGGCTACCTATATGTCACGCTGGACCTGGCCGGCTTCCGCTCCGGCAGCCTCAACGAGACATTGAGCTAACGACGCCGAGGAAAGGCCACAAGAGAATGGACACATCTTTGGAAGGGTGGCGGGCTTTGCTGGAGCAGGTGCGCAGCGGCGACATGCCCGTGGACGAAGCGTTGGCCAAGCTGCGCGATCTGCCATACGAGGACTTGGGTTTTGCGCGCGTGGACCATCACCGGCCCATGCGGCGCGGCTTCTCCGAGGTGGTCTTCTGCCAGGGCAAGACGCCAGAACAGGCAGCGCGCATCACCCAGGCGCTGGCGGCGCGCAGCCCGCGCGTGTTGGCCACTCGTTGCGCGCCAGAGACGGCAGCGGCGATCAAGGAAGCGCTGCCGCACGCCGAGTACCACCCGCTGGGGCGCTGCGTCATCGTCGCGTCGCAGCCGATCCCGGAGCCGCCCGCCGATGCGCCACTGGTGCTCGTCGTGTCCGCCGGCACATCGGACCTGCCAGTGGCCGAGGAGGCGCTGCTCACCGCCAAGGTGATGGGCAGCCGCGTCGAGCTGCTATGCGACGTGGGCGTGGCAGGGCTGCATCGCATCTTGAGCGCGCGCGACAAGCTGCAAGAGGCGCGGGTGTTGGTGGTAGTGGCCGGCATAAGCTGTCCAGTGATCGCCGTGCCCACGAGCATCGGCTACGGCGCGAGTTTCGGCGGCATCGCCGCGTTGCTTGGCATGCTGAACTCGTGCGTGCCGGGGGTGGTCGTCGTCAATATAGACAACGGTTTTGGCGCAGGCTATGCCGCGCATCTGATCGCGGCGGGAGAGAAACGGTGAAAGTCGCCTATGGTGACGCGCGACATGGCGCCAGCGCGGTCAGCATCTTGGCAGCGCTGCTGGATGTGGGCCTGTCTGCGGACATCGTGCAACAGGAGCTGGACGCGATCGCGCCCGGCGCGCGCCTTGTCGCCGCGCCGGTATCCGTTGCCGGGATACGCGCCACCAGCGTCTGCTGCGATGCCCCCCCATCGCTGGCATGGCCCACGTGGCGCGAGCTCTTCGCCTGGCTGCAGGGCCAGGCGCTGTCGGAGCGCGCGGCGTCTGATATCTGGCACGTCTTGCGCTGCTGGCGCGAGGCGGAGGCGCATGTGCAGGACGTGGCGACGGACGAGGCACATGTGCTGGCCGTGGCGCCGGGCGAGCTCCTGGCGCTGTTGGGCGCGATCACGGGCGCACACCACCTTGGTGCGGTACGCTGGGAGACATCGCCGCTGCCGGTGGGCATCGCGCAGACGCCAGCGGCGGCAGTGGTTGCCA
This sequence comes from Chloroflexota bacterium, assembly GCA_019873665.1. Lineage (GTDB taxonomy): Bacteria > Chloroflexota > Anaerolineae > JAAYEA01 > JAAYEA01 > JAIOAV01. Next base: position 24,559 of record JAIOAV010000004.1, read on the forward strand.
CGTTGCTGACCGGTCAACCGGTGCACGGCGCAGATGCGCCGCAGCCGCTCACCCCCGCCGCTGCTGCCTTGCTGACCACTCTCGCTGCCGCATCCGGCCCTCTACCTGCTATGACCCTGCACAAGGTGGGATACGGCGTGGACCAGAACGCCGAGGCGTCGCTGTTCCGCCTCTGGTTTGGGGAAAGCCCAGGCGCAGGCCTGGAGTGCCGCACCCTGCTGATCGTCGAGACGAACATTGACGACATGGACCCCGAGTTCTACGATTATGTCATGTCGCGCCTGCTCACGGCGGGCGCGTTGGATGTTGCCCTGCTGCCGATGCAGATGAAGAAGAACCGCCCTGCCACGTTGCTGCGCGTGCTTTGCGCGCCGGACAAACTCGACTCGGTGCGCGATATCGTATTGCGCGAGACGACCACGCTGGGCGTGCGAGTGCATGAGGTGCAGCGTTTTGCCCTGCCGCGGCGCAGCGTGTCGGTGCAGACGCCCTGGGGGAGCGTGCGCGTCAAGGTCGCCGGGCTGACGGATGGCCTGAGCCGCCCGATACCCGAATACGACGACTGCCGCCGCCTCGCTGAAGCCCATGGTGTCCCGCTCTGGCAGGTGTACACCACAGCGCAAGCGCTGGCCGCCAACGCAGAACACAAAGACGACCGAGCCGGATAGCCCAGCTCGGTCGTCTGCTTGCGAACATCAGCCTCTATGGCGTCGCTCCTGGCAGCAGCGAGCGCACGTCCAGCATGATCCCTTGACCAGATGGCAGCATGATCGTGTTCACGGTCGGCGCGAGACGCCGCGCCCACTCGTACTGGATCAGGTCTGGGCTTTTGCTCAATTGCGCCGCGATCATCTCCAGGGCCGCGGCTTCGGCTTCTGCTTCCAGCTTGCGCGCTGCCGCCTTGCCTTCAGCTTCGATCACGGCAGCCTTCTTTTGCCCTTCCGCCTTGGCCAACTGGATTTCTACATCCTTCTGCGCAGCCTGCAGCTCGTATTGCTTTTGCAGCGCCGCCTGCTCTGCGATCTGCTTGCGCTCGATAGCGGCATCAAACTCGGCTGAGAACTTGACGTCTGCCAGAGAGAACTGGTCAACGATGATAAAGTACTCGCCGAGGCGTTCGCTCAGGGTGGACTGAATCTTGTCCTTGATGATGGGCCGTTCCACAAGAATCCGCTCCACCTTGAACCCCGCCGTCGTCGCCTTGATCGCTTCCTGCATCGCCGGCCGGATGATGATGTCCTCGTAGCTCAGGCCGACCTGCTGATACAGCCGGTTCACATGCGTCGGATCGAGGTGGTAGTTGAGCACGCCGTTGACCTGTATGAGTTGCAGATCCGATGAGGCGGCCTCAACCGTCTCCTCGATCTTCTTTGTGCGCACGTCAATTTGCTTGACGACGCGCACGCCGGGCGGGATGATAAGGTGGAAGCCTTCGGACAGCGTCGTCCCCTCCACGCGCCCCAACATCACCACCACACCGCGATGCCCCGGGTCAATGATCGTATAGCTGGAGTACACGATCACGAGCGCGAGGATGATGAGCAGGATGGTGATCACCATTCTTCCGGGAATCTGAATCTGTTTCTTCATTGCTTGGCTCCCTTCGCTTGATCGGACGCTGACAATTATAGCACATTCTGGCCGCGGCTGAAAGCGATGCTACATGCTGCCTACAGCAACCTCTCTGGCCTTATAGCGCTGTCTCGATGATCCCTCCTCCCAACACCACCTCGCCCCGGTAAAAAACCGCCGCCTGACCCGGCGTGATGTCTCGCAAGGGACGCGCCAGACGCACCTCCACTTTGCCGTCGGCAGCGGGATGCACCGTCGCTGCCACCTCCGCGCCGGCATAGCGTATCTTGGTAGTGACGGACTGCGGCAACGGCGGCGCCACGCCCGACACAAAACTCACCTCTTGCACCAGCAGGCGGTCGCGGCCCAACTGCGCCGCAGGCCCGACGATCAGCGCGTTCCGCGCCGCGTCCATCGCCAGCACATACAGCGGCTCCGGCCAGGCGATCCCCATTCCCTTGCGCTGGCCGATGGTGTAAAAGGCGAGCCCCTGATGCTCCCCGATCTGCTCGCCGCTGGTGAGCAGGATCGGTCCTGGGTGAGCGATGCCCGCCGCCCACGCACGAAGGAAACGCCGGTAGTCGTTGTCGCTGATAAAGCAGACTTCCTGGCTTTCCCCCTTGTCTGCCACCGGCAGCCGCTTGGCGGCAGCAATCGCGCGCACTTCTGTTTTGGTGTGATCGCCAAGGGGGAAGAGAACGCACGCAAGCTGTTCCTGGCCGAGCATGTAAAGCACATAGCTCTGGTCCTTGCGGCGATCCCGTCCCCGCCAGAGCTGGAGGAGGCTCTCGACCCGGCGCACGCGCGCATAGTGGCCGGTTGCCAGATAGCGCGCCCCCAGCGATTGCGCCACATCTAGCAGAAAACCGAACTTGATGTGGCGGTTACAAGCCAAACACGGATTCGGCGTGCGCGCACACGCGTACTGCCGCACAAAGTACTCGACCACGCACTCTCTGAAGCGCTCCCGGCAATCCACCAAATGAAAAGGGATGCCGAGGAAGGCAGCCACCTGCCGGGCATCCTCTGCAGGCTCCGGCCGCGCGCCGCCGGAGGGCGACGGCTCCCGCCACATCTGGAGCATGACGCCGACCACATCGTATCCCTGCTCCACGAGAAGCATTGCTGCCACCGAGCTATCCACACCGCCGCTCATGGCGACCACAACGCGCTCTTCACTCCTGCCCGACTCTATCAGCGAATCACTCATCTCCCAGCCCCGCGACTTTTTCCGCTTTCGACTCGTACTATATACGAAAGGAGGAGAGAGAGGTTGCGCCGAAAGAGCGTATTGTGCGGCAGCGCGCCTTGCAGATATGCTGTTTGGCGAAAACATATGACTGTGTTAGAATGGGGTTGTGGTCTGGAAAGAGCAGCACCGCAGATTAGGAGGCGTGGGATGGAAGAGAAGCTCGAAAAGGCCAAAAGCCAGCAGGGGGCACTGGAAAAACTGGCTAGCAAATTGCCCTTTTACAAGGGATACAAAGAGAAGGAGCTGCGCCGCGAGACCGACAAGCTCTTGCGGGAGGATCTGGCAGCACAGGTCAAGGTGCAATGGCAGCGCGTGGCGGATCTGCAGCGGCAACTGGTGGACGAAGGCCTGCTGGTCTATGTGGATGACCTCCAGGCCGCCGAGAGCCGTCTTCGCCGCTTTATGAACCGGATTCGCAACGCCAGCTACGGCTACGGCGGCGTCTTTGACGCGGCCAAGGTGGACGAGGCCACGCTAGATGCGCTCTACAACTTTGACATGTCGCTGATCAACCAGATCAACGCCATCGCGGCGAGCCTCGATGGTGTCCAGGAAGCGATAGACGCCAAGTCAGGCATTCCTGGTGCCATCCGCGAGGCCGTGAGCGTGATCGGCGTCGCCAACGACATTTTAAGTGATCGCGAGAAGATCCTACGAGGCACAGCCTAAGGAGGTAACGCATGATACGCGGACTTGATGTTGTCCTACAGTATGACAACGAAATGACACAGGTGGTTGCCTATCACCACCCGATTCAGGATCTGCGCATCGGCTCGCAGATCACGGTTGGTCCCGGCCAGGTCGCGGTGTTTGTGCGCGACGGCAAGGCGTTGGACCAGTTTGGCCCCGGTCGTCACACAATTACGACAGCCAACATCCCACTGCTCACCGGCCTGCTGAGCAACATCGTCTTTGGCGGGCAAACTCCCTTCCAAGCCAGCGTCTTCTACCTCAGCACCCGCGAGTTCCCGCAGCTGCGATGGGGCACATCACAACCGATCGCCCTGCAGACGCCAGGCACTGGTCTCGGCTGGCTGCTGATCGGCGCGCATGGCACCTTTGGCACTCGTCTGGACGATCCAGTAACCTTCCTCAACCAGTTCGTCGGCTTCATCGGCCCCGGCCAGGCCTATACCATCGAGCAGCTTCGCGAGCGGATGGTGCACATCATCACGCAGAGCCTGACCGACATGCTCACCGAGACCGCGCCGGGCTCGATGCAGAAGGCACAGGCGATGATGAACGAGCTGCAGGCAGGCGTGCAGGCCAAAGTCCAGGACGACTTTGCGGCAATGGGCTTTATGCTCACCTTCCTCCGCATAGGCGGCCTCAGCCCGCTGGAGACCTCCGCAGACAAGCTGCGCCAGATGGGCCTGCTGGACATCGGCACCTACTCGCAGCTACAGCAGGCGGACGCTATCCGCGCCGCCGGCGAGAAGGGTGTGGACAATCTGGTAGGCATCGGCGCTGTGCTGGGCGGCTCTGGCCTGGCGCGTGCCGGTGGCATCCCGGTCGTGCCAGGAGCGCCGCAGAATCCGGCGCAGGCGCAGCAAGCACCCGCCGCGGCTGAAGTGCCCGACGTGATGACTCCGGCCCAGGCTGCCGCCTATATGCAACTGACGGAGGCGGATGTCATCGCCGCTATCGAGGCGGGTCAGCTCAAAGCGAAAAAGATCGGCACGCAGTACCGCATCGCCAAAAAGGCGATTGACGACTTTTTGGCCAGCTAACACACAGACAGCGAGCAGGCAGACCCTTGCCGGGTCTGCCTGCTCCCTCCTGCGGAGAAATCCCCACCTGCCATGAGAACGATCCTCTTTATCGGCGCGCTGGTCTGGGGCGCGGTGATGCAGATGGGCTATGGACGCCTGCTGGCGGATGAAAGCCTTGGCGACCAGACCATCGGCCTGGTTACCATCATCTTTTACGCCGTGGCGCTGCTGTCATTGATCGGCGCTTTCCTGGCGGGTGAGGCCGCGCTTTTGGGTTATATCATCAGCATGGTGTTCGTGGGGGCCTACCGCAGCAGCCGCCCTCGCCGTCGCTCATAGGCCCGCCCCTCAGCGTCGCGCATACCCCGGCACCAGCAGCTTGGCGCGCTGGGCGATTGCTTCCGCTGCCACCAGCGTTGCCACCGTCGAGTTGGCCCCATCGTAAAAGTCGCAGCGCGGCAGCCGGTCCTCCGCGATGGCATCCAGCCAATCGGCCACCTCGGGGTCATATGGATGCCCCGCAACACGCTCCGCCTCGATCTGCACCAGCGACGGGTGCACGTCTCCTTCATCCTTTGCCAACGCCACCTGCTCCCGCTCCACAGTGCCGCGGGTGCCATAGATGCGCAGGTTATTGAAAGGCGGCATCGCCAAGCGCGGCCCGTAGAGCGCCGCCACCTTGGCGATAGCGCCGTTGTGCAGGCGGAAGAGCGCCACCTGACAATCATCCGCTTTCATCGCGGGGAAGGCCACATGATTCGAGTACCCCTGCACTTCGACCACCTCGCCGCCGGAGAACCAGCGCAGCAGGTCGAGCGGATGGCTGCCACCGCCCACGATCGGCTTTTCCATCTCCAGATACCAGTTAACGCCGGTATGGGTGTCGGTTTGGTTTGCCTGATAGAGGAGGTTGTGGATATAGTCTCCTTCCAGATAGTAGATCCGCCCCAACTGACCGCTGGCGCAGAGCGCATGGATTTGCTCATAGACCGGGTTGAAGCGGAGAATATAGCCAACGGCGATTTTGAGGCGTGGATCGGCGGCGCGCGCCGCGGCCACCATCATCTCGATCTGTGACACCGTATTCGCTACCGGCTTTTCCACCAGCACGTGCTTGCCATGTTGCAGCGCCGCCACAAACGGCTCCACATGAAAGGGATCGCCGGTGTGGATGCTGACCGCGTCAATATCCGGCTGGACACACAGCTCTTCCGCCAAGCGGTAGAGGCGCGATACGCCGAAGCGTTCCCCGGCCTGCTGCAGCCGATCCGGATTGATATCGCAAAAGGCGACGACCTCCGATTTCCCCACACGCCGATGCGCCTCAATGTGGCCGATGGCGTTGTGACCAATGCCGACGAACCCGACGCGGATCATAAGACCTCCTTGCATCCGACTGTAATCACGATGAGGCTACCAACGTGGCCGCAACGGCAGCCAGCGTGGGTCTCGCTTCATCATCTCGCTGCTGTCATCGCGCGCACGCGGGGCGCGATTGCGGTAATAGTCCGCATAGCGCTCCACCCTGGCCTCGTCCAGCTCGACGCCGAGCCCCGGCCCGGTGGGCACCGCCAGGCTCCCCTCCGCGAAACAGAACCCCGGCCCGGCGATGATATCCTCTTCCAGCCATGGGTAATGCGTGTCACAATTGTGAAGCAGGTTGGGGATCACCGCCGCCACATGCACCATCGCCGCCAGCGAGACGCCCAGATGCGAGTTGGAGTGCATGCCGACCCCCAGGCCAAAGGTCTGGCACACCTCTGCCAGCCGAATGCAGCCGGTGAGGCCGCCCCAGTAGTGGACGTCGCTCAACACCACGTCCACCGCGCCCGCGGCGACTGCTGCCGGTATCTGCTCAGAGTTGCCGCGCCAATGGTTCGTGGCTAGCAGCATCCCGGTCGTCTGCCGCACCCGCGCCATCCCTACCATAGACTCGGTCGGATCCTCCACATACTCCATGTCGAGGTCCATCAGCGCCCGGCAGACGCGGATCGAGGTCTCCGCCGACCAGGCGCAGTTGGGGTCCACGCGCAGCTCGTAGGCCGCGCCGAAATGTTCGCGCATCAGCCGCAGAGCGCGGATATCCACTTCTGGCGGGTACACGCCGCCCTTCACCTTGAGCGATTTGAAGCCGTAGCGTCGCACGAACTCCTTGGCTTCGTCGAGCATCGCCTCTGCGGTTGTTACCGCGCCCCGGCCGTTGGCATCCGCCAGCTTGTAGAACAGGTACGCCGAAAAGGGGACGCGGTCGCGCACCGCGCCGCCAAGGAGATCGCACACGGGCCGGCCCGTGGCCTTGCCGACAATGTCGAGACATGCCATCTCGATTGGCCCGTAGGTGCGCGGGTTGCCGATCTTGAGCCGAATGCGGTTGAGCTGGTAGGGGTCCTCGCCGATGAGATGGCCGCGCGCGCCCTCTAGCGTCCGCACCATCTGCTCGCCGCCGGCTGTCTCGCCCACGCCGGTCAACCCTTCATCCACGGTGATCTTGACGAGGGTGCGCAACGCGAACGGGGCGTGTACGCCGAACGAGTTCAACAGCGGCGGATCGGGAAAGGCAAGGGGGATGACCTGCAGGTTCGTGATCTTCACTGATTCACCTCCTCCATCTTGGCGCAGTGCCACGCGCGCAGCTCGTCCGGCGACAGCATGTCTGCCTCCCGCAGGCCGATCTCGCGTGCCCACTGCGCCGCCAGCTCCACGCGCCCCAGGTCCGCGGGACGGTGCGCGTCGGAGCAGACGGTAAAGCGCGCGCCCACCTCCTTTGCTAGCAGAAAGAAGCGCATTACACCCTCTTTGTACGTCTCTGCCCTGAGCGCGGGGCCGCCATTCAGCTCCAGCGCCACGCGACGATCCCGCGCCAAGACGGCCAGTTCCACCAACTCCTCATCGGTCAGCGCATCCATCAGCGGCGGCAACGGCAGCAGTGTGTTACAGGCAAAGGGATGCGCCAGGATCGAGACGCCGGGAAGCAAGACCGCCCGCCGCGCCATCGCCAGCATGTGCGCGGCCACCGTGCGCGGGTCGCGGGCCGCCGGCTGAGGTGTCCCCGGCAGATGATAGTGGCTCGCCGCGATGATGATATAGTCCACCTCGCCCCACACCTGCTGCGGCGCGGCCTGTTCGCCCAGCACGGCGTAATCCGCCTCGATGCCGATGAGGGTGTCTGGCTCCGATGGCAGTCCTCGCAACTCGGCACGCAGCGCGTCCAACACCTCCTGTCCTGGCCGCGCATAGAAGGCACAGGTCGGCACCGGGCCAGGGGAATAGTGATCGGTGAAGCCGATGGCGGACAGCCCCATCTCCTGCGCCGCCCGCCACATCACCAGCGGCGTTGCGGCGCGATCGCCGCAGGGGGAGAGGTTGGTGTGGACATGCGAATCAAAGCGGAACGGATCGCTCATCGCAGCTCGTTCACATTCCCGACTAGATGCTGCACATTAAGCGGCAACTTGTTGAAGGCCTCCACGCGCGCGCCAAACTTGCCCAGCGTGTTCTCGACGACCACGTAATCCATGCCGGGGATCACCACATCATCCCAATAATCGCCCACGCCCCGGATCGCCACATCCAGCATCGTAACAATCTGGTGGCCGAGCGGCGCGTCCGAGTCCAGCGTGATAGCGCCGTAGAACTCCTGGCACTCGGTGTAGCCAGCGTTATGCGTGCCGGTATATGGTTTTTGCCGCACGAGGTCCACCGGCTTGCCGATGCGCGCCGACACCTCTGCCTGGCGCGACCGGAAATAGTCCACCAGCGCCTGCTCCTGCAAGCGCGCTGGCAGGTTCTCCGCCGCCACCCTACGATATGCCTCATCGCCGACGCGGTAAGCGCTCTCCACAAAGTCAAACCAGAAGCGCTGCTCCGGCGTCACCTGCGCCGGATGGGACACGGCGATCACCGAGCGCCGCACGCACGAGTTGAGGCCATCCCGTTTGGGCGCCACGCCCAGGTGCACATAGTCGCCCTCCTGGATGGGCCGGTTGAGCGCCTTGCCGATCAGGGTGCGGTTGGCAACATTGGCGCCCACCATGATGTCCCAGCCATTCTCCTCCGCGCCCAGCTCCTTGCCCACGAAATAACCCCATGCCGCCACCTGCGTCTCGAGCTGCCCGGGGCGCAGCACCGCCAGCATGGCGCGTAACATGGCGTCAGCGATCACATTGGCATCGCGGATCAGCGCCATCTCGATGTCGGACTTTTCATACTTGATCCTGTAATAGATCTCCTGCGCGTCCACCACATTCGTCGGGCCAACCAGCCCTTCCAGATAACGCACGATGCCGTCCGGCACTACCTGACGTGGCGTCAGCAGCGCGATCCGGTCCACCGGCCCGCCCGCAGCCGCCTGCAGCACATCCTCCAGTCGCTCCGCCTGGATCGGGTACTTTTCGTCGGCCAGTTGCAGCAGCTCCGCCTTGTGGACGATTGCGCCGGCGCGGGGCGCGAGCTGCTCCGCCACATAGCCGCCTTCCAGGCCGGCGACGATGTGAAAGCCGGTCGGGCCGATCACGCCGGCGACCTGCTCGATGCTGATGTTCGTGTTGCCGCCCAGATACGGCACATCCCCGTCATAGTGCTCATCGGAAAAGACCAGGCCAACCGGCAAGCCCGCCGCGGCCAGCCTCTCCTGCACAGCGCGCTGCCGCCGGAGATATTCGCTCTTGGGCACCTCCAGCGCCTTGTCCACCGTGTCGTAATGCTCCAACACCGCCAAAACCATCTCGAAATCGCGGCGCAGCTCGCCTGCGCGCATAGCGCCAATGCCCTTCATCTCGTGCCTCCCCTCTCCAAAGCGAGAGCACGGAATCTCCTGCACGCTCCGTGCTCTCGCAAGCTCGTCCCCCGCCGATCACACCGACTTGAGGCCGTCAATGCCTGCCAGCGCGGTGTGATATGGCCTGTAGTCCAACGCAGGTCGCGGGTCAAAGGCCAGGTATACCTCGATGACGCGGTCCCGCTCCCGCCGCCCTTGCCGTGCGGCCAACAACCCCTCGATGATCTGGCCCTGCGAGGCAAAGCAGTGCAGGCTCGCCGAGATCGCCTCTTCCACCGCCAGCGGCGCGGCGATGACGCGGTTTCCCCGCAGGCGCGGCGAGCGCCCCGTCACGAGTGCGTCCTCTGGCGTCAGGTCGCCCCATACCGCATACACCGCCATGGAGCGCACCGGCTCCGCCCGCCCCCAATCCACCAGGATGGGGTCGCCCACCTGCGGGCCGTCATACGCCCCCGCGCGATAGGTGGCCTCGTGGTCAATGTGCTCACGATAGCCGTTCGGCACGAGGATGCGCGTGATCCCCAGACGGCGCAGCGTGGGCAGCGTCTGCGCGATGGTGCCTTGTTTGCCGTTCGGCAACAGCCAGCCGAGCCAGCCGGTTACGCTGAAATCGGGATAGTTGAAGCGGATGATATGCTCCGCCGGCACCCCCAGCGCCCCATACGCCGCCCGCGACTCGCGCTTGCGCGTGGCAACGATGGTGTCTCTCTCCTCCAGCGAGCTATAGCCCGCGCGGCCATCGCAAAAGATGCAGACGTACACCTCAGCGCCATTCGCCTGGGCCGCCAATAACGCGTACCCCGCACCCAGTATGCCGTCATCATCGTGCGGACAAAACACCGCCAGTCGCTCGTCCCCCGCTTTCCATTCGGGGAAGAGCACCTCTATCTGGCCGCTCTTGCGACGACGTTGCAGGTCATAGTAAAGGAAATCCTCAGGTCTGAACATGACCTCCTCCAGAAGATATCTCTCCGCGTGCTCTGCGCCTCGGCGGTGCAGGCTACTCCGCGAACCACTCCAAGTGACCGCAATCTCGGCAGACAAAGGGACGCAATTGCAGCGCTGCGCCGCCCTCTTTTGGCTGTGCCGCCAGAACTTCGCCAGCCACCGTTACAGCCTGCAGATCCCGGCCGCCGCAGTTGGCACAGCGCCGGCGCGGCGCACGGATGACAGCGTAAGGGTTCCACACCAATTCCTTTTCGCCGCGCTCCAGCTCCTCATCCAACTGGATCCACGTTACCTCGCCAATGAACCAGTCGTGGCTCCCCATGTTGATCACGGAGGTCACTTGGCACTCGAAATTCACCGGGCATTCCACAATGATCGGCGCATTCACGGTGGCCGCCGGTGCTGCCGTCAGCCCATAGGCCGTGAACTTGTCCTCGATCTCCCAGCCGGAAATGCGCCCGGTCAGCGTGATCGCCTCCGAGAGCTTCCGATCCGGCACGTTGCAGACAAACGCCTGTGTCTCCAGCATCATACGATACGACTTGCGCTCCCAGTAGCGCTCGTTGTAGTGATCCTGGCAGATGGCAGTGCCGATGGTGAGCGGCGACTTGCTCATCACCGCGACAGCGATGACCGGGATGATGTTCGGACGCCCATCCCATCCCTGGCACGAGATCATGATCGCCGTCGAGGGGAGAAAGAGCGGCCAGTCGCTCTCTTCGCGCGGGCCGCGTGGTTCCTTTTTGACTTTGTACTTGTACATTTACCTCCCCTCCCGCGCGCGCAACAGCGGCGTCTGATACCACTCTAGTGAGCGGCGGCGCTCCAGCACGTCAATATCGGTGTGGGCCAGCACCAATTCGCCCACGACAAAGTCATAGTCGCCCACCGGCCAGTAATGGCGCAGGCGACACTCCATCACCACCGGACATTCGTCAATCATCACCGTGTCGGTCATCAGCGCGCGGCGGGGCGTTAGCCCCAATGCCCCGAACTTGTCGCCGGGAGTGCCGTGCAACGCCTCGCAGCGCGCCACGACGTCCGCCATACTGCTGTCCGGCACATTCAGCGCAAAGGCGCGCCGGGGAAAGATCTCCTGATAGACATCACGGTACTTGCGGGGAACCGCGAACCCGATCATGAAGGGATAGCGGTTGACTCCGCTATGCTCTTCCAAGCTCATGATCTCGCCATGTCCGTCGCGATGCCGAAAGCTGAGCAGCAGCTTGCCCACGGGATAGTAGGCATCGGCATCTCCGGGGCGCGGCGCACGTCCAATCTTTGCCATTTTACTTTTCCCTTTCCGCGTTGCTGAGATATACCCTATGCCTTCGCTAACTGGATCTTGCGGATCGCCGTGGCGATGTCTTCCATATCCCGCTTCTCCGCTAGCAACATGGACTGCGACAGCCATACCGTCTCCTGGCATGCCTTCTCGGTAACCGGGCACGGCACAACCTGTGGCAGTGATCCCACATCCTGCTGCCACGGGGCGAGCACGCCCGCCTGCTCCGCATAGGCACGGCGCATCCCCGGCGATCTATACAGCGGCTGATAGCCAGGACTGCAGGGCACTCCCTCTGCGCCCATCAGGTGGATGAACTCCTCCCGACTCAGGCCACCGAATGCCTGCGCGTCGTAGAAGAACATGTAGAGGTGCCATGCGTGTTGCGTGACGTGTGGATCGCGGGTGCGTGGGGTGATCCCCGGGATTTCTTCCAATAGCTCTGTCAGGTAAGCGGCGTTCTCCTCCCGCTTGGCGATGTGCTGTGGCAGCCGCTCCAGTTGCGCCAGCAGCACTGCGCCCTGCCATTCGGTCATGCGATAGTTGTAGCCCATATAGTTCTGCTCGTAGCGCGAGACGCCAGGAACGCGCCCCACGTTATGCAATGCCCACGCCCGCTCATAGAGCGTCGGATCATTGGTAACGATGATGCCACCCTCACCCGCATTGATATTCTTACTTGCCTGGAAGGAAAAGCCGCCCAGGTCCCCGATGGGGCCAACGCGCTGGCCATTCCATTCAGCGCCCCATGCCTGGCACGCATCCTCGATGACATACAGGTTGTGCCGCTTGGCGACGGCGTTGATGGCGTCCATATTTGCCGGGCAGCCGCCGATATGCACCGGCATCAGCGCCTTCGTGCGGCTGGTGATCGCCGCCTCGGCGCAGGCAGGATCCAGGTTCAGCGTCCCCGGCTCCACATCGGCAAAAACCGGCGTCGCCCCCACCTTGAAGATCGCGCCAGCAGTCGCCACAAAGGTGTAGGGCGAGGTGATCACCTCATCGCCGGGGCCGATCCCCAGCGCGCGCAGGGAAAGCTCGAGCGAAGGCGTGCCGCCGGTCACGCAGACGCCATACTTGGCACCCTGAAACGCCGCAAACTTGCCCTCGAACTCGATCACCTTCGGGCCGTTCAGCGTGCCCCACTTGCCAGAGTGAAGTACTTCCAACAGGAGCTCTTCCTCCCGTTTACCCCACACCGGCCACGACGGCCACTCGGCCGTGCGAACCGGTGTACCCCCATCCACTGCCAGTCTGTCGGACATCTCGATTCCTCCTTTGCCATTCACCGAGTGCTATTCCGGCTTCTCGTCCGCTCTTCGCTTCATCTCGGCGATGATTTGCTCCCAATATAGTTTCATGAAAGGCGGATGCTCCAGGCTGTCCAGCGCATAGTAGCGCGTGGCGCGATCCAGCTTGAGCGTCGCCGTGATGATCCCTTCCTCATAGTAACCCGCCTCTGCCAGCGGCAGGCCAGTGGGGTCCTTGATATACGACTGGCCGCTGGAAGTCTGCGCGCCATCCGGGGATGTGCCCACCGTGTTGGCGACGCAATGGTATATGGCGCTGTTCGGGCCGGCTGGCTGCTGCGCCCGGCCAGAGATCCGTTTCCAATGCACCGCCTCCAGCGAGTCAGAGCTGCACGACGGCTGGAAGAGGATCTGCGCTCCCGCCATCGCCGGCACGCGATAAAGCTCCGGGTGGCGCCCGTCGCGGCAGATGACGAGGGTGCAGGGGATGCCATCAATCTCAAAAAACGCCATCTTGTTGCCACCGCGGCAGTACTTGCGTTCATCCGCGCCCGCCATGTGCACCTTGGCATACTGGTAGGTGATCTCGCCTGCCGGGTTGATCACGTGCGCCAGGTTGAGGAAGCGATCATCCGTCGCCTCGATCGTGCCGATGATCACCCAGAGGTTCGCTTCTTGCGCCGCGCGTTGCACCTCAGCCAGTGCCGCGCGCACCTGCTCGCGCGGCAGGGTGATGAGATAGGGAAAGTAGTAGCTGGTGAGGGTAGCCTCCGGAAAGCAGACGACGCGACTTCCCTCCGCCGCCGCCTCGCGGATAAAGCGCAGCGTCATCGCCAGGTTGCGCTCCAAGGGCTTGGCCCAATGCATCTGCACACACGAGACCTGCAACACATCAGGTGGGTTCATCTCCGCTTGCGCCTCCAGATATGAGGGTTCTCAGATAGTCAGATAATCCGCATGCGCGACGAAAAGTTCGTCCACCATCTTGCGGATGTCAGGCAGCGCCACCGTGGCGGCCGTCAGCGGATCGAGCTGCACGGCGCGATAGACCAGCTCGCGATTGCCCGTAAGCAGCGCCTGGACCGCCAGTTCTTGCACATAGATATTGGACGCGTTCAGCGCCGCCAGCTCCGGCGGCAGCTTGCCAACGTGGCACGGGTGCAGGCCGGTGCCGTTCGCCAGTATGGGCACCTCCACCACGCAATCGGGCGGCAGGTTGGTGATCAAGCCCGTGTTGCGCACGTTGCCATTGAACGAGAAGGGCGTGTCGGTCTCGATGGCGTTCAGGATAAAGGTGCAATACTCATGTGTCCGCTCAAAGGGGATCTCCGCGCCGCTGGCCAGCAGCTCTCGCATCCGCTGAAAGCTCTCATCGCGCTGCGCGCGCCACGCTGCATAGTTCTCCAAGTTCGCCGCGGACGGCGGCGCATACTGCGCCGTAAGCTCGGGGGTACGGCGAAAGTAAGGCACATATTCGGACATGTGCCGCGTGGACTCGGTTACAAAGTAGCCAAAGTGGCGCATGACCTCGAAACGCACCTTGTCGCGGGCATAGATGTCGGGATCCTGCATCGCCTGCCAGAGCATCGGATAGGCATCTTTGCCCTGCCAGGTGAGTTGGAGAAACCACGCCATATGATTGATGCCGGCCACCCAGTAGCGCACCTCATCCCGCGGCGCGCCGATGTATTCGGCCAGCCGAAACGCCGTGCCCTGCACACTGTGGCATAGGCCGACGTTGCGCACCGAGGTCGCCTCGTTCGCCAGCCAGCAGTTCATCGCCATCGGGTTGGTGTACTGGATCACGAGCGCGTCCGGCGTCAACTTCTCGACATCGCGCAGGATCTCCAGGATGGCAGGGCCATTCCGCAAGAAATAGAACACGCCGCCGGGGCCCATCGTGTCGGCCACCGAGTGGTCAACGCCGTACCGCATGGGGATCTCGTGGTCCTTGATAACCCCCTCCACGCCGCCTACGCGGATGGAGATGATCACATAGTCTGCACCCGGCAACACATCGCGACGGTCCGCGCTCGCCTCGATGCGCGTGTTCGTCCCCGCCTGCTGCGCCATGCGACGTGCTACCGCCGCCATGGTATCGAGCTTCTCCGGGTCAATATCCACGAGGCCGATGGTGCCATCGCTCAAGGCGGGGAACGTCAGGATGTCGCCGATCAAACGCTTGGCAAAGACCATGCTTCCCGCACCGATCAGGACGATCTTGGGCATATAGCTCCTTTCCACCGCTGTACATCAGCTTCCGGCCGCAAATGCCCGCGAGCCGGATAACTGCGCCCATTATACTCGGTTTTCGATTCCCGGCTATCACAGTGCCCATGCACCGCAACGCTACCACGTCCCCGATGCAGAGATTGGCGCTTCAGGGCAAATCACGTATAATCACGTGTGGCAACCGACGCTCCACGAGCGGCGCGATGTATCCAGCGAAAGGAGCAGAATGGAAAGCACCACCCCCTCGATCTGGGAGACCATCCGGCAATGGCTGCCCTTTATCATCCCCGTCCTTGTCCTGCAACTGGGACTGCAGATCGTCGCGCTTGTGGACCTGGCGCGGCGAGAGACCACGCGCTGGCCCAAGTGGGTGTGGGCCGTGATCATCATCGCGGGCGAGATGTTGGGACCGATCCTGTACTTTCTGCTTGGGAGACAGGAATAGATGGCTGCCATCCAGACTGAGGGGCTGGTCAAGACGTTCGGCCGTGTGCGCGCGCTGGATGGCCTGACGCTCACCGTGGAGCCGGGG
This sequence comes from Chloroflexota bacterium, assembly GCA_019873665.1. GTDB lineage: Bacteria > Chloroflexota > Anaerolineae > JAAYEA01 > JAAYEA01 > JAIOAV01. Next base: position 40,119 of record JAIOAV010000004.1, read on the forward strand.
ACGATCTACGGATTTCTCGGCCCAAACGGCGCGGGCAAGACCACCACCATTCGTATCCTGACTGGCCTGGCACGACCCACTGCGGGATGCGCCACAGTGGCCGGCGTAGACGTGGGGCGTGACCACCGCGAGGTGCAGCGCCGCATCGGCTACCTGCCGGAAGAGCCTGCCTTTTACCCGTGGATGACGCCCCGCGAGTTTCTGGATCATGTGGGACGCGCGTTCGGGCTGCCGAGCCGCGACCGCGCGCGCCGCGCCGAAGAGCTACTGTCGCTGGTTGGATTAGCAGAGGTCAGCAAGCGGCGCATCGGCGGCTTTTCGCGCGGCATGCGCCAGCGTCTGGGCATCGCGCAGGCGCTGGTGAACCAGCCGACGGTGCTTTTCCTGGATGAGCCGGCCAGCGCGCTGGATCCGGCGGGGCGCAAAGAGGTGCTCGATCTCATCAGCCGGTTGCGCGGCCAGGCCACCGTGTTCATGTCCACGCATATCCTGGCGGATGTGGAGCGCGTCTGCGACACGATTGGCATCATCGCTCACGGGCGCATCGTGGCGGAAGCCAAACAGGAGGAGTTGCTAGCGCGCTATGCGGTCCCTGCTTTTGAGGTCGAATGCGACCACGGCGCAGAGGCGCGACTCACCGCCTGGGCCGACGCGCTGCAACAACGCTCCTGGGTAGACAGCGCCGCCGTCAATGGCGCTGTCGCTCACATCGTGGTCAACGACATCGAGATCGCCAAGCGCGAGCTTCTCCGCTCCGCTGTCGCCGCGGACCTGGTGCTGACGCACTATGCGATGGTGCGGCCATCGCTGGAGGATGTCTTTCTGCGGCTGGTCGGAGAAGGGAGGGCAACATCATGATCCTCGGCGTCGCACTGCGCAAGGAGCTCCTGGAGCAATGGCGGACACACCGCCTCCTGGTGCTGGCCGTGGTATTTGTCCTGATGGGGCTTATCTCACCTCTTCTGGCCAAGCTCACGCCAGAGTTGTTGCGGCTCATCCCCGGCGGCGATCAGTTCGTGCCGCTGATCCCGCCGCCCACGGCGGCGGATGCGGTGGCACAGTATGTCAAGAACATCAGCCAGTTTGGCATCATCTTGGCGCTTCTGCTGGCGATGGGCGCGGTGGCCGGAGAGAAGGACAGGGGCACGGCGGCGTTGATGCTGGCCAAGCCGTTTCCACGGGGCGCGTTCCTCCTGGCCAAGTTCGGCGCGCTGGCGCTCACCTTCCTCGTCAGCCTCATCGTCGCGGGTATCGTAGGATACTATTATACCCTGCTGCTCTTCACAGCGCTGCCGCCGGGCGGCTGGCTGGCGCTGAACGCGCTAGTGTGGCTCTGGTTGCTCGTGTATCTGGCGCTGACCCTGTTTTGCAGCACGATCACCCGCTCGCAGGCGGCAGCCGGGGGACTGGCCTTTGGCTTTCTGGTCATCCTGTCGCTGCTCGGATCACTCCCCAGGGTCGGGGAGTATCTGCCGGGACAACTGCTGAACTGGGGCAGCGCGCTGGCGCTGGGCAGCACGCGCAGCGCCTGGCCCGCGGTCGCGGTCAGCGTTGGCCTCATTGCGCTATCCCTGCTCGCCGCCTGGCTCCTCTTCCGCCGTCAGGAGCTATAGAGGGACAGCCGCATTGTCATTCAATTGCTCATCTTGTAGAAAGGAACTCGAATGAAACGTGCTCTGCTGAGTGTCTGGGACAAGACAGGACTGGTTGATCTAGCCCGCGGCTTATCTGGCTTGGGATATGAGCTGATCTCCACTGGCGGCACCGCCCGCACCTTACGGGAGGCGGGCCTGCCGGTGGTGGAGGTGGCCGAGGTAACCCGCTTTCCCGAGATCCTGGATGGCCGCGTCAAGACGTTGCATCCTGCCATCCATGGCGGCATTCTGGCGCAGCGCACCGAATCGCATCTCGCCGAACTGGCGCGCCATGGAATCACGCCAATTGACCTAGTCGTCGTCAACCTGTATCCCTTCGAGGCCACCGTTGCCAACCCGGACACGACGCTAGCAAAGGCGATCGAGCAGATCGACATCGGCGGCGTCACGCTGCTGCGCGCAGCGGGCAAGAACCACGCCTACGTCGCCGTTGTGGTGGATCCGCGTGATTACGAGCCGATCCTGGCCGAGTTGCAACAGCATGGCACTGTGTCAGCCGAGACCCGGCAACGTCTCGCCATCAAGGCGTTCCGCCACGCAGCGAACTATGATATCGCCATCGCCAATTATCTGGAGCATCGCCTGGGCGGCAACGGCAGCCTGTTCCCTTCCGTGCTGCAGCTCTCCATCCCCAAGCTGGAGGATCTGCGATATGGCGAGAATCCGCACCAGTTGGCGGCAGTCTATGGCGCGAGTCCGCTGGGTGGGCGGCTGCTGCTGGGCGAATCGCTCTCCTATAACAATCTGCTAGACATTGACGCAGCGTGGCGGACGGCGACAGACTTTGTCGAGCCGACCATCGCCATCATCAAGCACAACACTCCCTGCGGCGTTGCCAGCGACGATGATCTGGTCGTCGCCTTCAAGCGGGCGCTGGCCACCGATCCGGTGTCGGCGTTCGGTGGCATCATCGCCGTGAATCGGCCGCTGGACGAGCGCATTGTGGCCGCGTTTGGCGACCTGATGCTGGATGGCCTGGCCGCGCCCGCAGTGACGCCGGCAGCGCTGGAGATGCTGCGCAAGCGCAAGCGCCTGCGCCTTATCGAAATCCCACTCGACAGCGCCGAGATCCTGCCATGGGACATCCGCACTGTGCACGGCAACATCGTCACGCAACAACGCGACCGTATGCCGGAGGATGAAAGCGCCTGGAAGGTGGTTACGCAGCGCGCGCCAACGGCAGAAGAGTGGGAAGGACTGCGCTTTGGCTGGCGCGTCGCCAAGCATGTCAAGTCCAATGCCATCGTGCTGGGCCGCGGCAAGGCCACCATCGGCATCGGCGCGGGGCAAATGAGCCGCGTGGATTCGGTCAAGATTGCCATCATGAAGGCACAGCAGGATGTCGCAGGCAGCGTGATGGCCTCTGATGCGTTCTTCCCGTTTGTCGACGGGATCGAGGAGGCCGCCAAGGCCGGCATTACGGCCGTCATCGAGCCTGGCGGCTCGCTGCGCGACGCCGACGCCATCGCGGCGGCGAACGCTCACCAGATGGCAATGGTATTCACCGGCACGCGGCATTTCCGACACTAGTTCACACCGTGGGCAAAAGCACTACCCACCTTCACCCGCTAGGAGGCTCAACATGCCTGGTACACTCGTCCTCGGCGCTCAGTGGGGCGACGAGGGAAAAGGAAAGATCACCGATCTGCTCGCCTCGCAAGTGGATGCGGTCGCACGCTACCAGGGAGGAGATAACGCCGGCCACACGGTCGTTGTCGGCCAAGAGACTTTCAAGTTGCACCTCATCCCCTCTGGTATCCTGTACCCCAAGGTGACCTGCTTTCTGGGAAACGGCGTCGTCATCAACCCGGCAAGGCTGCTAGAGGAGATGGCGCAACTCGCCGCGCGAGGCGTTGATATTTCGCCCAGCCGACTCAAGATCAGCGATCGGGCGCACTTGGTCATGCCGTACCACCCTGTGCTGGACAAAGCATCCGAGGCGAGCCTGGGGCGCAGCGCCATCGGCACCACCGGCCGCGGCATTGGCCCGGCGTATGTGGATAAAGCGGCGCGGCAGGGGATCCGCGTGCATCAAATGCTCCGCGATGATTTCGCCTCGCGTGTGCGCGAGGCAGTAGAAGCCAAGAACAAGGTGCTGCAAGGACTGTATGGCCTGCCGCCGTTGGATGCAGGACAGATCGCCGACCAATACGCCGGCTACGCGGCGCAGCTCCGCCCCCACATCGCTGACGTGTCGCGCGCGCTGGATGATATCTACCGCCACGGGCGGCACATCCTATACGAGGGGGCGCAGGGCACGCTGCTCGATGTGGACCACGGCACTTATCCCTACGTTACCAGCTCTTCACCGACGGTGGGTGGCGTCTTTACCGGACTGGGTATCGGCCCTCAGCATCTGGATCGCGTCCTCGCCGCGGCCAAGGCATACCAGACACGTGTCGGCGCGGGGCCATTCCCCACCGAACTACTGGACGCGATCGGCGACCGAATGGTGGAACAGGGGCAGGAGTTCGGCACGACCACGGGCCGGCGGCGGCGCACCGGCTGGCTGGATATGGTGACGCTGCGCTACTCGGCGCGCCTCAACGGCATCCAGGAAATCGCCCTGACCAAGTTGGACGTGCTCTCCGGGCTGAACATGCTGAAGGTGTGCGTCGCATATCGGCGACGGGGCGAGCGACTGGAGGATTTCCCCGCCGACCTCGAGGTGCTCGCGGAATGCGAGCCTGTCTATGTGGAGAGCAAGGGGTGGGAGGAGGATCTCAGCCAGGCAAAGGAGATGAGCGATTTGCCGCCAGAAGCGCAAGATTATGTCAAGCTCATCGAGGACAGCCTGGGGTTGCCGATCACTCTGGTTTCTGTCGGCCCAGATCGTGAGCAGACGATCCACCGAACGGCATAGAGCTCGCCGCAGCGCCCTGGACCGCTGCCATCTGAATGGAGGTTTTGCCCATGCTACCGCGCGTGATCCTGCACAGTGGCGCGAGCGTGGATGGGCGGCTGGACTGCCCCACACTCGATGTCGGCCTCTACTATGAGCTGACGGGAACATGGGACGCGGAAGCGATCCTCTCCGGCAGCAACACCATCCTCGCAGCATTCGCCGAGATGGCCGCCTCAGTCCCCGAAGAGCCGCTGCCCGAGCCGGGCGCGAATGACACCCGTCCGTGGCTCGTGATCGTAGACAGCCGCGGGCGGCTGCCGGAGCTGGCGCCGGTGCGTCGCCAGCCGTACTGGCGCGACGTCATCATCCTTTGCTCTCGCGCCACACCGCCATCTCATCTGCGCCGCCTGGAGGAGCAAGGCGTGACGTATATCATCGCCGGAGACGAGCGGGTTGACCTCCAGCTTGCGTTGGAGACGCTGCACGCGCGTTTTGGCGTGCGCACCGTGCGGGTGGATAGCGGCGGCGTGCTGAACGGCGCGCTCCTCCGTGCCCGATTGGTGGATGAGGTGAGTGTGCTGATCAGCCCCTGCCTTGTGGGCGGCACGACGCCGCGCTCGCTCTTTGTCGCGCCCGACCTCACGACTCCTGATGGAGCGATCCCATTGCGCCTGGTGGACGTCCAATGGCTGCGGGGCGACACTGTCTGGCTGCGGTACCACATAGCCAAGTAGGAGGCAAGATCACGCTGTCGGGCACGATGATACCAGGACGTGCATTATGCCACCAGTATTGCCGTGGCGTGGATGGTGCAGGATGACTGACACGGGCATTGTCGTCCGCCCCTTTCGGCCCACAGACCAGACAGCAGCGCAGGAACTGATCCTCTCAGGGCTGGCCGAGCGCTGGGGTCATCTCGACCCCGCCAAGAACCCGGACCTGGACGATATCGCCACCGCATACGCCGCTGGGACCTTTCTGCTAGCCTGGGATGGAGACGAGATTGTGGGCACGGGGGCGCTGATCCATGAGGCGGAGGGGATGGCGCGCATCGTGCGCATGTCCGTCGCCGCTGCTAGACGACGCCAAGGCATCGGCAGCCTCATCTTGCGCCATCTGCTGGCGGCGGCGCGCGCCGCGGGTTACCGACAGGTCACGTTGGAGACAACCAGCACGTGGCATGACGCCATCGCCTTTTACGAGCGGCACGGCTTTCGCCAGATCGGCGCATGGGACGGGGACACGCACTTTGTCCTCGACCTTGGCGAGGGTGTATGATCACCGAGTCGGCCGCACCTATCATGAAAGAATTGGAGGCTGCCATGCACCAAGGAAATCAGATCCCCCTGACATATCACGAGTATCCCGCCGAGGAAATGCGAGAGCGTGCCTGCGCGTTCTATGCCGAGATGCGGCGGCGGCGCAGCGTGCGCCAGTTCAGCCCGCGGCCCGTGTCACCAGAGGTGATCGCCGATTGCCTGCGGGCCGCCGGGACAGCCCCCAGCGGCGCGAATATGCAGCCTTGGCATTTCGTTGTCATCACCGATCCCGCGGTCAAGCGGCAGATTCGTGAGGCCGCCGAGGCAGAGGAACAGGAATTCTATCGCCGACGCGCGTCGCAAGAGTGGCTTGACGCGCTGGCGCCGCTGCAGACAAACGCGCAAAAGCCCTTCCTGGAAGCCGCACCGTGCCTGATCGCCATCTTTGCCCAACCGCATCGCGTGACGCCAACGGGAGAGACGATCAAGCACTATTACGTCAACCAGTCAGTGGGTATCGCCACTGGCATCCTGCTCGCCGCCGTGCATCACGCAGGACTGGTCGCGCTCACTTACACTCCCAGCCGCATGGCATTTCTCAACCAGCTCCTGCACCGCCCAAGCTACGAACGCCCCTTCCTGCTCCTCGTGGTCGGCTATCCGGCGGCAGATGCTACTGTCCCCGCCATCGGCAAGAAACCGTTGGAAGAGATCGCCACATTCATCTAGCCTGATCTGCGAGGTGAGACTTGGTCGCTGCGACATATCGCCCTGACAACACTGCTGCCTACCGCATGTCATACGACGACCCATACCGCGAGCTGGAGCCACCAGCGCAGGAGATCGCGATCGTCCAGGAAGCGCTACAGCTCCTGCACCAGGTCGGAGTGCTTCCTCACACACGCTATGACGAGCACAAGCTGCAAGCCTTTCGGCGTGCTGTCCAGGAGCAGTTCGAAGTTCCCTGGACAGCCATCACGCCGCGCATGCAGCGCCTGCTCTATGCCATCAACGCTATCCACCAGCCCCAGAACATGATCGCCGCGGGGGTCTTTTGCGGGTTCACCTTCATCTGCAATGCCGGCGCAGCGGTGGGGCCAGGCGCGGTCTATACCGCGCAGCACCTGCTCGGCGTCGAGATCCGCCCCGCCGAGGCCGAACGTGCGGAGCGCAACGTGCGGCGGCTCGATCCCACCGGCGCGGCGCGCATCGTCGCTGCAGATGCTGTGGAGGTGGTAGCGCAATTCCCACACGACATCCACCTGCTTTACCTGGACGCCGATGGCGACCAGGGGCGCGGCAAGGGCATCTACCTGCAGATCCTGGAGGCGGGCTATGCCAAGATGCCGGAGGGAAGCCTCATTCTGGCGCACAACAGCGCCAATGGCGGCGCTCGCCTCACGCCATACCTGGAGTACGTGCGCGACCCAGCGCACTGCCGCGCCAGCGTCAACGTGCTCTTGGACATTGAAGGGCTAGAGGTTTCAATCAAGTAAGGAGGATATGCGACCCGATGTCATCCGATCTCAGCGCGAGCGCCCGTCGCGTGCAAGAGACGCTCCAGAAACATGGGCTGGATTGCCAAGTCGTCGAACTGCCCAATAGCACGCGCACCGCGCCGGAAGCAGCGGCAGCGGTCGGTTGCCATGTGGCGCAGATCGTCAAGTCGCTGGTGTTTCGCGGTCGTCACACCGACCGCCCCATCCTGGTGGTCGCCAGCGGCGCGAACCGCGTGAACGAGCGTAGACTGGGTGAGCTGGCCGGCGAGCCGGCGGAAAAGGCAAGCGCCGACTTTGTCCGCGAGCGAACCGGTTTTGCCATCGGCGGCGTGCCGCCACTTGGCCATGCCGAGCCGCTGCTGACGTTCATAGATGAGGATTTGCTCCAGTATGACGAGATATGGGCGGCAGCTGGCACACCACACGCGGTCTTTTGCCTGACGCCGCAACAGCTAACGCAGATCACCAAAGGAGAAGTTACGCGCATCACCTAGCCACCCTCGCGCCACGGCCCAGGCCGCAACAAACCCCGTGCGCTCCAGTTGGAGTCCAGGTCAGAAACGCCTATACTAACAGCCGACAGCCATCGTCCGCGCGACCGGGCGATTCTGCCAAAACTCGTTGAGGAGATGCCCTAATGCCACTGATGTTCGACATGCCTCTGGAGAAGCTATACACCTACCAGGGCCGGAATCCCCGCCCCACCGATTTCGACGCTTTCTGGGATCGCGGCCTGGCAGAGATGCGGGCCATTGACCCCCAGGTGGAGCTCAAGCCTGCGCCTTTCCAGACCCCCTTTGCCGAGTGCCTGGACATGTTCTTTACGGGGGTGGGAAATGCGCGCGTGCATGCCAAGCTGCTGCGCCCACGTCATGCCCCCGCGCCGCATCCCGCCATCCTGATGTTCCACGGCTATTCGGGAAACTCGGGCGACTGGTACGACAAGCTCGGCTATGTGGCGCGCGGGTACACGGTGGCGGCGTTGGATTGCCGCGGACAGGGGGGCCTATCGCAGGATAGTGGCGGCGTAGTGGGCACCACGCTGCGCGGTCACATCGTGCGCGGATTGGATGACAAACCGGAGAAGCTCCTCTTTCGCCAGATCTTTCTCGACACGGCACAATTGGCCAAGCTGGTGATGGAGATGCCGGACGTGGACCCGGATCGCGTGGGGGCCACCGGCGGCAGCCAGGGCGGCGGTTTGACTCTGGCGTGCGCCGCGCTAGAGCCGCGCATTGCGCGCGCCGCGCCGGTCTTTCCCTTCCTCTCGGACTATCAGCGGGTGTGGGAGATGGATCAGGCCAAGGATGCGTATATAGAGTTGCAGCAATACTTCCGCCTCTTTGACCCGCGCCACGAACGTGAGGATGAGATATTCACCAAGTTGGGCTACATTGACGTGCAACACCTGGCAAATCGCATACGCGGCAAAGTACTGATGGCCACCGGCCTGATGGATACCGTCTGCCCGCCTTCGACGCAATTCGCCGCCTACAACAAGATCCAATCTCCCAAGTCGCTTTCCATCTATCCGGATTTCGGGCACGAAGGCTTGCCGGGCAACGCGGATCGCATCTATGAGTTCATGGGCGAGCTGTAGAAGGCTATGCCGCATATAGGAGGGGCGCGATGTGGACGGTGAATCAGTCCGTCTCGTTTGATCGTCCGGCGCGCCAGTGGGTTTGGCGCGATGGCAGGCTCGTGGGCGCGGTGAACGTGGGCGAGCTGCGCGCCTATGTCTTTCCCTTGTACACGCCGCGCGGGCGGCTTGTGATCCAGGAGAGCCCGGTAGATCACCCACACCACCAGGGGCTGACCGTCGGCGCGCAACTGAACGGCTGGGACATGTGGAACGCCGGGTCGTTCGGCATCCCGCGCAGCCGCCAGGTGGTGGTGCCGGACGAAAGCCATGCGACCGCCGATGCTACGGGCGCGCGCTTTCTGCTCATGCTGGATTGGACCACCGCCGGCGGCGTCAAGATGCTGCGGGAGCGAAGGGCGATCACCTTTGCCGCCGCTGCCTACGGCCACATCGTTGACGTGCGCACTACGTTGATCGCGGCCTATGGCGATGTGCACTTTGCGCAAACCAAAGAGGCCGGTCTCTCGCTGCGCGTCCCGCCCGAGTGGGAGACGGCCAATGGCGGCATCATCCTCGACGCGCGCGGCAGGGTGGGCGAGAGCCAGATCTTTGACCAGCTCGCCGAATGGATTGACGTGAGCGGCGAGGGGCCTGCTGGGGTGTGGGCGGGCATCACGATGATGCCACATCGTCACTCTCCGGCGGTGCCATGGATGGTGCGCGACTATGGGCTGCAGAACTATGATCCATGGCGACACCAGCGCATCTCGTTGGCCGCCGGCGACACGCTGACGCTGGGCGTGCGCTATGTCGCGCACGATGGCCGTGGCACAGTGGGTGACATCGCGGCGTGGTACAGAGATTGCCCCTAGACGTGCGGGAAAGGAGCAAGGATGCGCCTGATGGGACACTGGTGACAGATAGATTGCCCCTAGACGTGCGGGAAAGGAACAGGATGAAAAGAGCGGTCTATGCGGGAAGCTTCGACCCGATCACAAACGGCCACCTCTGGATGATCGAGCAGGGCGTGCGGCTGTTCGACGAGCTGGTAGTGGCGATCGGCTCGAACCCAGACAAACGATACACCTTTACGCAGGCGGAGCGGATGACGATGCTACGCGAATCGCTGCAGCACCTGCCGCGCGTGCGCATCGAAAGCTTTGAGCGCCAGTTCCTGGTGCATTACGCACACTCCATCGGCGCGCAGTACATCCTGCGGGGCATCCGCAGCCAGGCCGACTATGAGTACGAGCGAGGTATGCGCCACCTGAACAATGATCTGCGCCCCGAGATCGTTACCGTCTTTCTCATGCCGCCACGCGAGATCGCGGAAGTCAGCTCTAGCATGGTGAAAGGATTGGTCGGGCCAGAAGGTTGGGAGGAGGTCGTCCGCCAGTACGCGCCGGCCGCAACCTGTCGTTTCCTGAGCAAGTTCGCGCGGGATAATGGCTTGTAAGAGTGCAAGGAGGCATCATGCGCAATGAGGATCGGATCCAACCGTATGTCGGGAATCGGTTCTACTGGCAGTACAAGGGAAAGCCGATCCTGCTGATCGGCGGCAGTGTGGAGGATAACCTCTTCCAGATCCCCAACCTGCGTGAGCACTTGGATCTGCTCGCCTCCGTGGGCGGCAATTACGTGCGGTGTACCATGTCCAGCCGCGACCCGGGGGATGTCTGGCCTTTTGCCCGCGACCCACAGACCGGCCTTTATGACCTGAACAAGCCCAGCGAGGAATACTGGCGGCGCTTTGCCGAGTTTCTGGCGCTCACTGCGGAGCGAGACATCATCGCGCAGTTCGAGATGTGGGATCGCTTTGACTTTAGCCGTGCCCCTTGGCAGGACAACCCGTACAACCCCAAGAACAACATCAACTATACCGCCGCGGAATCGGGTCTGATGGAGGAGATCAACACGCATCCGGGACGGCGGGAGAACGCCTTCTTCCGCTCTGTGCCCGCACTGGAGAACAACCAAGTGGTGCTCCGCTACCAGCAGATGCAGGTGGACAAGATGCTATCGCTATCCCTGCCCTACGGCCACTGCCTCTACTGCATGGACAACGAGACAAACGAGTCGCCCGAGTGGGGCAAGTACTGGTCGCTCTACATCCAGAGAAAGGCGGCAGAGCTGGGCGTCAGCGTGCAGACCACCGAGATGTGGGATGCCCATAGCGTACTCGATGACGAGCACCGCAACACCATTGACCATCCAGAGCTATACTCCTTCATTGACCTGTCTCAGAACAACCACCGGCCGGCCGACGAGCACTGGGAGAACCCACAACAGATACGGCGCTATCTCATTTCGTCCGGACAGGTGCGGCCGATGAACAGCGTCAAGATATATGGCGCGAACAGTGGCCAGTACGGCTCCACCCGAGACGCCCAGGAGCGCTTCTGGCGGAACATCTTTGGCGGGTTCGCATCCTCCCGCTTCCACCGCCCACCGTCCGGATTGGGGCTGAACGAGATCGCACGGGCGCACATCAAGTCTATGCGGATATTCACCAACGAACTGGACATCTTCACCTGCGAGCCGCACAACGACTTGCTCAGGAACCGGAGCTGGAATGAGGCGTATTGCACGGCGCATCCTGGCGTCGAGTACGGGCTGTTCTTCCCCGACGGCGGCAACATCCTGCTTGATGTGTCGGCAGCGGGCGACAAGCCCTTAACCATCCGTTGGCTGGATATCCGCACCAGCCGGTGGACCGGACCCGCGGTGCCCATCGTCAGCGCCGACAGGGACGCCAGCGGCATGCTGCACGTCATCACGCCCAGCGAAGAGGGCTACTGGGCAGCGCATATCCGCACTGTGCCATAGATAGGGCCACAGATACCGCTGGCGCGTGAGACCTGACCGTCACGCAGATCAGGCGGCATTGGCTTTTGGCGCTGACGAAAAGCCGAATATACTTGGGCTGCTGCCATGTCATTGGCAGTCCGACTGAACCCCGTCAGCGACGCATCTTTTTGCAGCTCGGAAGGGCAGGGAATAGCCATGGCGACCCCTTATACAAGTATCAAGAGTGATGAGGCGCTGGCCACGGCTGCGGTCAGTGGCGAGAGCTGGGCATGGGATGCCCTGGTGGATCGCTACAAGGGCCTGGTGTATTCTATCCCGCTGCGCGCCGGACTGTCGCCGGAGGATGCGAGCAGCATCTTCCAGACCGTTTTTGTGCGTTTGCTGCAGCACCTTCCTGCTATCCGGGAACCGCAAGGGCTGCCTGCCTGGCTGATCGCCACCACAAAGCGACTGAGCTGGCAGACGCTGCGTCGGCGGCATCCAGAGCCGGCGACGGAAGAGATCGCCGCCATGATCGAGAAGGCGGAGGCGTGGCTATTGCACCCGCATCGCGACGAGGCGCTCTGGGTCGATCAGGCCCTAGTGCGCGACGCGATGGCACAGGTAGGCGATCGGTGCCGCACGCTTTTGCAGCTACTGTACTATGATCAGGAGGAACCCTCCTACGAGACCATCGGCCTGCAGATGCAGATGCCGGTGGAGAGTATCGGCCCGACTCGCGCGCGCTGCCTGCAGAAGATGCGCGAGATCCTACGTCGTATGGGAATGGGTTAAGCGTGGCTCACTACCCTGTTAGCTTCGAGAACCTCGTGGACTGGCTCGACGGGCGTCTGGACCCGGAGACGCGCCAGATACTGGAGGCGCACCTAGCAGAAGGGTGCGCAGAATGCGATGCGGCGCTGGCGTGGCTGCGTCGCGTGATCACCGCCATCACACTGGACGAGCTGGTTGACCCGCCACCAGCGTTGGTCACGCAGGTCAAGGCCGCGTTCAAGCCGGTTACAGCGCCGGTGGCCCCACGGCCAGTAGCGCCACCGGTGGCTGCTCCGACCAAGCCGCGCTCTTTTGCCTGGACCCCTGTGATCGTTCTGGCGGCGATCATGCTAGTGTTAGGGCTGAGTATAGTCTTCTTCCTCGCGCAGTGGCCCGGGCTGTCTGTCCAGCCCGCACGGCTGATTACGCTCGTCGGCAGTCCTGATGTCAGGCTTACCGCCGACGGCGAAACAGTACGCCCGGGTGGCGTGGTGGGTGAAGGCAGCGACCTTCGTGTAATCGGGGGCCAGGCGATCCTGACCCTCTTTGACGGCAGTATCCTGGAGATGCAGCCCAACGCGGAGATTCGCCTGACGACAATGCGCACTGGGCTATTCAAACAGCCCTACAAGATCAGCATTACCCAGCATTCTGGCGCGGTCCGGTACGAGGTTGCCGCACTGCCTAGCAGCCGCTCCAGTTTTCAGGTGCAAGGCCCAAACGCCCTGATTTCTGTGCGCGCCACCAGCTTCACGGTCATTGTGCCCAGCGCGCTAGAGACGCAGGTCGAGGTTCGCAGCGGCGAGGTGCAGATGCTTGGCCTGGTGGATAGCGTGACCATCCGGGCGAACCAAATAGCGCTGGCAGTGGGAGGCGCGCCCATCCGCGTTCTCGGCGCCGCCGAAATTGTTGCCACACCGACACCCACTCCTACCTCCACACCACCTCAGACGGCGACAGCAACAGACACGGCGACCATCACCGCGACGCCAAGTGGCACGCTGTTAACAGCCACACCCACACAGACACCAACTGCCACAGGCACGTCAACGCCGACTGCAACCGCCACCGAGACCGGTACTGCCACGGGTACGCCAACCACCACAGAGACTGCCACCGTTACCGGCACGCCAACAGCGACAGCTACACCTTCGTCCACACCAACCGAGACCGCGACGCCGCTGGCTACGGCGACAGTTACTTTGTCACCGACGGCAACAGACACCGCCACGTCGACGCCAACCGTGACGGCCACGCCGCAACCGATCAGTCAGAGCATGACCCTGCAATATGGCCTTGACGGCTACACGGGCACGGAGGATGTCAGCATTGTCTCCTGGGAGCCGGACGCCAATTTCGACGGAGGAAGCAACGACACGATGCTGGTGCAGACGAACGACCAGGCGGCGGCACTGCTGCGCTTCGATCTGCTCAGCATCCCCACCAACGCTACGATCACTCGTGCCGTGCTAAGCCTCTATGCATTGGAACGCACTGGGCCGCAAGCCATTACCGTGGGCGCCTACGAGGCTTATCGGCCTTGGGCGGCAGCGCAAGCCACATGGAACCAGGCAGCCGCGGGTACCCCCTGGGGCGCGCCGGGAGCCAACGACGTGACCAGCGATCGAGCGCCCGATCCGGAGCGTGACAACGTCATCCTCGCCGTGCCGCAGTGGTACAACTTTGATCTCACGCGTCTTGTGCAAAAGTGGGTACGAGATCCCAGCGTGAACTATGGGCTGATCTTCAAGGCGTTTGGCGATCCCACCAGCGTAAGATTTGTCGCCGCCGAACATGGCGGCCGCGACATCCACCCCAAGCTGACCATCGAGTATACTGTGCCAAGCCCGTAGCGAGCTTCCGGACCGCCCGGCTCAGGCCGCGTGTCTCGTGTGCCCGTGCCTGCGTCGCCTGCCGACGCGATGATTGGACATTCATCTACCACTGATCCTGCACATGTGGTGGCAGGAGGGAAAGAGAAGACCCCGGGGATGCCAGATCCCCTGGGGTCTTCTCTCAATCGTAATCGGTCGGCCAGTCGGGATGGCGCAGGTGTTCGAACAGCCTGGCGATTTCCGAGGGGGTCGTGCGAGGCAGCGAGAGCTCCGGCAGCGCATCCTCGGCGAAAAAGCCGACATCTGCTGTCTCGATGCTGCGCCGGGGTGCGCCGCCCAGCAGCTCGCAGCGGAAGAACACCTTGTAGATAGCATGCAACGAGGGCGGATGTCCGTGCAGGCTGCGATCCCAGAGCGCTAGCAGCTTGGTGGCGCGCACCTCATAGCCGGACTCTTCCAACACCTCGCGCTCGGCAGCGCGACTCGGCCGGTCGAACACATCCACCCAGCCGCCCGGCAACGTCCACTTCATGTCGCGCCGCTCCTGCACCAGCAGGATCTTGTCGTCGGCAAAGACCACGCCGCGCACGTCAACCTTGGGTGTCGCGTAGCCCTTTTCCTCGTGAAAGAGGCCGCGCAGCCGCGCCACATCGTCATCCGCCTGCACAGCCAACATCTCGATAGCGATCTCACGCAAGGCCTCGTAACGCTCGCGGTCGAACGGCCCATCGCTATACGCCAGGCCGTTCTGCGCCAGCGCCTGAATCGTGCGCGCCCACTCCAGCCATTTGGGCTCCATTTGCTCGTCTTTCACAACGATGAACCGCGGGGCTCTTCCCTCGCCAGCCTCCGAGGCTCAATCCATTACACTTTCAGGATGCGCGCCGCGTTTTGTCGCGCCACCTTGGCAAAGACTGCTGGGTCCAGGTTCAGGCTGCGTAGCGTATCTACCTGCGGCACGGCCTGCCCAGGCATGAGAAAGTCCGTGCCGAAGAGCACCTGATCCTGATGTCGCGTGACGAAATCGCGCGCATATTCGGGATCGCGCGCCAGGCCGTTGTTGCCAGAACCGGCGGAGATGTCCGCGTACAGGTTAGGATACTCGGTCAACAGCCGATCCAGCGCACCACCTGGCACGACAGGGCCCCTGGGGTAGCCGCTGCGGTACTCGGGGCGCATCTCCGCCGAGATCTCGGCCCAGAAGTGCGGCCCATGCCCTATGAAAACCGTGTCGGGAAAGCGCTTGAGCATCCGCTCCAGGCCCAGCAAGCCAAGCTTGTCGCGACCAATCCAGTGATCCATATGTAGCATGATCGGCAACTCGAGTTTGCCGCACGCGCGGTAGATCACCTGGCTCAGCCGGCTGTTGATGGGCAGGCCCACCAGGAACTCGCCGAAACCCTTGCACCCTTGCGCCACGTACTCCTCCAGGATCGGCACCGGATCAAAGCGTCCCGGATAGCGATGGCGCGGATCCACGCTACAAAATGGGATAAAGCGATCGGGATGCTGCGCGCAGACTTTCAAGATCTCGGTTGTCGGCACATAAAAGTCGAGCTCCTCTGGCGTCTCGACCGCCAGGAGAACGCTCTTCTCGATCTCCAGCTCATCCATCTTGGCCAGGAGGATCTCCGGCGTGGCGGGCAGCCGTCCCACCATCAGCCGCCCGGTATGCATGTGAACGTCGATGAATGTCAAAATGGCCTCCAGGTGAGCCTTCAGCATGTCAGCGATCAACCGTCGCTTTGCGGCTTCTGGCTGATCGCTGACCGCTGACTGCTATTTGTTCTTGAGATAGTAGTTGGCGACCTTGGCGACGCCGCCGGCGATGTCGCGCACGTCCTCTTCAGTCATGCCCTCGTTCCAGCTCGTCACAAAGGTCGTGCTGAGGAACTGCATCGTGCCCGGATAGTCCTTGTCCTCATAGGTGATCCCCTGGCGCGCCTGCGGCAGCGTCCACGGAATGCCAGACGTGCCAAACGTTTTGCGCTCCTTGATCACCGGGTAGTCAAAGATCGGGTTGGGGATATAGCCGACATGGAAGGGCATCCCCTCCGCCTGGAGCGCCGCGGCGAAATCCTGCGGCGAGACGCCCAACACCTTCTCCTCAATGGTGAAGGAAAAGATCCACCAAGACGGATTCGTGCCGGGAACTAGGTATGGCGGACGAATGCCGGGGATGTCGTCCAGCATCTCGGCCAGCATTTCTGCGGTATGGCGGCGACGTGCGACGATCTCGTCCAGCTTGTGCAACTGCGCCAAGCCCACTGCGCCCTGCAGCTCCGTCAGGCGATAATTAGGCCCCAGGAACAGATGCCCCCGCTCGCCAGTGCCACGCGGCCAGCCCTTGTCCGCAAAAAGCCGCGCCCGATACGCCAGTTGATCGTTGTTCGTGATGATCATACCGCCGTCGCCAGTGGTCATCTGCTTGGACTGCTGGAAGCTAAAGCAGCCGATATCGCCGATCGTGCCCGCCAGATGACCCTTGTACTCCGACAGATGCGCCTGCGCGCAGTCCTCGATCAGCCAGAAGCCCTTCTCGCGCGCCAGAGCGCGGATCGGATCCATGTCGCACATCTGGCCGAAGAGATGCACGGCGATGATGGCCTTGGTCTTGGGCGAGATCTGCTTGGCGATCGTCTCCGCCGTGACGTTGCCGGTGCGCGGGTCCACATCCGCAAAGATCGGCACGAGATTGCACATCAGGATGGCGATGACCGTGCCCATGTCGGTAACGGTGGTCGTGATCACCTCGTCGCCCGGCTCCAGATTGAGCGCGCCGACTGCCACGTGCAGCGCCGCCGTGCCGGATGTCGCGGCGACGGCGTGTTTGGTGCCATACTTGGCCGCAAACTCAGCCTCGAGCTGCGGCACTTTGGTGCCGCCAACCCGATTCAGGCTGCCGGATTGGATCACCTCAGTCAGGAGCTGGATCTCCTCCTGGCCAAACATGCGACCCGACGCATTCCCCACCGAGGGCCAGGGCTTGGTGCGGTACTTTTCCCCGCCGTGAATTGCCAATTTCGACTCTGTCACAGGAACCTCCTATTCCTCCGCCGCCAGACGGCGTTTTACGTTCTCCCAACGCCGGCGATCCAGCTCATCCCGCACATCATAAGGCCGAAAACCAGCGCCCCAGTACAGGCGGATGGCCTGCCAGCGAAAGTCATCAGTTGACAACATGCAGCGCTTGAACCCGCGCTCCGCCAGACAGTTGAGCACCGCCACGACCAGCGCCAGCCCAAGGCGCTTGCCGCGATGCTCCGGCTGGACGGCGATATAGTGCAGGCTACCAGTCTCGGTCTCCTCCTCGGCCGACTGCCACGCCGTCGCCACGCCAACCGGCTGGCCCTGGTAGGTGGCAAAGAACATGTGCTCCGGGCGAAACCACGGCTTGTCCAAGATGCTCTCGTGCAGCCTGGCCTCGTCCCACGACGCGCCAAACTCGGGCCGACAGATGCGCAGCCAGTGCGTCTCGTCACCCGCTTGAAACGTGCGCAGCCCATATCGCTCCGGCAGCTCGGGCAGCGGCTGTGGCTGGATGTCCTCGCGCATCATGAAGAGCTGGCGAGGACGCGGGATCGCCTGCACGGCGACCGGCTGGCCGCTCTCCAACGAAGCCTGCGCCGCCGCCATGATCGCAACGGTTCGCGCCCCCTGCACCACATCCACCAGCGGATGGCGGCCGTAGCGGATGCAATCGGCAAACTGCTGCAGTTCGGCCAGCACCGGCTTGGATTCGCCAGGCGTGATGGGTATCGTCGCCCAGGCGTTCTGGCCGGGGATCATGCCGTCAATGTAGAGGCGCACCTCCGCATGTTGGCTATCGGCGCGGATGCTCCCCTGCGAGCCATAGATGTTAAACGGGATCTGGTTATGGGGGCGCTGCTGAATGCCGAGACACACCCACACCTTGCCGATGCAGCCGTTGGCGAACTTGATGCTGATCAGCACGTTGTCCATCTGGTGATATTCGGGCAGCGTCTTGTGGTTGCCGTAGGCAAAGACCTCCACCGCCTCACCCGCCACCCAGCGCAGTAGATCAATGGGGTGCACACCTCCGCCGTAGATCGGGTTTTGCGGGCGCTGCGGATCAATGCGCCATGGCGTGCGCACAAACACCTCGCGCATGTCGTGGATATAGTCCGACTCGACGAAAAAGAGCTCGCCCAGCTTGCCCTGCCGCGCCTGCTCCGCCGCCGCCGCGAACTGCGGCATAAAACGGCAGACGTTCCCAACCGCAAAGAGGACGCCGTGCTCATAGACCAGCTCGACGATGGAGCGCGCCTGTTGTAGCGCCACATCCGGCGATGGATCACAGACCATCGGTTTCTCGCAAAAGACATGTTTGCCCGCGCGGATCAGCGCCGCGGCCTGCTCATAGTGCATGTGATCCGGCGTGCAGAGCGAGACCACGTCCACGCTGCCGTCCGCCACCACGTCTTGCCAGCGTGTGGTGCGACCGGCAACCCCCAGCCGCTCTCCCACAGCCTGCAGCCGCTCCTCGTTCGTATCGCACAGCAGCGCCAGCTCCACCTCCGGGATCTGCTGATAGGCCTGGGCGTGTGTGTTGCCAACCCCCAGCCCGATCACTGCAGCGCGCAACGTCCTCATCGCGATGCCCCTTGGTCGCGACGCGACATCACCCCGTCGCGCAGTTGCTTGAGGTATGCCACACTCTTGCGCGTCCCCTCTTTGTAATCGCCCTGTCCTTCGAACTCGCTGACGACACCGCCCTGATACCCAAGCGCGGCCAGATCAGCAAACAGCTTCTTCAGGTCCAGCTCACCTTCGCCTGCCGGCACGAACTCGAACTTGCCCTCTTTCCAGACGCCATCTTTGATGTGCACGCTGAGCACATACGGCAGCAGCTCCACAAAGTAGCGCCTGACAGTCTCTGGTGGATGGCCCACCCAGGCATAGTTGCCGGTGTCCAGCGTGAGGCCCAGCAGCGGCGAGTTGATCTCCTGCACGATGCCCTTGAGAAAGTCCCCGTCGTTCGCCAGTAACCCGTGGTTCTCGATCCCCATGCGCACGCCCAGACCCTCGATGCGTCGGACTGCCTCGGCAAAGCCGCGGATGATGCTATCGCGGAATTCGTCGCGCGTGTGCCCCGGTTTGACGTCGGCGCACATCGCCCGAATCACGGGGATGCCCAGATCGGCAGCACGCTGGGCATAGCCAACCAACTGTTGCACCTGCGCCTCCAGCGCGTCCGCGTCGAGCTGGGCGAAATCGTTATAGCTGCCCAGGCTGGTCGCCACGATACCCGCCTCGCGTAACATCTTCTTGACCTTCGGGTAATCCTCCGGCGTCCATGTGATGTCGGGATGCACGCCGGGGCGACCGTTGAGTTCGGTGCATTCTGCTCCCACTTCGATCATCGTCCGCAGTGCCTGAGCCAGCGGCAGGCCCGCCATACCGAGGCTGGTTACCCCGATTCTCATCTCACTCCTCCTTCCATACGCTGCGGTCAAACACCACCTCGCCGCCGACGATCGTCTTGTCCACATTGATCCGCTCATCAAAGATGACCACGTCCGCATCCAGTCCCGCAGCCAGACGTCCCTTGCGGTTCTCGATGTGCAGCACCCTTGCCGGCACAGCGGTCGCCATCTGGACAGCCTCCAACAGCGGCATGTCGATCAGCATCATGAGATTGTACACCATGCGCCCCAGCGGCGTGACGCTGCCCGCAAAGCAGGTCATGTCGGCCATCATCGCCACGCCATCCTGGATGACCACCTCCGCCCCATCGCTTTCAAAGCGCTCTCCTTCTGGCCGACCAGCGGCGCTGATGGCATCCGACACGATGCAGGTGCGATCTGTGCCGCGCGCGCGGGTAATGAGGCGCATGAGTGTCGGCGGCAGATGCTTGCCATCGGCGATCATCTCGACGGTAAGCGCGGGGTGGGTCAGCCCGACCTCGACCAGGCCGGGCACGCGATAGAGCCCCTCGCGGATCACCATAGAGGAGCCACTGTAGATGTGCGTAACGTGCGAGAGCCCCGCCTCAATCGCCGGCAGGATCTCGTACTCTTTCGCCGCGCTATGCGCCGCCGCAACGACCACGCCGTGCGAGGACAGCTCGCGCGTCAGCGCCACGTTGCCCGGCACCTCTGGCGCCAGCGAGATCTCGGTGATAATGTCGAGATTGTCGCGTAGTAGCGCCAGGTCGTCTGGCCCGGGGGCACGGATATACGCCGGTGGCTGCGCACCGCGCTGTTCGTAGCTAAAGTACGGCCCTTCCAGATGTACGCCCAGGATCTCGCTGCCGCCCCGATACTTGCCATCGCGCCACTGGCGGTAGGCATCCAGCACGCGGCGCATCCCCTCCAGCGGCAGCGCGCTCGGCGTCGCCTGCAGCGCGGTGATGCCGTAACGCGCATAGAAGCGCGTCAGGATGTCAAATGATTCGATCGTGGCGTCGGAAAAGCTCCGCTGTAACGCGCCATGCACATGCAGGTCAATAAACCCGGGCGAGACATAGCGGCCGGTCGCGTCTATCACGGTGGCACCAGGAACAGTCAGGAGGCCCGGGCTGACGGCGGCGATCTTGTTGCCCCGCAGGTGCACAGAGCCGCCTTCCAGAAGGGTCCCGTCCACAATGACGCGACCGCCCTTGATCACGATATCGGTCATTACACCTATTCCTCAGGGTTAATGATTAGAGCTTGACGGCCTTGCGAGCCTGCAAGCTGCGCTCGACCGCGTCAATGATCCGCACCGACTCTACCATCTCGTCGTATGGGAGCGGTGGCTTGCCGGTGCGCAGCATCTCCAGGAACACTTTGAACCCCTCGCGATAGCAGGTCGAGGCGTCCACTTCGATCTTGCGACGTCCCTTGTCCCCGTAGGCCATCATATCAAAGCCGTATCCGGAGGCGATCAGGTTGAGCGCGCAGAGGATGCCTGACTTGTGCCCCATCACCGCCATCACGTTCTGGCCATATTGCGCCGCCTGCACCTCTTCGATGCCCGGCCCGATCATCTCCAGCAACAACTCGGAGGCATGGATGGCGTAAAAGACGAGCCCGCCGTATTCACTGCCACGATCGGCAGGGCTGGTAACGATGGTGGTGCGGACCGGCGCGATGTCGGCCAGGCCCTTGACGAACTCGGGCACGCCGGTGGCATAGCGCAGCGTAGAGAAGGAGGTGATGGGCGTGCCGGTGCGCTGCGCCAGCTCGACGATTGCCTCAGCGTCTGCCGGGTCCGCCGCCAGCGGCTTGTCAATAAAGGTGGGGATGCCGGCCTTGATGAACGGCTCGGCGTACTGACGGTGCAGCCCGCCGTGTCGGAACACCACCATCACCGCATCTACCATGCCCAACATCTCTTTGGGATCAGAGACGATCTTGGGAATGCGCGTCTTGGTCGCCACCTGCTCGGTACGCACAGGATCCAGGCCGAAAAGGGCCACAACCTGCGCCCCGTCCACATGCTTGTCCGCCGGCTGGTCCGGCAGGTTGGTCAGCTCTGGAAATCGCTCCGCATGAGAGTTGTCCGAACCCACGATACCGATGCGAAACATATCCACCTCCTGACAGATGATAAGGCGAGCGACACGCTGGTCAGCTCGCCGTCGGATAGCCCCAGTATACCACCATTGAGAGAGCCAGCCAAAAGAGCCGTCTCGCGGGCACTCGTCGTGCCCAGTCGGCCCACAACACAGAAGGAGCGTGGGAAGCCGATAGCCGATCCTCCCACGCCCACATCGAGCACAGAGCATTGCGAAGCGCCGGCATGCCTCATCCCGGATGCAGCATAGGCTCTACCGCGAGTAGGGGTCCGCCGCGTCGCGCAGCCCGTCGCCCATAAAATTATAGGCGAGCACTGCGATCACCACAAAAAGACCCGGGATCAACAGCCAGGGAGCCAGCGCCACCGCGTGGAGGTTCTGCGCATCCTGCAGGAGCACGCCCCAGCTGATGACAGGTGGGCGAAGGCCCAAGCCGAGAAAGCTGAGGCTTGTCTCGCTGAGGATGACACCGGGGATAGATAGTGTCAGCGAGGCGATAATATAGCTCAGGAACGAGGGTACCAAGTGACGGAAGATGATGCGCCATTCGCTGGCGCCCGAGATACGCGCCGCCATGACGAAATCCTCCTCACGCAGCGACAGGAATCGCCCGCGCACCACTTGCGCCAGTCCGGTCCAGCCGATGAGCGAGAGGATAATGGTGATGCCAAAATAGACGCGCAGCGGCGGCCAGGTCCCTGGCAGCGCGGCGCTCAAGCCCATCCACAATGGGATGCTGGGAATGGAGCGGAGGAACTCGATGATCCTGCCGATCAGGATGTCCAGATTGCCGCCGAAATAGCCCGCCGCGCCGCCCAGCGTAATCCCCAGCATAAAGCTGAGGGCGATACTGACTAACCCTACAGACATGGAGATGCGCGTGCCGTACATCACCCGGGAAAAGACATCCCGCCCCAGCGTGTCGGTGCCAAACAAAAAGATCGTGGCGCCCTCGCCTTCCACGCCGAAAAGATGCACATCAGTGGGAATGAGCCCCAGGAGCTTATAGGGCAGGCCATGGACAAACAGGCGCACCGGGTACTTCTTGTTCGGGTCAGGAGTGTAGGTCAGGCGCAGCGTGACCGGGTCCCGCTTGCGCTCATAGCCATAGACAAAGGGCGGCCAGGTGAATTTGCCTTGATCAAAGAAATGGATGCCCTGCGCCTGTACCACCGACAGCAGCTTGCGGCTCTCGTTCGGGTCGTAGGGCGCGAGGAACTCACAGAAGATGGCGATCAGATAGAGGCCGATCAAGACGATGGTGCCCACCATGGCCATCTTGTGCTTGCGAAAACGCCACCACATGAGCTGCCATTGGGTGGCGACAAAGATCCTTTCTTCGGCGGATGTCACCGCGGGCTCAACAGCAACCTCGGGCAAACTGCTGTCCAGTGATGGTGATGCTGTCATCACGCGCACCTCACTTCTTGGCAAAGGTATAGAAGACGAACTGACGAATTTTGACTACTGGATCGTTGCGCCGGGCAACAGTGCGCCTTACAACACACAAGAGTTGCCCCTGCAAGATCTACGAACCGGGCGCTATCGCTCCAAGCGTATGCGTGGATCCAGCACGCCCAAGAGGATATCCGAGATCAACGTGCCGATCACGGTCAGGATACTCAACAACATGATGAACGTGCCGGCCAGGTACATATCCTGGGACAAGAGCGCCTTGTAGAGGATCGGCCCCGTCGTCGGCAGGCTCAGCACCAACGAGATGATCGTCGCGCCAGATACCAGGCCCGGCAGGGTCCAACCAATGGTGGCGACAAAGGGGTTCAGCGCCACGCGCACCGGGTACTTGAGGATGAGCTTGGTCTCCGGCAGCCCTTTGGCGCGCGCCGTAACCACGTATGGCTTGTTCAGCTCGTCGAGCAGGTTAGCGCGCATCGTGCGGATCATGCCTGCCGTACCGCCGATGCCCAGCACGATCATTGGCACCCACAGATGGTTCAGCATATCCAGGAATTTGGCCCAGCTCCACGGTTGGTCAATATATTTGTCAGAAAACAGGCCGCCCAGATTCACCCCGAAGCGCGAAAACGCGATCCAGAGGAGCACCAGAGCGATCATGAACTCGGGGATGCCGCGCCCGATAAAGCTGAACATGCTAAAGACATAGTCTGCAATGGTATATTGGTGAGTAGCGGAATAGATGCCGATGGGCAGGGCCACGACCCATGTAAAGACTAGAGCGGCCAGCGAAATCACGATCGTCAACGCCAGGCGATCGCCGATCACCTGGCTCACCGGCGCATTCCACTCGAAAGACACGCCATAGTTGCCATGCAGTGATTGCCAGGCCCACTTGAGATAGCGCATGTAGAGCGGCTGGTCAAGACCATACTGCCGCTTCAGGGCATCCAGCACTGCCTCATCCACCATCTCGCCGGCCACCTGCATGCCAGCCACCATCGAGGTCAGATAGTCCCCGGGCGGTAATTCGATGATCGCAAAGCTCACGATCGAGATAGCGATGATTGTCGGGATAAGGTAGAGGACCCTGCGTATGATATATTGCAGCATACCCGCCGTCCTTTGTCAACCTCCCGTAGAGGCATGGGAAGAGGGTTCTCGCAGTATAGTCAGATCGGAATGGCAGGGCGGGTCCGAGACCCGCCCTTGTGAAACGCTCCTTGTGCGCACATGCGTGCGAACATCAGCGTGGGAGAAGGCCATACACGTGTGGCCTTCTCCCAAGTCGAGCTAGATGCTTATTGGTCAATCCACCACTGCTCGGGCACCTTATACCACGGCGACCGGGTCAACCAGCCGTCGTTGGCGACCTTGGCCACGTTCCGCATATAGTTCTTGACGATCATCGGCTGCGGATAGCGGCCCACGGTGATGATGGACCACATGTTCTTGATATAGTACCGGAAGACCTCAGTCCAGAGCTCCATCTGCTTGTCAGGATTCGTCTCCAGCTTGACCTGATCAAAGAGCTTCTGCGACTCGCGAATCTCTCCAGGCGGCTCCTCGCCAGCCGTGCCGTTGGTGGCATACCAGTAGCCATAGTTGGGCGCCCAGTAGGTGCTGCGGTCCACGGCGCAGACATCGCGCGCGTAGGCGACCTGGAGGATGCCATCATGGCTGACGTTATAGTAGGCAGCCACCTGGTACTCAGAAGCATACACCCAGTTCCACCAGAGATCATAGGTGATGGGCTTGACGCCGGCGTTGATGCCGATCTTCTGCCAGTAGCCCGCCACCAACTGGGAGACCTCGGGCACGTTCGGGAAGGTAGCAAAAGCGCCAATCTCCAGGGAGAGCTCTTTGCCATCCGGGCGCTGGCGCCATTGGCCAACCTTCTTCAGGCCGATTTCGTCCAACAGGGCATTAGCCTTGTCCACGTCATAGTTGAACGGCTCCCAGAGCTCCTTCTGCGCGCGGAGCTTCTCCGGGAAGCAGTCCTGGACGGTGCCGGCCATGCCGTTGTAACGGAGCTCGTTGATCTCCTCACGGTCAATGGCATAGGAGAGCGCCTGGCGGAACTTCAGGTTGTGGAAGAGCTCGCGCAGCACATCATCCTTCAGGATACTCAGGTTCGGGAAGAACACCGCGCCGGTGCCCGCCACTTCCCAGTCATAGACCTTGTAATCGCCCTTGGCCTCGTTCTCCTTGAACAGGGCATAGTTGGTGAAGGCGATGCCGCGGAAGGAAGCGTCTATCTCGCCCGCGATGGCCTTCATATTCAACAGGTCCACGTTCTCGACCAAGGTGAAGCGCAGGTGGTCAATGTATGGGAGCTGATTGCCCGCGGTATCCACCTTCCAGTAGTACGGGTTGCGGTCGTAGGTGGGGTTGGGATCCGGCAGCGGCTTGACGACAATATATGGTGCCAGGACCGGCAGATCAGGGTTGGTGTTCTGGTTGTTCTTGTTGCCGTGCAACTGCACCCACGTCTCGAACTTGGCATCGGCGACAGCCTTGTCGAGGTCTTCCTTCTTGGCGTATTTGGGATGGAACTGCTGGAAGTAATGCTTCGGATACGCCAGCGTGCCAGCGTTGTTCACCATGAAGAGGAGCAGCAGGCCATACGGCTGAACAAAAGTCATCTTGAAGGAATAGTCGTCGATCTTTTCCACCTTGACCGGCTCTTTGTTGACGGTTAGCCAGCCGGGGAACGAGGGGCTGGCCTCTTTGTTGAGCGCCATGTCCTCGTACCAGTACAGGATATCGGCAGTAGTGAAGGGCTCGCCGGTGGACCACTTGAGGCCCTTGCGCAGATAGAAGGTGAAGACCTTGCCATCACCGGAGACTTCCCATTTGCTCACGAGCTGCGGGCCAACGGTCACACCATCCGTCTCCCAGAAGAGCAGATATTGTCCGTTGATACGGCCCGCCCAACCGGGGAGGTCGCCCGCGCCGGCGACGACGTTGCGCCACGTGCCGCCGTACTTGCCGACGCTATCCTGCGGCTTGACAATCATCGGATCGCTGGGCAGACGCTGCTC
The DNA here is from genome assembly GCA_019873665.1 of Chloroflexota bacterium. Taxonomy (GTDB): domain Bacteria; phylum Chloroflexota; class Anaerolineae; order JAAYEA01; family JAAYEA01; genus JAIOAV01. The sequence continues at coordinate 66,337 of JAIOAV010000004.1, forward strand.
CACAGGAGGCAGCTTGCCGGCTTTGACCAATTCCGCCAGCATCGGCGACTCGCTGAAGGCCGGCTTGGGAGTCGGAGTCGGCTGGGCCGGCTTGGGAGTCGCGGTCGGGGGCACCGGTGTTGCGGTTGCCGCAGCCGGAGCCGTGGTCGGCTGGGCCGGAGCTGTGGTCGCGGTGGGCGGAGGCGGGGTGCTCGTGGGCGCAGCGGGCTGCGCGCACGCCTGGATTCCGGCCGCCATCGCGAGCAGCGCCGAAGCTTTGAGGAAACTACGACGGGTCAACTTCTCGGACATTTGAAACTCTCCTTTGGGCTTGTGTAGCCTGCAGTGTCTCTAACAGCATATTCAAAGGTGCCACATCGCTAACTGAAGAATGACCTGGTCTCATCATCTCCTTTCTGTGCATCCATAGAACTCGTTCTAGAGTGCATTGGTTGATACTGTACCTTAATATACTCCGAACAAGCTCTTTTGTCAACTGTTTGCCCATGATCATAATTTCCTTGTGCCAAGCCAGATATCGCATTCAAAACGAGAGCCGCGTCCATGTGCCGCCGGGAGACGCAGCGTGAGGGCGCTCGCGACCTCTCTATGGCCCGGCGGCAGGCCCAACGCTACGGGCCGCTGCGCCGGATGCCCACATCCACCCTAACAAAGACCAATCCGCCCGCCGGATACGAAGGAAGGAGCGCATAACCCAGGGCCGGGCTATAGCCGCCCTTGCTGGCCAGCACGTCCACCCGCCAGCCGGAGATGTCCCCCACTACCTCAAAGCGCACGCTGTACGCTCCCGCCGCATCGCTGGCCCCCGCCGACTGACGCCCCATGAGATAGGCGATGACGTCTGCCCCGCCGATACCTGCGTCCGGACCGCTATCCGCGTCGTAGATCGTGCCATGCACGTAGACCACGGTGGAAGCGATGGCTGTCGCCGTAGGCGTCGGGGTTGCGACAAGCGGCGAAAGGGGCAGATCCAACACGAGTTCGCTTACGCCTCCGGGCGCATCCGCGCCGAGCGCGCCCTGATTCCAGCCGTTCTGGTAGCCCTCGCGCTCGCCCATCACGTTCACCTGCGCGCCGGGCACGTAGAGCGGCACGGCGAACTCGATCCGATACTCGCCCGCAGCGCTGCTACGTGCTTCTCCGGTCAGATTCAGCGCGGGGACAGAGGCCACGACGTGCACGTCCGCCAGCGGCCCGTCTATCCTGCGCACGGCATCATACGCTTTGCCGCGGATAATGATGGTGATGCGCGCTTCCGGCGCTGGCGTGGCGGTCGCTGGCTCTGGCGTCAGGCTGCGCGAGGTGTCGTAATCGCGCAGAATCAGGGGCAGAGTCACCACCCGCACCCCTGCCGGCTGGCTGGTAGGCGTTGCGGTGGTGGTCGGCGTCGCACCCGGTCGCACTGTGGGTGTGACCGTTGGCGAGACGGGCGTGTTGGGCGAGACGGCATAGGCGGGGCTAACCGACTCGTTGCCCGCGCGGTCGCGCACGCGGAAACGGATGTAGCCCGCGTTGCCCACGCTGCCACGTATCATGGTGGCGATCGTCGTGCCCGGTGGCGCCGAGATCGTGGCGGGCTGCCAGGCGGACCAACTCTGCTGATCTGCCGAGGTGGCATACGTACCGCTGTTCACATCGAGCCCGGAGAGCACGTCACTCACCAGCGCGTACCCATCGCCACCACCGCCCAGCCAGACCGGCGGCGTCATATCCAGCACCGTCGTCGCTGTATAAACCGGCGACCGGTTTCCGGCGTCATCAACGTAGCACACCTGTATCTCATGCTGGCCTTCCGCCGCGCTCAACTGATGCGTCAGTGTCGGGGCAAAGGGCTGAGGCGCGGTGAAGACATGGACGCGATCCAGATAGAGATCAGCGACGTTCATGAAGCGTGCGCGAAACTCCAGGCCATCATCCACTGCGGGATCGGCACAGGTGTTTCCCTGACTGGCATACGTGAAATCGAGTGGGATCTCGACATAGCGATTCGCCGCCTCGAAATCCTGTGCAGTGAGCGAGCGCGTGAGCAAGACATGGCGGCCCTCATCATCCACCACATCGAGTCGCGCGATCTCGCTCGTCCCCGAGCTGGCAGCGGTCTTGAGTCGGAAGTACACCTGATAGCTCTGCCCCAGCGGCAGGCCGCAGTAGTAAGGACCGTACCAGAGCCCCGGTTGGTCGCTCCCCGCCCGGCCATACCATGCTTTCCCGTTGAGCGCCGCGGCGTCCGCCACCTCGCGCCCGGTATTGATCTGATGATAAAGCGCCTCGCCCTCCCAAAGCCACCCCGCGCTCCATTGCACATACGACGCGCCGGTGGCATCCAGCGCCAGCGTCACATCGCGCGCGTTGACGAACGGAGCCAGCGAGACGCCGCCCGACGGCGGCGTATTATCCACGCGCACCTGCACTGTCTGCTCATGGCTCCGACCAGCGGCGGTCGTAGCCGAGATGCGAAGTTGGTGGACGCCATCGGCCGATGCGGCGGTATCCCAGCGCCAACTCAGAGCAGTGGTCGCGCTGCTGGCCTGCTGCACGTCGTCCAACCAGAGACGGAGCGATGTGACCGCCGGGCTGCCCCGCGCCGACACCGTCAGCGGGCCCCGCAAGAGCGCGCCATTCACTGGCTGCATGATCTGCGCGTTCGGCGTAAGCTGCTGCATGCGACTCATGACCTGGGCGCGGATACTCGGTAGCAGGGCGTAGAAGCCATCCCCTGGACAGGTAGTGCTCGACGAGGTGTCGCGGTGCCCCATGATGTTGGGCAGCACCTTGTCAATGAAGAAGCCGCTCTGTTGCGGATGAATGAAGTGCAAGTTACCTTTGGCTGCGAGCAGCTCCCTCAGCGCAGCAACAGCCGCTGCAGAGGGCGCAGAGCTGGTGTAGTCGCCCAACACGGCGACGCCAATGCTGCCCCAGTTATACGACCGCGCATGGCCGCCGACCACGCCCTCGCCGCCGTAGCGCCCCTCGTAGATGTTGCCACGGTCGTCTATGAGATAGTTGTAACCGATGTCTCCCCAACCGTTGGTGACCGCGTGATAGTAATAGATGGCCCGCACCACCGCGGCAGGGTCGGTCCCTCCGCTGGAAGTAACGGTATGATGGATGATGAAGGTCTTGGGCGCGCGATATTCCGGATCCCATGTCATCCAGTCAGGCCGCGCGCCCCATTCCGCCCGCGAGATGATGACCGGCCCCTCTGCAGGGGCGGGGCTACGCGAGAGCGCCTGCAGCCGCGCCTCCGCTGCGCTGGGGCCGCCCACCGCGTCAATATAGGTGATGGTGAGCGAATGCAGCAGCGGCTCTTGCATCAGATCCGCGCGCTGCAGGGCCATGCGATATTGGATGTAGCGCCCAGCGACAAAGATGAGTTCGCCGTATGGCGGCCCCGCGTCGCGTTCGGCGTCGAGAGGTTCGACGGTCTGCCAGTCGGACCACGTTTGACCATCCTCGCTGGCGCGCAAAGCCAGCGATAGGCTCGTACCAGCAGGTAGATCCGCCAGCCAGTTGGAACCTAGTGCCATGAAACGCTGTGCCGCGGCAAAGGGCGGAGAGGTATACGCGCCATCCTGCGCGGCGGGCGCCAGCGCCAAAGCCCCATTTCCCACGCTCTTGACGACCATGTTATCCAACACGCCGTCTGCCCAGTCCTGGATCGTCGTCTGCGCCCACTGCCCCGCGCGCGTTTCGCCAGGCTGTGCCGTCGGCGTCGGCGTCGGAGTCGGCGCGTCGCGGGGCGCTTCCATCACCTTCAGCAACGCCGTCCCGCCCACGGCCGGCCACTGCGCCGTGTGGCCAAAGCCATCATCAAAGGAGAAGCGAAAGGCATGATCGCCCGCCGCCAACGTGGTCTCAAAGGCATATTGCGCGCCCGTGCGGAAATCGCCGCTGCGACGCATCATGGCATACGCCAGCCCATCTATGATCACCACCGCCTCGGCAGGGGGATCGCCATCCGCGTCGCGGTAGGTTACCGCGAAGGTGAAAAGGGTGTAGGTGTTGCCGCTGGCCGGCGATACTTGCCCAGCCTCGAGCTGTGGTGGCGCGGACGCGATCACCTGAATGCCGGTGTAATAGTGCTGGAGGATCTCCTGGTAGCCCTTGCCCCGTTCTGCCAGGACGCGCGCCCCATGCTGGCACATGCCGACGCCATGCCCCAGCTTTTCGGCAAAGCCGCAGGGGCATGCCACGCTGCGGCAGTACGGCAAATAAGCCGTCCAGACATCCTCAACGTTGCGCGTGTGCCCATCGCAGTGCGCGTGAAAAAAGGCAGTGATGATGGAGCCGTTGTACTTGGCAGAGACGCCGTGTGTCTCATCCACCGCCTGATCCGTCGTGTCATAGTGGGTTGACTTCCACACCTGACAGTGGGTGGTGGTGCAGACATCCGCCCCTTCGTGCGCATGTTTGAAAGTGGTCGCGGCGTAGGAGCGGGCCGCCACCGCCTGCGCCTTGAGCGCTTCCATCGGCCAGGTGGGCGGCATCTCCTGCGGCACGACACCCTTCAGATACTCCTCGAAATCCATCTCGACCACCGTCCCGTCCGGCATGAGGACGCGGATGGTGCGGGGCACCTCCCGGATGGCCGCGGCGCCCTTGGCGCGCTCCGCCGCCGCGATCAGCTCCGCCGGGTTCGGCGCTTCCTGCATAGGCCACTTCAGCTTTTCCTGAATGGCCTTTTCCTGCGCCGGCGTCAGCGATTCGGGCCACATCTGGAAATCCACCTGTGCCGTCTGCCCGGCGGCCAACGATTGCCTGGTATCGGTCATACCGATATAACCCGTAGCGACGGCCCGCACATCATGCACGCCAGGCGTAGCTGGCAGGCGATAGCGTCCCGCGGCATCGGTGTGGGTGAACGCCTCGCCCACCTGGATGCGGGCCTTGACGATCGGCTCACCGGTAACGATATCAGTCACCTGCCCGGCAAAGCCGGGCTCGACCGGCTGCGCGCCGCTAGGCAGAACCAGCGCGCCCACGATCAGCAACGCGACGATGACCATCGCGCCGAGGTTGACGACACGCAGGCGGAGCAGAAAAAGCGGGATTGGCAGCTTCATCTCTCCTCCTCAGACGATGCCGCGTCGCCCGATGATCGCAGGTGGACGCGGCAGATCTCGGCCAAACGGGGGAGAACTTCGGCAAGATCGCGACGTATCACAACTTGCGCCTGCCCGTCAATAGGCGTAGGGGCGTTATTGATGACCACCACCCGCGCCCCATGCCGCAATGCCACGAACGGGAGCTCGCAGGCGGGCGCTACCTCCAGCGACGCGCCGACCACGAGCATCAGATCACATCGCTCCGCTTCTCCCGTCGCCTCCAAGAAGATGTAACGCGGCAGGGGCTCGCCAAAGAGGATCAGATTCGGCTTGAGCGCACGGCCGCAGCTCGCGCAACGCGGAATGACTCCCTTTTGCAGAAAGCGATGCCACAGCCCATCGGCGGGCAAGATGCGCTTGCAGTTGACGCAGACCGCTTCCCGCAGATCGCCATGCAGCTCCCACACGCAACGCGAACCGGCGGCGCGGTGCAGATGATCCACATTCTGCGTGATGACACAGGCCAGAAGCCCATGGCGTTCCAGCACGGCCAGCGCCAGATGCGCAGGATTCGGCTGTGCCGCCAGCAGCTTCATGGCAAAAGGTCGCATCGTGCGGTAGAACGCCTCCGGATCGGCGCGAAACGCGCGTAGAGAGGCCACTGCCATCGGGTCCATCGTCTCCCACAGGCCAGTCCCAGGGCTGCGATAGTCCGGAATGCCCGACGGCGTGCTGATCCCTGCGCCGGTGAAGGCGACTGTATGGCGGGCTGAGAGCAGCAGCTCCGCTACCTGCTGCAGGTCATGCTCCAACATCAGATCGAATCTCCGTGTGCGGCAATCTCGTGGCGCGGGCCGTGCCCCCCGTGTCGGCCGGCGGGCAATGCGATGCCGCCGGCAACACGATGCGCCCAGCGGGTCGTCTCCGGCAGGCGGTATCGGCGGCAACAGCGCAGCACAAGCTCGATGGCAGTGCCCAGGTCCACCCTGTGCCCCACAGAGACGAAAATGGGTTTGACGCCGGTGCGCGTCCGCACGACCGCGCCGATGATCTCCTCGCCGTCATACAGATACCGCCAGCTTCCCGCCTCCCTCTCTGGCTCCTCATAGCAGCCCACCAAGCGGGATTTGGCGCAGCCGATGGTGGGATGATCGAGCAGCACCCCGATATGCGTGGCGATCCCCAGGCGGCGGGGATGCGCCATCCCATGGCCGTCAACAATGAGTACGTCGGGCAGATGATCCATCTTCTCCAGCGCAGCCAGAATGGCTGGCGCCTCGCGAAACGAGAGCAATCCCGGCACATAGGGAAAGCACACCGGCGCGACGGCCGTGCTGCTGCCACACAATGTCAGCGTGGGAAAGGCCAGTTCAGCAATCGCCGCGCAGCTCATCCCGCCCCTGACACTGACATCCACGCCCGCCACCGAAGTGATATTGAGCCTGTCCAGATCAGGCGACATGTTGGCTGCAACAACGCACTGCCGCAACTCGCGCTGGATCGCTATCGCCTGCTGGGGAGAGATGTCCCATGGATGGCTGTGAACGAGATGCACCGCCGATCGGCCCTCCCAACCTGCTCGTCACTCTAACACAAAAGCGCCCAAAGCGCAAATCCGCCTTCAAGTAACAGACGCGCACTATGTTCCCACATGCCCCCATGTGCCGCTACTCGCGTGGCAGGCTATAGCCAAAGCGCCGCAATTCGTCCTCGCTCTTGCGCCAGGCAGGCCTCGCCTTGACCCACAACTCCAGGAACACCTTGGCCTCGAGCATCTTTTCGATCTCCCGGCGCGCTGCCTGGCCGATCTGCTTGAGCATGCTGCCGCCGCGCCCGATGATGATCCCCTTGTGCGAGTCCTTGTCCACATAGATCGTCGCCTCGATGTGCACCAGGCCATCAGGTCGCTCTGCAAAGCGATCCACCGCCACCGCCACGCCGTAGGGCACTTCTTGGCGGAGGCGGTGCATCACCTGCTCGCGTACCAGTTCGGCAGCGATAAAGCGCTCGTACTGGTCAGTGATCATGTCTTCGGGATAGTAGCGCGGTCCCAGCGGCAGCCGCGCGATGATGATCTGCAACAGACGATCCAGGTTCTGCTGCCGCGTGGCCGACACGGTGATCTCTTCCGCAAAGCTTGCCAGAGCGCGATACTGCACAGCATGCGCTGCCAACGTCTGCGCGTCCACCAGATCAGCCTTGTTCAGCACGAGTATGGCATCCTTTTCACCTGCTTCCCAGAGCGATTCTATCACCTGTTGGTCTTCGGCATCTGGCGGCGTCGAGACATCCACTACCAGGCAGATGAGATCCGCGTCACGCAGAGCGCGTTTGGCCGTTTCCACCATGAACTCGCCCAGTTTGTGCATGGGACGATGCAACCCCGGCGTGTCCAGAAAGATGACCTGTGCCTCTGGCCGCGTCAGGATGCCGATGATGGCATTGCGCGTGGTCTGGGGCTTGTCGGACACAATGGCGACCTTTTGCCCCAGCAGCGCGTTCAACAGCGTGGACTTGCCCGTATTCGGTTTCCCGATCAGGCTCACGTAGCCGGAACGATGATCCGCCGGCAACTCCCCGGGCACGACGAGATCCTCAGACATCCGATTCCATCCCTTTCTGCTGCGTGCGGTAGATGGCCCGAGAAAGATAAGCAAAGGGGATATTGAGCACGCTGATGACGTTCTTGATGACATATTGGCCGATGATCACCGGCAGCAGTGGAAAGACACCGTAGAAGGCGATCGTGCTGAAAATGACGCTATCCACAAGCAGCGATATGATGTTGCTCCCCAGGATACGCGCCCACACCGGACCACGCCGCTCGCGCACCACGTGGTAGACGAAAACGTCAACGCGGCTGGCGATGTAATATGCCAACATGCTCGCCAGCACAATCCTTGGTGCCGAGCCGATCACGGCGGCGAATTGCGGCTGCATCTCCGCAAAGACATCTGCGGGTGGGAGATTCACCGCCACATAGGCGGAAAACGCCCAAAGGATATTGCAGAAAAAGGCAACGAGGATGGCGCGCTTGGCCTCCATCTTGCCATAGTACTCGTTGATCAAGTCAATGGTGGTAAAGCCGATGGTGTAGATGATGTCGGCGGCAGCCACCGTGAGGCCAAAGACGGTCATCAGCTTACTAGCGGTGATGTTGGCGATGACGATCGAGACGGCATAGACCGCAAAGAGCCAGCCCTTGCCATAGCGCCCGGCGAGGCCGCTGGACACGGTGATCATGATGAACGTTCCCAGAATCCAGAGCAGCCAGATCACGAGACTCGCACCCTCCGCTACGGCCCTCTCACTGCCGCTTGGCGACTAACACCGGGCACTCGGCATACTCGATCACACGCTCTGCAACGCTGCCGATCAAGAGGCGTCGCGGCCCACGCAGGCCCACTTGCCCGATCACGATCAGGTCAATGCGCATCATCTTGGCTACCGAGATGATCTCGATATGGGGCGTGCCCTCACGAATCAGCGTCTCGGCCTGTAGATTCCACATAGCAGCCTGGCGCTCCAGATAGGCCAGCGCGCGTCTGCCTGTTTCCTCGAGATCGCGGCGCGCTTCCTCCTCGCTCTTGCCACTGAAGCGCGTCAATTCGCTCAACACCAGCTTGTCCACGACGTACAAAAAGTAGCAACGCGCATGATGCACCCGCGCCAAGCTGATCGCCAATCTGCCAGCGGCCATAGCGTCATCGGAACCGTCGGTCGGGGTCAGGATACGCCGAAATGTGCCTATTTCAGACATGAGGTCCGCTCCGATCTCCTTCTGGCAAGCCCCGCCTCGCAGTCAACGTCTTGACCCGCTTGAGACGGAAATAGTCCTCACGGTCCTTCTCTTCGAGGGACTCCTCGATGAACTTGGCGGTCTCCTGGTACTGCGGGATCAGAATATGCTCCAGCGCATTGACCCGCCGCTGTGTCCTTTGCAGCTCGGTTGCCAAGCGCCACATGGCGGTAACTGTCTCCACGAGCGTCGGCAACAAGGCCAGCACCTCACGGAAGGCCACCAGCGCGCCATCGAGCGCTGCTTCTGTATCCCCCAGGCCAAAGGCGAGATCAGGCGGCTGGCGCGTCAGCTCAACAGTGGGGACGACAACGCCCATCAAGCTGCGCAACAACGTCTTGATCTCACTTTGCCCTTCGGTGGCTAACGAGACCCACTGAACCTTCTCGCGACCCATCATCAGGTTGGCCACACGCAGCGCTTCATAAGCGACATTCAGCTTGCGCGCGACCTCCTGCTGCACCTGCTCGGCATCGTGCGCGGTGTGGATCAGATTGAGCGTCAGCACCTCTCGTTTGCGATCCAGCAGGGTATGACCCTCTCTCGCCAGCGAGAGCGTCTGCCGGACACGAATGAGATTGCTGCGTGTGGGCGGCACCTTAAGACGCGGCATAGTGCGCCTCTATCTCCTCCTCAGTCAGGCGAGTCAGCTCGTCCCGCGGCAGCAGCGACAGCACTTGCCAGGCGATATCCAGGGTCTGCGCAACAGGGCGGTTCTCATATGGGTCCTGCGAGATGAATTTGCGCTCAAAAGCCTGACCAAACTCCAGATACAGGCGATCCACCGACGAGAGCTCCTCCTCTCCAATGACCGACGCCAGCGCCTTGACATCTTGCACATGCGCATAGGCTGCATACAGTTGGCTGGCCACATGCGGATGATCCTCGCGGGTGCGCCCCTTGCCGATCCCATCTTTCATCAGGCGGGACAGGCTGGGGAGCACGGCCACCGGCGGATAGATCCCCTCTTGGCTCATATCCCGGCTGAGCACGATCTGCCCTTCCGTGATATAGGCTGTCAGATCGGGCACGGGGTGCGTGATGTCATCGTTGGGCATCGTCAGGATCGGCACCTGCGTGATCGAGCCAGGAAGGCCGCGGATCACGCCCGTGCGCTCATAGAGCGATGCCAGATCGCTGTACATATAGCCGGGATACCCCTTGCGGCCGGGCACTTCGTTGCGTGCGCTGGTCAATTGCCGCAGTGCTTCGCAGTAGTTGGTCATATCGGTCAGGATCACTAGCACGTGCATCCCGTGCACGAAAGCGAGGTGTTCGGCAAGCGTCAGCGCGGCGCGCGGCGTGATCAGTCGCTCGATCGGGGGATCATCGGCGAGGTTCAGGAACATCGCCACGTTGATCAGCGCCCCGCTTTCCGCAAAGCTCTGCCGAAAGTAAGCAGCCACGTCGTGCCTGGCACCCATTGCGGCAAAAACGATGGCGAAGCGCTGCGCGGTATCCTCCTGGTCTGCTCCGCCCAGCCGCGCTTGCCGGGCCAGTTGCGCCGCCAGCTGGTCGTGAGACAACCCGCTACCGGAAAAGATGGGCAGCTTCTGGCCGCGTAGCAGCGTGTTCATGCCATCAATCGCCGAAATGCCGGTCTCGATATGTTCGTGGGGATACGCGCGCACCGTCGGGTTGATCGGCGCGCCATTGATGTCAGCCCACCGTTCCGCCAGAGGTGCGGGAAGACCATCAATCGGCTCACCGCGCCCATTGAAAACGCGGCTCAGCATCTCTAGCGATACCGGGATCTCCAGCGGACGACCCTGGAAGCGCACGCGCGTGCCCGGGATCGAGAGGCCACTCGTCCCGGCGAACACCTCAATTACCGCCTCCTCAAGCCCCACTTCCAAGACGCGGCCTTGCAGAGAGCGCCCATCAGGCGCCGTGATCTCGACCATCTCATCGTAGGCCACATTTCGCCCCCCTTCGACTACGATGAGCGGGCCTTCAACATGCGCCAGGCCAATGATCTCCTGTCCACCTATAGCAACCCTCTCGGTCATTGGCAATAACCCCTCTCCAAAGCGTCGATCTGCTCATCAATCTTTTGCGCGAGCTGCTCGAACTTGTGAACCTCGTCGTTGCCAATGCTCCCCTTCATGCGCAAAAGATCAGTGATCATCGGCAACTCACGAATCTGAAAGATCGGGCAGTGGCAGGCGAGCAAGCGCTTCGCCCGATGATGGAAGTGCAGGATCAGCCGCAGCATGTGATACTGCTTCTGCGCCGAGCAGAAGGTATCCACCGGGTCCAGAGCGCTTTGTTGCAGGTAACCCTCCCGCAACAAGCGGGCAGTCTCCAGAAAGAGTCGCTCCTCATCGGGAAGCGCATCCGCGCCCACCAGCCGCACGATCTGCTGCAGGGTGCTCTCACGATGCAGAATGGACATTGCCTCATCACGCAGTTCGCGCCACTCTGGGTCACCATGCGCGCCATGCCACTCGTCAATTGCCCCCAAGTATTCGCTATAGCTTTCCAGCCAGTTCACCGCTGGAAAGTGGCGGGCATTCGCCAGGTCTTTATCCAGTGCCCAGAAACAGCGGATAAAGCGCTTGGTATGCTGCACCACCGGATCCGAAAAGTCGCCGCCCGGCGGCGACACCGCACCCACAATGCTGACAGAGCCGGTAGAGCCGCCACAGCAAGTGACAAAGCCTGCCCGCTCATAGAATTCGGCCAGACGCGCCGGCATATAGGCCGGGAAACCCTCCTCGGCAGGCATCTCCTCGAGACGGCTGGAGATCTCACGCAGCGCCTCCGCCCAGCGCGAGGTCGAGTCCGCCATCAGCGCCACATGGTAGCCCATGTCGCGATAGTACTCGGCCATGGTGATACCGGTATAGATGCTCGCCTCGCGCGCGGCAACCGGCATATTGGAAGTGTTGGCGATCAGGATGGTGCGCTCCATCAGCGGGCGGCCACTGCGTGGATCTACAAGCTCTGGGAACTCTTCCAACACCTCGGTCATCTCGTTGCCGCGTTCGCCGCAGCCGATGTAGACGATGATATCAGCATCGGACCATTTGGCCAACTGATGTTGCGTAACCGTCTTGCCAGCCCCAAAGCCCCCTGGGATCGCCGCCGCACCTCCTTTGGCGAGCGGGAAAAAGGTATCAATGACACGTTGTCCAGTTATGAGCGGGATATACGGCACCCGTCGCTCTCGATAGGGCCGGGGCCGACGCACGGGCCACAGCTGGAGCATCTGGAACGTTCGCTCACTCGCTGCGGTCTGGAGTCGCAGCAGCGGCTCCGACACCGTATATTCCCCATCCGGAGCCACCCAGCTCACCACGCCACTGGCATCAAGGGGCAGCACCAGCCGATGCTCGATGGCGGACGTCTCGGGCAACACGCCCCATACTTCGCCCCCGCGCACCTGATCACCCTCCTTGAGGCGCGCCGTGAATGCCCACTTGCGCTCGCGATCCAATGCCGGCACGCGCAAGCCGCGTGCAATGAAATGACCAGATTTGGCTAACGCCCGAAGAGGGCGCTGCACACCATCAAAAACGCTGCCCAGTAAGCCCGGACCCAGCTCCACCGACAGCGGCAACCCAGTCCCATAGATCGGCGCGCCGGGGCGCAAGCCTGAGGTCTCCTCATAGACCTGGATGTGTGCCGTGTCGCGATCCAGGATGATGATCTCGCCCAGCAGATGTCCCGGCCCGACTTCCACCATTTCCAGCATGGTCGCATTTGTCATGCCGCTGGCGCGCACAACGGGGCCGTTCACCCAGCTCACTGTGCCGATCTCGCCACCCATCATCACTCTCCCTGCAGGATGTGATAGATTTGCGCGCGCAGGCGCGTGCGCTCCCGCGCCAGACGCGCAAGAAGCGAGTTGTCATACCGCTGGCGGCCTTCTTCTGTCTCTAGCACGACGCCGCCCTCGATATCAATCGGTTCGCCCAAGCTGAGCCGGACACGGCCATTCCAGCGTGCTGTCAGCTCCTGCAAGAGCTGATCGGATATCCGCGGCGCATCCTCTGGTGCGACACGCAGGAAGACCTGCTCCGGTTGGTTCAGTTGCTCCACGGCGTCCACGATCAAGTCGCGCAGGATCGCGTCATACTGCGGCGATTGTCGCACACGTCGCAACTCCTCACGCGCACGTTCCAGAACCTGATCAATGATCTCTTCGCGCCGCTGCAACAGCAGACGCTGCGCCTCCAGGCGGGCGGTGGCCAGGCTCGCCTGGCGAAGGGACGCGATCTCCCTCTGCGCGCGCGCCAGCGTCTGCTGGCGCATTTCGGCGGCCCGCGCCCGTGCCTGCTCTACCTTGGCCTTCGCTTCCCGTTGCGCATCAGCAACCAGTTGCGTCGCCCCATCTTTTGTATCATCCAGGATCGCTTGCGACAAGGCCTTGAGCCCAGCCATGCCCTGTTCCATCTCTGCTCCTCTATTCTAAATCCGGACACCTGTGGCGCGTGCGACGATATCACGTAGTGAAGGGCGTCCGGAGAGAGGCCCTTCTGGTCCCGGAATCTCTAACACAAGTGGTCCACTCTTGGCAATCCGCAAAGCGTCCATCTCGGTCGGTACCTGCGCCGCGGCGCGCTCGGTAACCAGGATCACGCCGATCTCCGGGTTCTGAGTGGCAGCAGCAAGCGCCGCCCTCACCTCGGCTGGCGTCATCGCAACCTCACCCGTCAGGCCAACGAGTGCCAACCCCAGCACAGCATCCGGCTCGCCAATCACATGCAACTTCATCCAGCACTCCTAACGGCTGATCAACAGGAACGAGACGATCAGGCCATAAATGGCGATGCCTTCCGCCAGTCCAACAAAGATCAGCGCCCGCCCAAAGGTCTCCGGACGTTCCGCAATAGTGCCCAACGCCGCCGAACCGGTCATGCCCACCGCAATGCCGGCGCCGATGGTGGCAAGTCCGGTAGACAAGCCGGCAGCAAGCGCCACAGTGCCGTTCAGGCCACCTGAGACCGCCCCCTCCTGCTGGCTGGGCGCCGCCGCCACAGGGCTGGAAACGAGCAGCGCCAGAGCGATCACCGCGAATAGGACGATGAGGACGTTCATGCTTAACAGCGCCCTTGAGATATGCCGTACCAGCTCCCGCCGATTACAGCGCGAGAGGCCTGTCAGCACCAACGCGATCGGAATCGCCAAGCCAAATGCCAAGAAAAACAATTTGACCAATTGCATGTGTTTATCCTCCTATGCCTTTTTACCCGAAACCTTGAGTGGCGTGTACGGCACGCCGCCGCCGCGGAAGAACTTGCTAAAGAACTCGTAATACTCCAGCCGCAGCGTCTGAATGCCGACGATGAGTCCTTCAAAGCCAATGATGAAGAGGTTGCCCAGCGCCACCACCAGCCAGTAGAGCAGTGACGATGACCCGCCGGCCATATCCGCCAGGATAAAGATCACCGCACTCAGGCCACCGTGCGCCACGGCAAACGCGCCAAGGCGGACGTACGAGAGGGTACTGCTCAGATAGCCGATCAGCGCTTCGAACAGCTCAAAGCCAGACTGCACGGCAAAAAGGGGAATACTATCGTGAATCAGCGGCCGTCGGCGCCGCAACAGGTTGATGAGCGGTTCGCCGAGCACGATCAGCAGCAGCGGCGGTATCGTCAACGCGGCCATCAGAAACTTGGGGAGCGAGATCCCCCGCATGATCCCCAACGCGATCCCGATGATGGCGAGATAGAACCACATCCCTGCCAAACCATAGCGGTCGAAAAGGGCGCGACGCCAGTCCCGTCTAAGGCAGCCATCAACGATGCTCAAAACAAAGCCGATAATCGAGATAACGATGCCGAAAGCGATCGTCGTCACCAGGATAGATAGGATGCTATCGAGCGGTCGCAGCCAGAGGGCTGGGAAGCTTTCTGTGCCGAAAAAGCTGCCGTAGAGAAGGCCAAAGATAGTGGCCGACAGGCCGCTCAGGGAGAGCACCGGCGCGAAAGAGGCATACTGCTTTAGCTTTTCGACGCGCCGGCTCCAGATCAGCGCGCCAACCAGGGTCAGCACCAGACCATGCCCCACATCGCCGAACATCAAGCCGAACATAAGCGAAAAGGTTACTGCCACGAAGGGAGTGGGGTCGATCTCATCGTATGAGGGCCACGCATAATTGGTTACCACCCCTTGGAAGGCTCTCAGGATGCCCCTGTTGTTCAACTTTACCGGGATGCTGTCGACATTGGATGACTGTTCGGCCGAGGTTACGTCCACAGCCACCCGTCCTTCAGCCACACGCTTGACCTCGGAGACAAGACTGGAGACCTGGCGACAGGGTATCCATCCCGCCACGAGATAGACATCACGCACCTGTCCAAAGTGATCAATAGCGCGCAACATCACAAGATCGGCGCGCACACGCCAGAGAGCAGCGCGCAGCATCGTCCCCCACTTGGCGCGCGCGTCCACAATATGCTGATCTAAAGCGCTGCGCTCTTCCATCAAGGCCGATATCTCACTGCGTATGTTGTTCAGCACGATCTGTGGCGTGCCTCGATACTCCTCTGGGATGGAGATCGGGCTGAGATAGGCGCTATGCGCTGCCCGTTCCAACACTTCGGCGTCCTTCGCTGCGCCAAAGATCGCCACGAGCGTCCCCGCCCCCTCGACGCCCAATGGCAGGATGACATGCGGGACATGAAGCAGGCTGACATTCAGCCTCTCCAGGTTGGCAGTAGGTATGATGCCGATCTGCACATGGAGAAAGGTGAGCGAGCGCAGGCTGCGCAGGTCGAGATCGAGACCAGAAAGGGGCTCCAGCCGCCGTGTCAGTGCCTCCAGCTCCATCAGGCGCTGTTGGTTCTCTTTGAGCTTGTTCACCAGCGGCATCACATCCTGCTCGATCTGCAGGAGATGGTTTTGCAGCTCCACCAGGTCGCCGCTGAGGTCTAACTTCTGTTCCGGCGCAGTCGTCACTTCGGGGACATCCAACGCTCCCATTATGAGCAGGACGCGTTGCTCAATGCCTTGATATTCGTGGATCTGATCTTCCCAGTGCTTGGCGTCCCACTCTTCTTCGCGGCTCAAGTAGCTGGTGTCAACCTGATGTAGCACGCCCTGCCTGGCGATCACCTCCGTCACATCTTCGATGTCGCGGCTCGGGACGAGCAAGCTCAGCTCACACATCTCTTCTGGTCGGAACATGCCATATCTCCGCTAGGCTTCACACTTCGTGTATCATATATTGGCGGTACTCGTCGCGTCGCAGGCCGGCCGTCTTGGCCTCCGCTAGCACCATCAGATCATGCACCTCAAAACGCTTGAGGAGCAGATAGGCCAAGACCACGCCGAGTTGAAAGGGATAGCCAACCAGCGCGCCACGCGCCAATCGGCCCAGATAACGATACAGGTCTACCTCCAGCATAGAAAGCCACCCCTTCATCCCCTGGTGAACCGTGGGGGCGTCATCTCCCCATACACGGCGCAGCGTCGCTTTGACATCTTCGCCTTCGGCGATGGCACGAATGATCGCGTCGCCGCTGCGGCGGCCGTAAGGAAGCGTATAGTTGATGATCTCTACCATCGAGAGATGATAGTAGTAGCGATACCGGAGCGCCCACATGATGTTGACAATGTCGAAGAGGGTGCCGATCAGCAGGTCCGCCCACCGTTGATCCTCTCCCTTGAGTGCCTGCACAGCCTGCCAGAGACGTCTGTAATAGTCCAGGTCCAGCGCCACCTCCAAAGGAAAGAGACTGCGCTCCTGCTCATAACGCACTAGTGCGTGGCGCATGGCATCTCCATAGGGGGTGCCCTGCAGGCGTGTGACAAGATTGGGGATATCGGTCGCCGCCAGGAGACGATCCACGTCAAAAGATGCCGCCCTGCCCAGAGGAAACAGGAAGGGGAGGACGTTCTCCGGCGCTTCGCCGGCCTCCAGACCTCGCATGATCGCCTTGAGGTTGTTCACCTCATACAACTGCTTCATGATAATGACGAGGTCCTTGCCAGGTTGGGGCGTCACGTCGATCACGCGGGCAAAACGCAAGGCGACGTTCGCATTCAGCTTTGCTTCTAGGAGCTCACAGGGTGGGCAGCTAGCTTCGAACTCGGCGAGTTGGGGGGCGTACGTCGTCTCCCGGAGGATCGCCAACATCCCTGGCAGGTCACGCGCCTGATACAGCTGGCGCCACTCATCCTCCGACAACAGCCGCCCGATCATGCTGCGCACGCGGGCATTCGGCATGATATACTGCGGGAGGCCCAGAGGCATCGCTAGTCCTTTGCAACGCGGGTGACCTGAGTCACCACGTAGGAAACAGCCTCGTCCATGTGACCTTGCGCCTTTTGCAGCAATTGCTCTGCCTCTGCTTCGGCTTCCGCGATCACGCGACGACGCATCTGCTCGATCTGCTTTTGGGCATCAGCGACGGCTTGCCTGGCCTCCGCCTCCGCCTTCTTCCGCGCTTGGTCCAGAAGCGTCTGCGCCTCCTTGTCGGCATTCTCCCGGATCTGTTTGGCCAGCTCGCGCGATTCGACGAGAATCGCTTTCATATCCTGTTCGATCTCAAGGATCTGGTTGATGATATCCTTCATCAAAGTTCACTCTCCGCCCCCTAAAGCCAGCAGGGGATGTCGCCTCGTCATGCATTCCGTTTTCGGCCGATCCTCTCACGCTCCACCTCTCACGCTCCACCGCGCAGGATGTCCAACCTGGCCATGCCAGATCGCGGTCGTTGTACTTTCCCCCGCTCTGGCCTGAAGGATATGCGATTATGTAAGCATGCCATAAAGCAGATTATAGCATCCTACTATGACAGGCGCAAACTTCCCACCTGTAGCACAATCCTCTGGCTTGTGCCTCACAGCCCTGGGTGATCAGCCGCCAGAGATAATGGAGACGAGGGTAATCTCGTCCCCCTCCTTCAGAAGCGCCTCATCGGCGATGAGCTTCCCATGCCGCACCGCCAGGACCTGCCGTGGGTCGAGGCCCACTCGCTCCATCGCTTGCCGCACGGTAATGCCCGCCTCAATATCCCACTTTTTGCCATGATAGATTACTTTGACCACGAGTCTTCCTACCCCTGTTATGTGCTGGCGAGTATCTTCCCCGGGTTCAGAATGCCCCGCGGGTCGAGGGCGCGCTTGATTTCCTTCATCACCTGGATTGCCAGTGAGCCTACCGCCATCTCCAGGAACGGCCGCTTGAGCGTGCCAATGCCGTGTTCACCCGTGAGGGTGCCTCCCAGCTCCACCGCCGCGCGAAAGATGTCCGCGGTGGCGGCTTCGACGCGATGCACCTCGGCCACGTCGCGCCGGTCAAAGAGGATATTCGGATGCAGATTGCCGTCTCCCGCATGGCCAAAGACCACGATAGGCAGATCGTGCGTCTGGGCGATCTCCTTGATACGCCGGATCATGGCCGGAATCTGACTGCGCGGCACGACGATGTCCTCGCCCAGTTTGTTGGGCCGGCGGCGTCCCAGCGCTGGGCTGACGGCCCGCCGTCCGCGCCACAGGTCGTCGCTCTCCTTCGCGGTGCGCGCCACTCGCACCTCGCGGGCGCCGCTCTCGCCGCAGACGCGCGCTGCCACCTCGATCTCCCGCTGCGCGCTGCTCTCCTCCCCATCCGTCTCGATAAGCAGAATCGCCTCCACATCCAGCGGTAGGTCGAGATGTAGATAGTCCTCTACGCAAGCGATGGTCGTATCGTCCATCAACTCCAGCGTCGCGGGCAGGACGCCAGCCAACAGGATCTGGTTCACAGCTTTGCTGGCATCCTCCAGCCGCGGAAAGACCGCCAGCGCGGTGCGCTTAGCCTGGGGCATGGGGATGAGGCGCACCGTCAGCTCGGTGATGATGCCCAATGTGCCCTCCGAGCCAATGAACAGGTGAACCAGATCATAGCCGGTAACGTTCTTGACGCTCTTGCCACCAGTACGCAACACCTGGCCATCTGCCAGCACCACTTCCAGCCCCATCACGTAATCGCCGGTTACGCCATACTTCAGGCAACGCGGCCCACCGGCATCACACGCCGCATTGCCGCCGAGCGTGGATTGCTTCAGGCTGGAGGGATCCGGCGGATAGAAGAGACCGACCTTCTCCACCGCAGCCTGCAGATCGCCGGTGATGACCCCCGCTTCCGCCGTGGCCATCATGTTTTCCTGATCAATCTCCAGGATATGATTCATCCGCGTGAGGCTGAGCACCATGCTCTCCGGTGTAGGCACGGTCGCCGCGGCCAGGCCGCTGCCCATGCCCCGCGCCACGATGGGAAGACGCTCGCACGCCGCCACCTGCACCACGGCGGACACCTCAGCCGTGTTGGCTGGCAGCACCACCAGCGCGGGACGGCATTCCTCGAAGGTGCCGTCGAAGGCGTAGCAAACTAGATCCACCGGATCCGTCAGCACGTAATCCGGCCCCACAATGCCCCGCAACTCATCAACGATCCTATCCTTTACCATATCCTGTCCTACTCGGTTTCCATCTGGCGCTCGATCAACTCGACCACATCCAGAACGCGGAGCCGCCCCCCCGCTCCACCCTTGCTTTGCCGCCGGCCAGCGCTGGCCAGCGTGCGCTTGCACTGCTGGCACGCGGAGACCAGCCACTGCGCGTCCACCTCGCGCGCCTGCGCCACGCGGCGCGCCGCCAGCGCAGTTGTCAGCGCGGCGTCGTGGCTTTCCAGGTTGCCGCCACCGCCACAACAGAGCGCGTTAGCGTGATGTTCGGCCATCTCCACCAGCTCCAGCCCCGGCACCTGCTGCAACACGCGGCGCGGCGGCTCGTATAGCCCGCTCTTCCGGCCCAGGTCGCACGGATCGTGGTAGGTAACCCGTTCCGCCAACGGCCGCAGCCTGATCTGACCCGCTGCCAGCGCCTCGTCCAGCCATTCGGTGGCATGCAGGACGCGGATGCCCAGCTCTCCCAGGTGCTCCGGATACTCGGTGCGCCACATGTAATAGCAGGAAGGGCAGCTTGTTATGAGCGTCTGTACGCCCATCGCCTTGACGCGGGCTACATTGTGCGCCATCGTCTCCGTCGCCTGCTCTGCCATGCCGCTGGCCAGAAGCGGGTAGCCGCAACACCACTCCTCTCGACCCAACAGCGCGTAATCCGCGCCGGCGACATCCATGATGTGGGCGAGCGCCTGCGGGATGCTGTAGCTTTGCGGGAAAAAGGAAGAGACGCAGCCCACAAAGTAGGCGATTTCGGCGCGCTCCCTGCCAACGCCAGAGGGCGGGCGTTCCATGTTCTCGGTCCAGATCAGCCGCCGCACGTTGCTCTCGCCGGAGATGTTATGTGCGGTGAGGAGCGAATCGGCCAAGCGCTGCGTCGCAGGGGCCAGGAGGCCCTGCTCCGCCAGCTCCTTGCGCGCCCCCAGCAGCAGCGTTTCCATCTCCACACCGCTGGGGCAAATCTCGCCGCAGGCCGCGCAAAGAGTGCAGCGGTAGATGCGATCCGCATAACGCGGCGTCGGCTCAAGGCTATCCTCTGCCAGCGCCTTGATGAGCGCCACCCGGCCACGTGGCGAATCGGACTCGATAAGCGACTCGCGATAGACCGGGCAAGATGCATCGCACAGCCCGCAACGCAGGCAGCGCCGATACGCCTCATCCAGCGTTACAATGGGTTTCTTTTCCATCATTCTCTAGCGATCCTCGCTCACGACGGGCAAGGTCAACAAGGCATGCGGCACGATCAACACCTTCGCGTCGGTCCCCACGCGCTCCGCCGCGAGAGAGAGCGCCTCCGCCATATCGGCTGCTGGGATCATCCACATCTCGCGCACCACCTCGGGACACTCGGCGCCCACGATGATCACCTCACACATAGATAACACCTGAGCGATCATATAAGCGCGCTGCTCGCCCGCCAGGAAGGGGCGCCCCTGCATCTCATCGAGCAGGGCGCGCACGCTCTGCGCCTGGCAGAGCGCCTCATGGCAACGTTGCTCGCCCACCCCTTCGCCCGCGCCCTCCTGGCAGCGCGCAGGGATGATGATCACGCCCCCGGGCCGCACTACAGGCACCGGCGCGAATTGCAGGTAGGTGGCAGCCCGCGACGCCTGATAGAGATTGGCATCCTTCGGGTAGCCCACACCGGCGACGGCGATATCGTATTGCTGCGCGATGGGTCGCACAAAGAGCTGCCACGCTTCCTCCACCAGCGCGCCAAATGCCGCGTCCGGATCGCCCGCGCGCACGGCCACGATCTGGCCATCGTCGTTGGCGACGACATTCAGGATGAAACGGAGGCCAGCCGCCCTCGCCACCTCCGTAATGGTCTGGTGAAACGGATTCCCCGCAATGCGTCCCAGCCGCGTGGCGGGGTGATCCAGCGTGTGCGCGCTGTGCGTGTAGGCGATCAGCTCCTCGCCGCCCGCGCCGATGGCGACTGTCTTGCGTCCTCCAGAGAAGCCAGCATACTGGTGCGGCTCGACTATGCCGGTAGCAATCAGGAGATCCGCCTCGCATGCCATGCGATTCACCACCATAGGCGCGCCGGTGCTCGCCGTGCCCAGGTTTACCAACGCCTCTGCGTCCCGGGGCCGGGAGTCTATCACCCGGTAGCGCACCACAATGTCGCGCCCCAGCTTGGCCACCTTTTCCTCAGGGGTGCTGGGGCGGTGCATGCCGACCCCACAGAGCAGCGTGATGTCGTCATCGGCGACGCCGGCCTCTGCCAGCGCGCTCAGCAGCGGTGGCACCAGCAGACCGTCAGGACTGGCGCGAGTTGCATCGGTAAACACGATGCAAACGCGATTTCCTGGCCGTGCCATCTCTTGCAGGCGCGGCGAGCCGATGGGATGCGCCAATGCCCCGGCGATGGCGTGCACGGGATCAGCCAACGGCGGGCGGTCGCTGGAGTGCAACACGTCGGCGGTCATGCCCGTCGGCAAGTCAAAGTCTATCTTCCCCCGCCCATAAGGTATAGTATACATGGTGTTCCTTCGCGCCTAGAGCTCGAACGGGACGCCCAGCTCGTCGGCGATCTGGCGCAGCTCCTGATACACGCTCTGGTGCAGGGGGATTCCCGCCATGCGACGCTGCTCAGCGAACTCGAACTCTTTCTCTCCCGCCACATAGATGCGATCATGCCCTGGGGCCGTTGGTTCGGCTTTCAGACGACGGATCATCCTGTCCATCTCCGCCTTAAACTCGTCCAGCGGGCGAAAGAGGTCCACGCGCATGGCCGCGAAAAAGTGCCCCAGGTTTGCAGGCACGTTGTTGGCGATCATCGGTCCCCACGCTGCGCCGGAAAGCACGCCGCAGAGGATATCCACCAGCAAGCCGAGGCCAAAGCCCTTGTGCCCGCCCAGCAGCTCTCCCTCGCCGCCCAGCGGCAAAGTGCCGCCATCCTGGTCAGTGCGCTGCCGCGCCACCACATCCGCGGCGTCGGTATTTGGCTCCCCCTTTTCATTGATGACCCATCCCACCGGCAGCGGCTTGCCGAGTCGGTTGCAGACCTCAATCTTGCCATCGGGCACGACGCTGGTTGCCATGTCGAGCACATAGGGGCGTTCCCGCCCTGCGGGCACGGCCACCGCGATCGGGTTGGTGCCATGCCAGCGACGCCGCCCAAAGGTGGGCACGATCCGGCTGCGCGCGTTAGTCATGGAACAGCCGATCATGTCATGCTCAAGCGCCATCATCGCATAGTAGCCGGCGATGCCATAGTGGTTGCTATTGCGCACCACGACGACTCCGATCCCGACCTTCTCGGCCTTTTCGATCGCCATCTCCATCGCCTTGCGCCCCACAACAAAGCCCAGCGCCCCATCGGCGTCCAGAGTGGCGGTGGAGGGCGTGTCACAGAGCGCGCGGATGTTGGGATGCGCCTTCATCGTGCCCTGCTGCACCCCCACGACATAGCGTCGCAGCCGGGCCACGCCGTGCGAGTCTATGCCACGCAGGTCGGCGGCGACCAGGACATCGGCCACTGTCGTCGCATCCTCTGCGGGCACGCCGGTCGCGCGCATCGCCCGCGCCACCCAGTCATGCAGCGCCGCCGCATTCACACGTCGAAACTCTTCCATTCGGCAACTCCTTTGCAGAGCATATGAAAAGGGAGGGAGCCTGGATGAGCCTCCCTCCCCGTTGAGCTGAGGTATCCAAACGAACGCCCTATCCCTCAGGCGGCAGGGGGATGATCCCCTCGCGCATCAAGAGCGCCGCCATCTCGCGCGCCCGATTGATCGCTTCGGTCGCCGTGCGCAATATCTCCGCGCGACTCATGGCGATGCGCGCGAGCCCCTGTTCCTGCGCCTTCATCGCCACCGCCACTGCCTCGCGCGCATAGACATCCGGCTCGTCCATCTTGGGCACGATATTGTCGTCGTCAATGCCGCGATCCACCGCGTACTGCGCCAGTTCCGCTGCCGCCGCGAGGCACATCTCGTCGGTGATCGTTTTGGCGCGCACATCCAATGCGCCGCGGAAAACGCCCGGGAAAACCAGCGAGTTGTTCAACTGGTTCGGGAAGTCAGAGCGCCCTGTGCCGACAATCCGTGCGCCCGCCTCCTTCGCCTCCCACGGCCAGATCTCCGGGATGGGATTGGCGCACGGGAAGACGATGGCATCTTTGGCCATCTGCGCCACCCACTCCGGCTTGATCGTGTCCGGTCCCGGCTGGGAAAAGGCCACGCAGACATCGGCGCCGCGCATCGCCTCTGCAATGCCGCCCCGGACACCATCCGCGTTGCTCTCCTGTGCGATCCGCCACTTGTCGGCGAATGACTCTTGTTGCGCTCTGATATCATCGCGCCCCGGATGGAGGATGCCCTTGCTGTCCACGGCGATCACCTGCCCCATCTTCACGCCGCTTGCCGCGAGAAGGCGCAACGTGGCCACGCTGGCCGCTCCCACGCCGATCATCGCCAGCCTGATCTGATCCATACGCTTGCCGACCAGCTTGAGCGCGTTGATCAGCCCCGCCAGCAACACGGTGGCTGTGCCCTGCTGGTCGTCATGCCATACCGGGATGACCACCGCCGGGTCGGAGCGCAGCGCGTCTAGGATGCGAAAGCACTTGGGCTGCGACAGGTCTTCCAGATTGATGCCACCGTACGACGGCTGGATCAGCTTGACGGCGTAGATGATCTCATCCGGGTCTTTGGTATCCAGGCAGAGGGGCACCGCATCCACGCCGCCCAGATACTTGAAGAGAAGCGCCTTTCCCTCCATCACCGGCATCCCCGCCTCCGGGCCGATATCGCCCAGGCCGAGGACGCGCGTGCCGTCGGAGACGACGGCAATCACATTGGCGCGATTCGTGTACTCGTAGCTGAGCGCCGGATCGGCGGCGATGGCGCGGCATGCGGCCGCCACGCCGGGCGAATACCAGATGGCAAAGTCATCGAAGCTGCGAATCGCGCATTTGGGCGCAGTGGCGATCTTGCCCCGGTAGAACGGGTGCAGACGCAGGGCATCCTCCGACGGTTTCTTCGCCTTGGCCAATAGTTCTTCTTTGGTCGTCATCACGCTCCCTTCAGGCAGCTTTCAGCGCACCACAATGCACAGCCCCTTCGTGCCATATGCCGAAAGAGTATTATAGCACCAAAGGGCCAGGTCGCCAACGTCATCGCTATGCGTTCATCTCTGGTGCCATTTTCTAGGCAGCAGATATCGCGTCGGCCGCCGCCTCGCTCACGCCCATGTCCGCGGCGATCACATCGCGCAGCGCGACGATGGCTACCTCTACCATATCATCGCTTGGCTCGCGCGTGGAAAAGCGCTGCAACGCCAATCCGGGCGCCGTCAGCCATCGCATCAGGGGATGGGCATAGTGTGTCGCGCTGAACTTGAGCCACTCGTAGGAGATACCAGCTACTACGGGGATCAGTATGATACGCCAGAGCAGGCGTTGCCAGAAGGGAGGACGACCGAGCAGCGTGGTGAGCAGCACAAAGATGACCATCACAACCAGGAGGAAGCTGGTGCCGCAGCGCGTGTGGGCCGTTGTGTGCCGTTGGACGGAAGTCACCTCCAGCGGGACGCCCGCTTCATAGGCGTTCACGGTCTTGTGCTCGGCGCCATGATAGGCAAAGACCCGGCGGATGTCCGGCAACAGGCTGATCGCTGCCAGATAGCCGAGAAAGATGAGGATGCGGATGACTCCTTCCACAAGATTGCTCAGGAAGGGAGAAGCGATGAATCTGTCCACTAACCCTACCAGAAAGGTGGGCAGGATAAAAAAGAGCCCAACGCCAAAGAGGAGCGACACAAGCAGCGTGCCCCACATCATGCCACCGCCGAACTCGACATCCTCCTCTTCCAGCGCCACATTTGCCGAAAAGGTGAGGGCGCGATAGCCAAGAGCCAAGGTATCCCACAACATGACCAGGCCGCGCACAAACGGCAACTTGCCTATGGGGCTGCGGTCAAGAGGGGAATCCAAAGGCTCACGGTGTGTAACGATCTTGCCAGAGGGAGCGCGCACCGCGACAGACACATTCTGGCGGCCGCGCATCATCACCCCTTCGAGGATCGCTTGCCCACCGTAGTGGTATTCGCTCATCGCCGATCCTTTCCCGGCACGCGATGGCAGACACGACACCGCGCTTCATACGCCTCACTCGCCCCTACCAGAATGATAGGGTCATGATAATTCGCCGGCTCGCCATTCACCAGGCGCTGCGTCCGGCTGGCCGGCGCGCCACAGCAGGCGCAGATCGCCTGGAGCTTGTCCACCAGCTCAGCCTGCGCCATGAGCACCGGCACTGGCCCAAAAGGCTCGCCACGAAAGTCCATATCGAGCCCGGCAGCGATCACCCGAATGCCTCGCTCCGCCAATGCCGCGCATACTTCCGTGATGGCCCAGTCAAAAAACTGCACCTCATCTATCGCCACGACGGAGGTATCCGCCTCCAGCAGCCGCAGGATATCCTTGGCCTCCTGCACCGTGATGGCCTCTATCTGCGCGCCACTGTGGGAGGTAACCCTCTGCTTCTCATAGCGGGTGTCAACGCTGGGCTTGAAAACCTGCACCTTTTGCTTGGCGATCTGCGCGCGTCGCACGCGCCGGATCAGCTCCTCAGTCTTGCCACTGAACATGCTGCCGCAGACCAACTCAATCCATCCGCCGGTATAACGAGGATGACCCATCTCCGCCTCCTCAAGATGTCCGCTCAAGAACCACCGCGCCGGAAGTCAATTCCCTCAACACAAAAAGAACAGAGTGCGCACACTCTGTTCTTTCCTATCGGGGTATGCGGTTTGCGAGCTACTCCTCCGCCCGCTTTTCCTCGGTTGCACGCGTTGCCTTGCGAGATACCGGAGTCGCCTTGACGCCGCTCTTCTTGCCAGGTGTCGGGACGGCTGTCTTGGCTTCCGTGGCCTGTCCGGCTTCGCTACTGCGAAGGTCTTCCTTCCTGGCCAGACGCTGACGGAAGCGCTCCACCTGACCGGCCGTGTCCACGATGCGCTGCTCACCCGTAAAGAACGGGTGGCATACCGAGCACACATCCGTTCGGATCTCGGGCACCGTCGAGCCGACTGCCCAGGTGTTGCCACATGCGCAGATAACCCTGGCCTCGGGGTAGTACTTGGGATGAATGTCCTTCTTCATTTAACCAGCTCCTTGCACTCGGTTCTGACACGCCAGGTGCGTGCCTTATAGCTCTCTAGCTGGCGGCAGGGTAGACGCTAACCTGCTGCTTGTCTTTGCTGATCTGCTCGAACGCGACAAGGCCATCAACGGTGGCGAAAATCGTGTGATCTCTGCCCACACCAACGTTATTGCCGGGATGGAACTTGGTGCCGCGCTGGCGGACGATGATCGTGCCAGCCTTCACCTCTTCGCCCGCAAAGCACTTGACTCCCAGCCGACGCCCGGCGCTGTCGCGGCCGTTGCGGCTGCTGCCCCCACTCTTCTTGTGAGCCATCAGAAAATGCCTCCTCTATATCAAGCGCCCCCTCAACGAGGAGAGAGGCAAGCTATGCGATGATGCCCTCGATCTGCAAACGCGTGAATTCCTGGCGATGGCCTTTCCGGACCCGGATGCGCTCTTTCGGCATATACCGGAAAGCGAGGACCTTGCGGCCGCGGTCGTGAGACAGCACTTTGGCCCGAATTTTGGCTCCCTCGACCAGCGGGGTACCAACCTTGATAGCGCCCTCTTGCGCCACCATCAGCACGCGATCCAACTCGACGATCTGCCCCTCTTCCACGGCAAGCTTTTCCACGTCGACGACCTGTCCGACGCTTACCTTGTACTGCTTGCCCCCTGTCTCGACTACAGCATACACAGGATGGTACCTCCCAGCACTGTTATTCGCCACGCATGACCAGCGTTTGTCAGCGAAATACGATTATAGCCATTTGCGCCGGAATTGTCAAATCAGCTTCAGCGGCGGCCGAACTCGCGCTCCAGCGCCGCCGCGCTCAGATGGATCATGGTAGGACGGCCATGCGGACAAGAGTGTGGAGTGCTCGTATCCTCCAGCTGCCGGATCAGGTCGCGCATCTCAGACATGGAAAGTATCTGTCCGGCGCGCACAGCACTATGGCACACGATGGTGACCAACGCTTCATCCTGCCAGCTCACTCCATTCAATTCCGCCAGGTCCAGCATCTCGTTCAGCGCTCCGGCCACGTCGCCCCCCGCAAACGCCGCCGGCACGTGGCGCACGCGGAAAGAGTTGATGCCAAAAGGCTCGATGCCAAAGCCGAGCGCGGCGAGGTCCTGGGCGTGCAACTCGAGCATCTGGGCGCGCGCCGGCGTCAGCTCAATGACCAGCGGCTCGAGCAACGTCTGCGTGGCTACCTGCGCTCCTCTGCGTTCTGCCAACAGCCGCTCATACACCACCCGCTCGTGCGCCGCGTGCTGGTCCACGAGATACACGCCGCCCGGCCCCTCGGCCACAATGTAGGTCTGCGCCACCTGGCCCACCACGCGCAACATAGGAAGCCGGCGCGACCCGGCCTGCGGTTCTATCATCGCGGGCAACACATCGGCGGTGCGCTGCAGCTCCAATGCGCGCTGTGCGCCCTCCTCTGGCAGACGCGCCGGCGAGAGGGTACCGCGCGAGGTCATGAAAGCCTCATCGGTCACCTGGGCAGGGGCAAAGCGGACGGCTGGCGGGGCAAAGCGCTCCTGCAAGGCATGGCGCACCGCGCGCTGCACGGCCGCAAAGACCCGATGGCTATCACGAAAGCGAACCTCACGCTTGGTGGGGTGGATATTGACATCCACCTCCGCCGGATCGAGACGGATGTTGACAACGGCCAAAGGGTAGCGGCGCGCAGGAATGAGGTCATGATAGGCCTGTTCGACAGCATAGCTCAGCGTGCGATCCTGAATCCAGCGGCGATTCACAAAGAACACCAACCCTTTGCGCGTGGCCTGGTGTAAAGCCGGCGGCGCGATGTAGCCCCAGACAGAGACCCCCTCATCCTCCCCCCGAAACTCGATCATCTGCTGCGCGCTCTCCAGGCCAAAGGCCTTGAGCAACACATCACTCAGCTTGCCCGTACCCGTGCTTTGAAAGACGAGGCGTTCATTGTTCAGCAGCGTAAAGCGGACCTCAGGATACGCCAGGGCATAGCTGGTTATGATATCAGCGATGAGCGCATTCTCCGCCGCATCGCTGCGCAGGAATTTGCGTCGCGCAGGGGTGTTGTAAAAGAGGTCTTCCACCATCACAGTGGTACCAGGGGGAACGCCATGCTTCTCCCGGCGCACGATCTCACCCCCCTCCACGCGCACCAGCGTGCCAATCCCCTCTTCGCGCGTGCAGGTGATCATCGTCAGGCGCGAGACGGCAGCGATGCTCGCCAGCGCCTCGCCGCGAAAGCCGAGCGTCAATATGTGCTCCAGATCTTCCAGGCTGTGCAGCTTGCTCGTCGAATGTCGGGCAAATGCTAGCGGCACCTGGTCAGCAGGAATCCCACAGCCATCGTCCACGACGCGAATCAGCCGCTTGCCGCCCTCGCGGATTTCGGCGCGAATATCGGCCGCGCCGGCATCAATGGCGTTCTCCATCAGTTCTTTGAGCGCCGAAGCGGGGCGCTCCACAACCTCGCCCGCGGCGATCTTGGCAGCCACCTCCGGCGGCAGGACTCGGATTGCCATATACAACCTCCCGGCAGCATTATACACCCGATGGAGGCCAAGACCAAGGCTTGGGGTTGAGAGGCTCAAGTTAGCGGGCGGATGAAACGAGGCGAGACTACAGCGCTGCAGAGGATTGCAGGAAACTCGTCAGCACCTGGTTAAAACGCTCCGTCTCACTCAGCATGGGAAAGTGACGTGATTGAGCCATGATCTCGATGTGGGCGTGCGGAATCCGTTCGGCGATAACCTGCGCCTGATTGGGGTTGACAACGCCGTCGCGCGCGCCATAGATGCCCAGTACCGGCACCTGTACCTCATGCAGGCGTGGCCGCAGATCAACGTGACGCAGCGATGCAATGCTGTGAGAGAACGACGCGATGGTTGACTGCGAGATATGTTCTATCATCTGCGAGTAGATGTCGCCTTCATTGGACACCAGGGGGGAATATCCCCATAGCACAGCCTTCAGGAGCGGCGGGTAGCGCCACAGAAGCCGAGCGATCCGCTCCTGGCCGGCGAGCTTCAAGGGAAGGCTCAACGAGTTGCCATCCATCGGCGAGCCGACGACGGCAACCCGGCTGACGCGCTGCGGATAGTCCAGCGCCAGGCTCATGGCGACCGTGCCGCCCATGGAGTGGCCAAACAGCGGCGCCTGCCGAATGCCCAGTTCGTCCATGAACTGGATCACCATCGAGATATAATCGCCGATCTGGTAGGTTTCCTGGTGCTTGTCAGATTCGCCAAAGCCCCAGAAGTCCAGGGCATAGACCCGGCGCGGCATGTTGTGATCCAAGTACTCCATGAAACCGCGCCAGAAACGCCATGAGCCCAGCCAGCAGTGCAGCAGGATAAGCGGCGCCCCGCGGCGTCCCACAACTTCGTAGTGTAATATCCCCTGTTGCGTCATCAGGGAGCTCATCGCAGACACCTCTACAGAGAGATCATCCAGTTGAGAAGACGTAAACGAAGCGCAACGAGATGCGTCTCGCCTCGAAGGTCGTTGTGCCAGAGTATAGCACACTCCGCCGCCCTGCCAAAAGTGCCCTCAGGCACTTGCACGGCGCGCCGATTCCGCTATACTACGGGAACTCGGAGGAGAGTGCAAAGCATGCGCGTGCTGTTGATCTCAAAAGCGTGCGTGGTGGGCGCGTATCAGACCAAGCTGGAAGAGCTGGCACGTTACCCTGATATGGACTTGCATGTGATTGTGCCGCCTTACTGGCGCGAGGGGAATGCACGGATCACTCTGGAACGCGCGCATACATCCGGTTATCGCCTGCATGTGGAGCCGATGGCACTGAACGGTCACTTTCACTCCCACTTCTATCCCTTCCTCGGCCACCGCATCCGCGAGCTGCGTCCGGACATCGTCCACATGGATGAGGAGCCGTATAACTTGGCCACATGGCTCGCCCTCCGCGCTGCCGCGCATCATCATGCCAGGGCGCTCTTCTTCACCTGGCAGAACCTGCAACGCACCTATCCCGTCCCGTTCCGCTGGTTCGAGCGCGAGAACTACCGCCGCGCCCACTATGCGCTGGCCGGAAACAACGAGGCGGTGCAGGTCCTGCGCGCCAAGGGATACAGCGGGCCGGTGAAGGTCATTGCGCAATTCGGCGTTGATCCGAACCTCTATCGGTCACTTCCGGAGCGGCATGCGGTGCGCCACTTCACCATCGGCTATGTCGGCAGACTGGTGCCGGAAAAGGGGGTGCATCTCTTGCTGGAGGCCGCTGCCAAGCTGGATGGCGACTGGCGGTTGGAGATCGTCGGCGATGGGCCGGAGCGAGCGTCCCTGCAGGCGTTGGCAACGGAACAAGGCATCAGCGCGCGCGTCTCATTCGTGCCGCGCATACCTTCGACTGACGTGCCAGCGCGCCTCAACCGGTTCGACGTGCTGGTGCTCCCCTCTCTGAGCCGACCAAACTGGAAAGAGCAGTTCGGGCGCATCTTGATCGAGGCGATGGCGTGCGAGACGCCGGTGCTTGGCGCCGACTCTGGCGAGATCCCGAACGTGATCGGCAACGCCGGGTTGATCTTTCCTGAAGGCGATGTGACGGCGCTGCGCGCGTACCTGCAGCGCCTTTGCGAAGACACCCGTCTTCGCGCCGATCTCGGCGCGGCAGGACGACAGCGCGTGCTGGCTCACTATACCCAGTCCAGGATTGCAGCTCTTACCTATAGCGTCTATCAGGAGATGTTGGGCAGATAGGGATTTTCCCCTCAACTTGCGATAGCAGTATAATCGGTCAGATGGACGTGTGGGGAGAGGTTGTGCACATTTGACAGGCAAGCAGATTGGGCTGGATGCGCACCTGTTGTCGTTGCGTCCCGGCTACCGGGCCGCAGGCGTTAGCCATCTCATCTATCATCTGCTAATGCATTTGCCGGCGGCGGATGATGCCCTAAGCTATACGGCGTTTCTGTCAGAGCGATGCCCGAAGTTACCGGCACGGATACGCCAACAGGTCAGCGTTCTGCCCACCGGCCAGCCGCTGGTGCGGATCTTCTGGGAGCAATTTGTTGCGCCTGTGGCCGCGTGGCGACAGGGCATTGACCTCTGGCACGCTTTGGTCAACGTGCAGCCGATGCTTCTGCCGCGCCCCGCGATCGTTACCATCCCGGATCTGAGCTATCTGCTCTACCCAGAGTTATTCGAGCGCGGCAAGCGCCTCTACAATCGTCTCTTCGGCCGCTGGACTGCCAGGCGCGCACGGCACATCATCGCCATTTCACAGAGCACCAAAGAGGACATCGTGCGGCACTATCGCATCCCACCTGACAAGATAACCGTCATCTACCCCGGGATGGAGGAGAGATTCCATCCTGTGGACGATGCTGCCGCCGCGAGCGCTTTCCGCCTGCGCAAAGGGCTGCCGGAGAGTATCATCCTCTTTGTGGGCACCATTGAGCCTCGCAAGAATCTCAGCCGATTGTTGCAGGCGTTCGCCATGCTGCGCCGGGACGGTGATCTGCCGCACCATCTGGTGATCGGCGGCGGAAAGGGATGGATGTACGAACAGGTCTTTGCCCAAGTGCAGGAGCTGGGCCTGGGTGGTTGCGTGCACTTTGCAGGCTTCATCCAGCAGCAAGAGCTACCCGATTGGTTCCGGGCGGCAGACCTCTTTGTCTACCCCTCTCTCTTTGAGGGCTTCGGGCTGCCGCCGTTGGAGGCCCTGGCTTGCGGCACGCCGGTGATCGTATCCGATATCTCATCTCTGCCGGAAGTCGTCGGAGATGCGGCGCTGAAAGTGAACCCCTATCGTCCTGAGGAGATGGCGGCAGCCATGCGGCGCGTGCTGACCGATCATGCCCTGGCGGCTCAACTGCGGGCAGCGGGGCCACAGCAAGCGGCACGCTTCTCTTGGCAAAGGGCCGCGCAAGAGACAGCCTCTATCTATCGTCGCGTGTTGGAGCAGAGGGCCTGACATGTACGCGAAAACGTGGAAGTGGCTCGGGCCGCTGATGGTCGTGTTGGATGCAATCCTCATCAACCTTGCCTTCTACCTGGCTTATCTGGTGCGCTATGAGCTGCAATGGTTCCGGGGAGTTGAGGAAGGTTTCTTTGTCCCCTTTGGCAGCTATCTCCCCGATGCAGCGATCCTGACAGCCATCCTGATCTTGGTCTACGTGGCCGAGGGCCTTTATGCCCCACGCCGAGGACGACCCTGGTTTGATGAGGTGTATATCATCTTTCGGGGAGCCGTTACAGGCATCGCCACCATGATCATCATCTCCCTCTTTGCCCGGCCAATGCTGCAATCGCGGCTGATCTTTGCCTACCATGCGGTTCTCATCGTCATCCTCCTCGGCGGCAGCCGTCTCGCCGTTGGCGCAATCATGAGCACGTTGCGTCGTCGCGGCATCGGAGTGGATCGCGTTCTCATCGTCGGCGCAGGCGAGGTGGGGCGCACAGTGATGCGCAATATCGTGGCCCGACCGGAGCTGGGCTACCAACTGGTTGGCTTTGTTGACGATGCACCCGAGAAGGCTCATACCGACCTGGGGCGTATCAAAGCGCTGGGGGATACTTCCGCGCTCCCCGAGCTGATCAGCCGCTATGGCATCAATGAGGTGATCATCACCCTGCCATGGATGGCGCACCGCAAGGTGTTGAGCCTCATCACCCAGTGTGAACGCTCTCGAGTGCGCGCCCGGATCGTGCCTGACCTCTTCCAATTGAGCTTGAGCCAGGTGGACATTGACGATATGAACGGCCTACCGTTGATCGGCATTCGCGAGCCGTCCATTCGCGGCTGGAAGCTGGCCGTCAAGCGGGGCATTGACCTCGTTGGGGCGACATTGCTGCTGATCCTGCTTGCCCCCCTGTTGGGGTTGATCGCCCTGCTCATCAAGCTAGATTCACCGGGGCCGATCATCTTCCGACAGGTGCGCGTGGGACGAAATGGCCGAGAGTTCACATGCTACAAGTTCCGCACTATGGTGGCAGATGCAGAGCAGCGACAGCCGGCTCTGGAGCAGGTCAATCCATCCAATGGCCCCTGGTTCAAGCTCCGCGACGACCCGCGACGCACTCGCGTCGGGCGTTTTCTGCGCCGTGCCAGCCTCGATGAGTTGCCGCAGCTTTACAACGTGCTCCGTGGCGAGATGAGCCTGATCGGGCCGCGGCCCGGCACGCCGCAAGAGGTTGCCAAGTACCAGCCCTGGCACATGCGGCGGCTCAGCGCATCTCCAGGCATGACCGGTCTCTGGCAAGTCAGCGGTCGCAGCGAGCTGACCTTTGACGAGATGGTTCTCTTGGACCTGTATTATGTCGAGAATTGGTCCCTGTTTCTCGACTTTAAGATCCTCCTGCGCACAGGTCCGGCTGTGTTTTCCGGACGAGGCGCGTTCTAGAGCCGAACGGGGAGACAGGCGCTGTGTCGCAGCATCTGATCCAACGCGATTAGCAGGCATATACCCATTTCCCTCGAAAAGAGCTTCCCAAGGAGGTAAGGATGAACCTGTATGGTAAGGATTTGATCTGCACGCAAGAGTGGAAGATAAAGGAGCTGGAGGCGGTGCTGGAGCTGGCGGCCAAGATGAAACGCGACCGCTATTCGCCACGCTGGACCAGCTTGCTGCAGCACAGGACATTCCTGATGTTCTTCTACAATCCGTCGGTGCGCACACGCCAGTCGTTCGAGACGGCAGCGACCGAGTTGGGCGGGCATGCCCAGTTCTTGGAGCCACGCGCCATGCGCCTGAAAACCGCCACCACGGCTGGCGAGACGATTGAGGACGCAGCCAACGTCATGAGCCGTTTCGCCCATGGCCTGGGGATTCGCATCCTGGAAGACCAGATCAGCGCATATGGTGAGGGAGATGACCTGCTGCGCGAATATGCCAAATGGTGCACCATCCCGGTCATCTCGATGGCGCATGACAAATTCCACCCCTGCCAGGGGCTGGCAGACCTGATGGGACTACACACGCATCTTGGAGATGTCAAGGGGAAAAAGACGCTGGTAACATGGGGCAGCGGCGCGCTGGTACGCTCGTGGTGCTCCCCGCAAGAGTACATGCTGATCACGTCGCGCTTTGGCATGAACGTTACCCTCGCCTATCCGGAGGGTTATGATCTCGATCCAGAGGTGATCGCGCAGGTGAAAGCCAATTGCGCGCAGAACGGCACTAGCTTTGAGATCGTGCATGACTCGGTTTCTGGCTATGACGGGGCCGATGTGGTCTATTCGCGCAACTGGATGAGCCCTGTCGCCTATGCCAGCGGCGAGCTGGACAAGGCCAGCGAGCGGGCCAAAGCTGCGCTGCATCCCGGCTGGATCACCGACGCCGCACGGATGAAGCGCACCAACAATGCGCTCTTTATCCACCCGATGCCAGTGGACCGAGGCTCAGAAGTGACGGACGAGATCGCCAGTGGGCCGCGCTCTATCATCTACGACGTGGCGGAAAACCGCCTGCACGTGCAAAAGGCGCTCATGGCACTCACGATGACGGACGCGCTATAGGGTGAACGCGGGCGCCCCGCGATTGCCGGGGCGCTTTTCTATCTGCGCCAGAGCTCACGACAGATGGCGGCATAGCCGGCGCTGGCCTGCGCCAGCTCCTCGAGGCTGATGGACTCGTCGGTCACATGAGCGCTAGCCTCAGTGCCGGGGCCAAAACCGATAGTGGGGATACGCGCCACGCCGGCCGAGTAACTGCCGTTGGTGCAGAAATCATATTTGGTGATCTGCGGGCGCAAGCCGATGGAGAGGAGGGCAGCTTGCGCCTTTTGCACGAGCGGGTGATCCGCTGGCAGCTTCCACGCCGGCGGGAAGGCGACGATGGTCTCTTGGCGCCCGCTGGCCGTCACCAGCGTGTCCTGCGCGAGCTCGACATTAGCGCGGAAATCAGGGTCTTGCGCGGCCAGTGCCGCGATCTCGGCATGGAAGCGCGCCCATACCGAGCTCGGGCTTTCCCCGGGCAGCAGGCGCAGGTCATAGCTGAGCCGTGCCGCATACGGCACAATCGAGTCCACCGGCTGTGGCGACGAGTGCAAGCCGATCAGCTCAATGATCCCCGGCCCCAGAAAGTCATCCGTGCGGGGCGGCAAGGCGCGCAGACGCTGGATCAGTGGCACCGCCTGATACACGGCGTTGATACCTTTTTCTGGATGGGCTGAGTGTGCGGCCTTGCCCTGAATATCCACGAACACGCGCGTCCGACCCCGCTGCCCGCGCTTGATGTTCAGCTCCGACGCCTCGCCAATGATGACATAGTCGGGCTGGATGCCGCGCGTCGCCAGCTCGTCCAGCGCCTTGCCGAGGGTATAGCCCTCAAAACGCTCCTCCCAACTGGTGCCGGTGATGACCAACACCCCGGCAAACGAGGACGTAGCGAGCGTAGTGGCAGCGTGGAGCATGGCGGCGAGCGCACCCTTCATGTCACTCGCGCCCCGACCATAGAGGCGGCCCGCCTCGATCTCGCCCGCGAACGGCGGATGCCGCCAGCCCGCGGCGTCCGCCTCCACCGTGTCAATGTGGCTGTCCATAAGCACCACAGGGCCATCGCCCCGCTGCAATACGGCGATCACCGTATAATAATCGTTCACCCACGCCTCAAAGCCCAGCGCCTGCAGATAGCCCCGCACGAAATCTGCGACCTGGGCCTCATGGCCGGTCACGCTGGGAATGCGCAGCAGACTCTGCGCCAACATCGTTACCTCGCGCAACTTAACATCAGGGCTCATGTTTCACGCTCCATCGGCTCTTGTCGGCCCCACCACGTGATAGACTGATGGCATCGCAGTCCATTATGCGTCCAAGCAGAGCCACGTCAAATGGCGCGACGTTTGAAGCGAATGTGCGGATATGTTACAATAGGGCATCATGAGAGCATCGGGCATCCTGCTGAAAGCATATCGCGACCTGACTCGCCGTAAGGTTCGGTCGGCGCTGACGATCCTGGGGATCGCCGTTGGCGTGGCCAGCCTGGTGGCGATCGTTTCCACCTCGCGCAATCTCGCGCGGGCACAGGCCGCAACGTATGCCAACACGACGCAGGCCGACCTGATCTATTGGGTGTGGGACGCGCCAGATAGCCTGCGCCGCCCGCTGAGCGAGTTGCCGAATGTGGCCGCGGTGGAACTGCGCAATACGTACTATACCCGAGCCAAGCTCGGCGACACCTGGTACGACTTGTATTTCGTCGGCGTGCAGGATTTCAGCCAGATGCAGGTGAACAAGATCGCGCTGCGCGAAGGGCGTTTCCCCGGCCTGAACGAAGTGGCGCTGGAGATCTCCGCCAAAGACCTCGCGCCGCTGCAGATCGGCGATCAGATCGTCTTTCGCTCCGGCGCGGAAAACACCGAACGGCTGCTCACTATCAGCGGCTTTGCGCAGACGCCGACCTATCCCTCCAGCGTCTTTATCAATCTGGTGCTGGCCTATGTGCCCGCGGCCAGAGTGCAGCAGATGCTGGGCATCTCGGGGAGCAATCAGCTTCTCATCAAGCTCCACGACCTGTCGGCGCGTGACGAGACGATGCAGGAGATCGAGCGCGTGTTCCAGAAACGCCGATTGCAGGCGGGCGAACCGCAGGTGCGCGATCCCCAGTTCTTCGAGGGAAAGCGGGAATTGGACGCGCTGATCCGCCTGATGTACGCGTTTTCCGGACTGGGGCTGCTCATCAGCGGCTTTCTCGTCGCCAATACGCTCGCCGCCATCGTCGCCGAGCAGGTGCGCGAGATCGGCATCATGAAAGCGATCGGTGGCGGGCGGGCGCAGATCATGCGCCTCTACCTGCTCAGCGCCAGCACCTACGGGGTCATCGGCACGGTCATCGGGCTGCTGCTGGGCACGGTAGTGAGCTGGCTCCTCCTAGCGTATGCCGGGTGGGCGCTCAACCTCGTGGTCGCGCGGGACATCTCCATACCTGGCCTGCTACTCGGCGGCGGCGTGGGCCTGGGCGTATCGGTGTTGGGCGGCATCGGCCCGGCGCGACAGGCAGCGAGCATCTCGGTGCGCGAGGCGTTGCAGTCGCATGGCATCACGAACGCCTACCGACAGAGCCGCCTCGACCGGCTGTTTCGGCGCCTGCGCTGGGTGCCCACGCTGGCGATGCTGGCGTTGCGCAACCTGCTGCGCCGCCGGGGGAGGCACGCGCTGACACTGCTTTTTGTGGCCGCCGCCACCGCCGCGTTGCTGGGCGCGCTCAGCACCCGCGAGTCGGTGAACCGCGCCATAGACCAGATATTCTCCACCTACAACGCCGATGCGTGGATCTGGCTCAATGAGATCGTCACGAATCATTTCTCCGCCCAGCTCAAGACGATGCCGGAGGTGGCAGAGGCGGAGGCATGGACGCTGACAGACGCTTGGGTGCGCTTTGCCAAGGTGCGCCTATGGGGCTTGCCTGCCGACACAACCCTGTACCGGCCCGACATGGTTGCTGGACGCTGGTTTGCGGCAGGCGAGAGCGATGCCGTCGTCATCTCCACCGACCTGGCGGCGGCGCAACGCATCGGCGTCGGCGATGCGATCACCCTCGATCTGGGCGAGCCCCGCCGGAGTAACGCGGTGCGCGCCGTTCGCGTCGTCGGCATTGCCCGCGATAACGCCATCTTTCTCGGCGGCGCGTTGGCCGGCAAGGTCTTTGCGCCGCGTGAGACGGTGGAGCGGATGATCGAGCGGCAGCGGCGCAGTTACTTTTTCGCCATCGGCTTGCGGGACAAATCACCACAGGCCACAGACGCCGCCCTGACACGCCTGGAGGAGCGCTTCCGCATCTTCCGGCCTGTTACCGAGTCAGCGTACCGTGATATGCGCAGCGCGCGTCAGCAGTCTCGGCTCTTGAGCATCGCCCTGTTTGTGATGACGGTGCTGATCGCGCTGGCCGGGGGGCTGGGCGTGCTGAACACGCAGACGCTCAACGTGCTGGAGAGACGACGCGAAATCGGCGTGATGCGCGCCATTGGCGCCAGCAACCGGAACCTCATGCAGATCTTCCTGACGGAAGGGCTGACGCTGGGCGGCCTGAGCTGGCTCATCGGTCTCCTCCTGGCTTACCCGACAGCCTATCTCCTGCTGCGCCTCCTGAGCAGTGTCCTCTTTGAGATAGAGCTGATTTTTGCACCACGCCTTGTGCTGGTCGGCGCCGCTTTTGCCATCCTGCTGGCAACTGCGGCCAGCCTCGTCCCGGCGCTCGGCGCGGCGCGGCTGCCGGCGCAAGAAGCGCTGCGCTACGAATAGGACGGGCGTCGTCCCTTGGTCAGCTTTCGGGCAGGTCGCGATAGCGGTTTGTGATGGGCAGTCGCCGGTCTTTGCCAAAGGCGCGCGGCGTGATCTTGACGCCGGGCGCAGCCTGGCGGCGCTTGTACTCGTTCCGATCCACCATGCGCACCACGTCGCGCACCACCACCGGCTCGAATCCCATAGCCACAATCTCGGCCGGGCTGCGATCCTCTTCCACATACTCGTGCAGGATCGGGTCCAGCACTGCATAGGGTGGCAACGAGTCCTCGTCGCGCTGGTTCGGGCGCAGCTCGGCGGTGGGCGCCTTGTCGAACACGCGCTGGGGGATCACCCGCTCGCGCTGGTTGCGGTGCGCGCCGAGCTGATAGACAAGGGTCTTGGGCACGTCTTTGATCACGGCAAAGCCGCCCGCCATGTCGCCATACAGCGTGGCATAGCCGACGCTCATCTCGCTCTTGTTGCCGGTGGTGAGCACCAGCCAGCCGAACTTGTTGGAAAGCGCCATGAGGATATTCCCGCGAATGCGCGCCTGGATATTCTCCTCCGTAGTGTCGGGTGCCATCCCGGCGAATGCCTCGGCCAGCATCGCCTTATAAGCGGCAAACGTCGTCGTGATAGGAATGACCATGAAGCGGATGCCCAGCGCTGTTGCGAGCTGCTCTGCATCCTCGCGGCTATCACGCGACGAATAAGGCGAGGGCATGAACACCCCTACGACGTTCTCAGCTCCCAGCGCGTCCACGGCAATGGCCGCCGTCAGCGCCGAATCAATGCCGCCTGAAAGGCCGATCACCACCCGCTGAAAGCCGTTCTTTCGCACATAGTCGCGCGTGGCCAGCACCAGCGCCTGATAGACCTCGGCGATCTCATCCAGCCGCCCCATCTGTCGGGACGGCAGCGCGGCTCTTGCCGCGCACGGCTTCCAGCTCAGCTCGCATATGTCTATCTTGTCCGAGGGCCACGTGAGCCGCTCCTTGCGGCGGCGGGGATCGTGCAACTGGCGACGAAAGACGCTGCCCAGCTCCAAGTCATGCACGACTAGGTCCTCCGCGAACTGCGCGCCGCACGCCAACAACTTGCCTCGTTCGTCAAAGATGGCGCTATCGCCATCGAACACCAGCTCGTCTTGTCCGCCCACCATGTTACAGAAGGCAACCGCTACCACATTGTCCGCCGCCCGCGTCGCCAGCATACGGTGACGCACGCGCCCCTTCCCCTCATGGTAGGGCGAAGCCGAGATATTGACGATCAGATGCGCTCCGGCCAGCGCCAGGTCCTCTGTCGGCGTACCTGGATACCACACATCTTCGCAGATGGTAACGCCGACCAACACATCTTGCAGCCGAAAGAGGACCAGCCGATCCCCTGCGCGAAAGTAGCGCTCTTCATCGAACACGCCATAGTTCGGCAGATACATTTTGTGATACACTTGGGCCACGCGGCCCTCATGCAGCACCGCTGCGGCGTTCCGGATGTCGCCATCGGAATCGGCAAAGCCGACGATGGCGGTGATGCCGCGCACGTGCGTGGCCAGCTCTTGCAGACAACGCATGCTATCGCGCACAAAATGCGGCTTGAGCAGGAGGTCTTCTGGCGGA
The DNA here is from genome assembly GCA_019873665.1 of Chloroflexota bacterium. Taxonomy (GTDB): domain Bacteria; phylum Chloroflexota; class Anaerolineae; order JAAYEA01; family JAAYEA01; genus JAIOAV01. Next base: position 106,470 of record JAIOAV010000004.1, read on the forward strand.
TAGCCGGTCAGGGCCATCTCCGGAAAGAGGACCAGATCAGCCTCCGCTGCCCTGGCTCGTTCCAGATATTGGATGATCGTCTGCTGGTTCTGTGCCAGGGCTCCTACCGTCGTGTTGACTTGCGCCAGAGCGACTCGCAATGTCGGCATGTCGGCTCCTTTTCTGTTACCAGTAATCGCGATAGGACAAAAGTACTATTGAAAACGCGCCGGGTCTCTATTATATTGAAGCCGCGAGACTATGAGAAAACGGGGCACGCAGCACAGCCATGGGGGGGCGTTCCCCAAAACCCGCAAACCATAGGGAAAGGAGGTGAGAAGAATGTATCTGCCGCGTGAGGAAGGCCAAGGCCTGGTCGAATATGCACTGATCATCGTTCTCGTCGCTATCGTCGTCATCGCCGCTCTGACGGCTCTGGGCACCAGCGTGGATGGCGTGTTTGACAGCATTACCGCCGCGCTCGGTGGCTAGTCCCACCGTCCTGGCATCATCTGAGGGGGGCCCTGCTGAAGCAGGGCCCCCTCTCTTTTTAACCTGTGGCACCGGGCCGCACATAAAAGCGCACCACCTTTACTTGTGCATCCTCTTATTGCGATCCACACCACGATGCGCTATAATGCAATCAGGCTTGGGACCAAATCGTGATAAGATACCCACGGCGCAACCCACAGGAAAAGGAGGTGGCTGTCATGTATCTGCCGCGCGAAGAGGGTCAAGGTCTTGTAGAGTACGCACTGATCATCGTTCTCGTCGCCATCGTCGTCATCGCCGCGCTGACAGCTTTGGGCACCAGTGTAGACAGCGTCTTTGACAGCATCACCGCCGCGCTGGGCGGCTAACCCATCCATATGCTCAACAGAAAGAACCCCGCGATGCGCGGGGCTCTTTCGTCTCTGGCCGGACCACCCTCACGGCAGCCCTGCTGCTTGACTATTCGGCAGCGATAACCAGGCGCGCACCATCGCTACGCCCAAACACCTCCGGGAAGTACATCTCATAGCCATAGCTGGGCATGGCCAGGAACTCGCCCGGGATGCTGGCGCGCATCAGGTAGGTGTACTCATACGTCCCGGCCGGCAGCAGTGTGGCAAAGAGCGCCACCCTCTCATCACGCAACTCGCTGTGCTTGAAATGCCACCAGTAGGGCAGCCTCCCCTTCTCCAACACGGGCTCCATCTTCGGCGATTGATAAACCGCGCTCGTGGTCTTGAGGCTGGCGTCTATCGCCTCGCAGCCGGCAGGCAGCGGGTCCTCCACCACAAGATAATGCAGTGTATTGGGCGCGATGATGGTCAGCTTGACCTGGATGACATCTCCCACCTTCACCTGATCCAATGAGCGCGTCGGATCGTCTAGAAGAGTGTACTGGCGACTGAGGATCACGCCGCGATTCAGCGCCTTCACCTGATCTGCAGGCAGGTAATAGCGCAGGTAGAGCGAGTAGTAAAGCCGCCCTTGGCCCGTCTGTCCCGCCTCTGCTTCGCGTTGCAGCCAGATCTGATTGCCGATATCGCGCAGCAGTGTGCTTACCGCCACTTGCAGCGTTCGTGGCTCGGCGACGTTCTCCGCCGTCACCTTCCCCTGATCCCACAACTCACCGTTCAGAGCAGCCAGATATGTATAGTCCGCCGCCAGTTCTCCAGTGCTCACCATATAGTCGGTCAACGCCATCACCGCCAACGCCGTTTCTTGCGTGGTCGCCCAGCGCCCCTCACGCCGCACCGCCATCAGCCACCGTACCACGTTCGGGATCAGCGGCTGATCTGGCTGCAACCGCAACAACGCCTGCAGCACGATGGCGGTGGAACGCACATCGGTGTTCATGCTCCAGTAGTCGATCTCTTTCTCTTCCCAGTGCACGCCGGTCGCAGAGCGGATCGCGCCGGTGACGAGAGCGCTCAACAGCGCTCTAGGCCGCGTCCGCTCAGACGATGCCATGAGCTGCAACGCCATTGCCAGATAGGCTTTGCCGTAATAGCTCAGCGCATCACGCTGCTCATAGAGCGTGATCGCGCGTCCCAGGTCACCCAAGCCCTCATGGTCAGCATAGTATTCCGCCAGCACGTACATGATGTAGGCGCGCGCATCTGCCGGGTACGTTTGTTTCGTATCAAGCCGCGCTTGTAGCGACTTTTCCAGGTAGGCTGCTGCCCGACTCATGGTGTCCTCATCCACCCCGAACCCGGCGCGCTGCGCCTCATTCAGGCCAAAGAGCACATAGGCGCTGATATACGGGTTGCTGTCATCGGACACCCACCAGCCCCAGCCGCCGTCATAGTGCTGCAGGGCATAGATGCGCTGCAGCCCGGTGCTGACCATCTTGGGCAGCTCCGCCTCCAGTTCTTCATTGCGAATGCCCAGGCGATGGAGTGCCCGGTACATGATCACATTCGGCAGAAAGCGGCTGACCGTCTGTTCGATGCAGTCGTAAGGATAGGTCTTGACATACGTAAGGGCATCGCGCATGCCTGCCGCCAGCGATGGTTCCAGCTTGAGCGTCAGATCCCCCAGCGTGGGGTCCAGATTGTCCGGCAGCTGCACCACCTCGACACGCTGCTCGCTCCCCTCCACCTGCCCTGCCGTGGCGACCACTTCGGGCGTGCTGTAGTGATATACGGGCAGGAGGCCGAACACAGGGCGCGCCGCGTCCGCCAGGCCACCGCCGCTCACGGAAAAGACCAGGTCCACTGCTGTTACCGGCTGCACCACGACATCCCAAGTCACTTTGGCAACGCCGTGCGCTGCGACAGTTACCCGCTGCTCGGCATTGCTCACCTCAACTCCGAGAGCCTCCAGCTTGACCAGCGCCGCGATATCGCGGTCCGTGTTGTTGTGAACCACGGCGGCCAACTGCGCTTTATCACCGATGACAAAAAAGCGTGGCGTCACGGGACGGATCAACAGCTCCTTGGTCGTTATGATGTCAATACGCGCCGTGCTCACCTCGGTATCTCGAGTTACCGCGACAGCGCGCATGCGCCATGTCGTCAGGTTATCAGCCAGTTGCACCTGGACCTGCGCGCGCCCCTGGGCATCGGTGCGCACCGCCGGGTTCCAATACACTGTGTCGGGAAAGTCCTCGCGCACGGCGAGTCCCGCCCCACCGCCATCGCCGCCTTTGGCGTCGCGGGCCGTTTCCTTCTCCACCACCACCATATCACGCGAAATTGACAGGGAGGATGCGGTCTGGATTCCCAGGCCACGCTCGCGATAGAACTGGGCAAGCAGATCAGGGCCCTGATCCCCAGACAGAGCCAGCACCGACAAGTCCACCAGCGCCAACGAGAGCTCCGCCTGTACCGGTTGTCCCGCATAGTCGGTGGCGCGGATCTCGTATGTCGCCATATCCCCCGGCTTGTACACATCCCGGTCCGCTGCCAACGTGATCTGCAGTTCCTTTTCGCGCGGCGAGACCGAGAGCGCCGCATAGCCCAGCTTGAAGGAGGCCAGCGGGTTCGTTGCATCCTCGCCCTTGAGAATGTAGAGCGAGACATACACGTTGGGGATATGCTCTGACGTGATCGGTATCGCGATCTGCTCGCTGTTGCTCGTCAAAGTCAGCACGCGATGCTC
>JAIOAV010000005.1 GCA_019873665.1 Chloroflexota bacterium
CCCTACATTGCCAATCCAAAATAGTACCCAAAACGGCCCTTTTGTCAAATCGCCTTTTCGGGCGGTGAGGTGGCCAATTGCAGAGCGGGGATGACATCCAGATCCCAAGCCGCGCGCTCTCCAGCCTGGTAGCGAAAGTAAGCTGCCGCCGCTACCATCGCGGCGTTGTCGGTGCAAAGGCGCGGCGGCGGGTAGCGCAGCGGCACCGACAGCCGTTCGGCCATGCGCTGGCGCAATCGCTTGTTGGCGGCCACGCCGCCAGCCAGCAGCACCTCCTGCACAGGATAAGCCGCCGCTGCGGCCGCTGTTTTGGCCACCAGCACATCCACCAGAGCCTCTTGGAAACTGGCGGCGAGATCGGCTTCATTGATCTTGCGCATTACACCGGCGGGCACACGAGTTCGCTTGCCGCGGCTTATGGCAGTGGGAGCATCATCACCACCCACCTTTTGCACCAAGCGCAGCACGGCGGTCTTGAGGCCGCTGAAGGAAAAGTCATAGCTATCCCCGAGCCACGCCCGCGGCAAATCATAGGCCGTCGGATCCCCCCGCGACGCGGCTTGCTCAATAGCCGGCCCGCCGGGATAGCCCAGGCCCATCAGCCGCGCCACCTTGTCGAACGCCTCGCCGGCAGCGTCGTCAATAGTGCGCCCCAGCGCCCTGTATTGCATGTGATCCTGCATATAGATCAACTCGGTGTGACCGCCGGAGACGATGAGACAGAGGAGCGGAAAGGCCGGCGCGGGATGCCGCGCGATGAGCGACGCCGGATCGAACACTGCGTCCGGCGGCTCGATAAGCCAGTTGGCATAGATATGCGCCTCCAGGTGATTGACACCGACCATGGGGCGCTGTGCAGCCCACGCCAGCCCCTTGACCACATTGACCCCTACCAGCAGCGAGCCAGCCAGCCCCGGCCCATGCGTTGCCGCCAAAGCGGCGATGTCATCCCAAGACACACCCGCTTTGCGCAACGTCTCTTCCACCACCGGCACGATGGCCAGGATATGCTGACGCGACGCCATCTCGGGAAAGACGCCACCATATGCGCGGTGGATGTCAATCTGCGAAGCCACCACCTGCGCGCGGATCATGCGCCCGTCGGCGACCACCGCCGCCGATGTCTCATCGCAGGATGTCTCGACGCCAAGGATGTTGATCATATCCGCTAGTCAGACAGGTTGATGAAACCAAGCATTGTGCCGTTCAACAAGAACAGGCGTGGTGTCGCGCCATCCACAGCAATATCACGCAGGTCATCGAACGGCAGCTTGTCCGCCGCAGGGCGAAACTGCCGCGAGAAATGGCCCGCTTTGTCGAACTCGACGATGCGCTGGTTGCCCGCATCTGCCACATACACCGATCCCTTGCTCATGTCGTCTGGCCTGGAGATGGCAATGGCCACCGGATTGCTGAGCGGCTGGTCGAGTCCTTCCTGCGGGAAATCCACTTCTTTGCCCTGGAAAAGCTTGACGATTTCACCGTTCTTGAGCAGCACATAGATGCTGCCATCGATCGCCAAATCCACGCCATCGCGCAATGTGATGGTTGGGTCAGTCAGCCTGTAATCCTCCGGTGCGTCAGTGTAGCTGCCATCCGCCGTAGCCTGGAACTTTTTGATGACGTTTTCCGCCGGGTCAAGGACGTATAAATAGAGATTCGGCGCGTCATAGTATGTCTCAACAGCCTGCGGCGCGCGGAGGGCTGCGCCATTCTCCAACGCCCTAGCCACAAGGCGGAGCGGCTGCCCGCCGCGCTCCAGGATGGTCCCGCCCTGCGCTAGAATCACCAGATTACCGTCCTCAGGGCGTAGGGCCATCCGCAGGCAGGTGATGTCCAAAGGTGTTCGCTTGTTGCCATCCACTACGGTCGAGGCGTCCAGCAATATCTCCGGGATCTCGCTCTTGAGGCTCTGACGCGTTTCATCCAACGTGTACTTGGCCACCCGGCCGATGCCCGTATCGAGCACATAGATCTCGCTCTGGCCCATCGCCAGACGGCTGGGGCGAATCGAGTCGGTGCCGGTGATGCGTGTCAGTTCGCCGACAAAGTTGACACGGGACACCTTGTTCACCTCATCCAGGCGCGCCGCAATCTGCTGCCGCAGCGCCGATGCTTCCTGGTGCTGTGGCGATTCGGTCAGCAACTGCACAAGCAGCGCGTCTGCCTGATACAAGGCGCTACGCTGTTCAGGCGGCGTGCCTGCCTGGGCCGCAGCCACGAGCTGCCCGGCGGTGGCCAGTTTGGCGGCGATCTGCGCCTGGCGTTCGCGCTCCAAGCGAGCACTGTTCCAAAAGTAGACGATGGCGATCAACGCCGGGATGATGAGCGCGATCAGCCCGATCCGCAACGCAGTGGGTAAGGCACCCTGTCCCGGCGTGGCGCCCCCCTTCGCCGCAGTCTGGCGCTCTGGCAGCAGACCCTGCCCGATGGCACCAATCCGTTGCAGGAGGCTGCGGGCCGGTGCGGGCGCGGCGCCGGCCGCGCTGCGGCCGGCGGCATACTCGGACGCGCGGGGGCGACGAGGGGCCGCAGGCCGATAAATCTCCGCCTCTGCTGCTTCTGCTCTCTCCGCTTGGGCAGTAGCGGCCTGCGCGGCACGCGCCGATGCGCGCCCGCGCGTAGCGGCAGTCGCTGCCTGACGCACTCGCGTCGTTCCCGGCTCTATCTCGATGGCAATCGCCGCTAGAGTCGCGCCTTCGGCCAGCGCCTCCAGTGCGGAAATGGCGCTCTCGCTGTCCGTCTGCACGAGCGCGCCCACGATCTCGGCCTCGTCGGCCAGCCGCACCAGCGAGGTGGAAGCAAGGACGATGAGATCACTCTTGGCGACTTGGGCATGAAAGAGGTCCGGCTCGATCTCACGTCGCCAACCCACCGCTGTGGCCTGACGCGCATTTATGGCGTTGGGCGCGCGGCGGCTGAGCCAGGGGGAATCCGCCGGAAAGCGCCGCAACTCGTCGCCATGCGCCAGATAGACCAACGAAGGGCCTGCTTGCGCGAGAAAGAGGCTGTCGTTATGGAGAACAGCACAACTGATGCCGACAATGCCACGCTCCTCCACCTTGGCCTGTAGGTTCTCCTCGAACAGGGTGCGATTCGCCTCTTGGATCGCATACCGGAGGCGCGCCGTAATGCTGCCTCGACCCGGCCAGTACGCCTGTTCGATCAAGTCCGCCAGGCGGCGACAGACATCATCAGGATCGGGGAAGGATCCCATCGGCTCAAGGAGGAGATAGAGCGCATCTCGGCCTTTGCCGAGCGACAAGAGGGCGCGCGGCTCGACGACACGCAGTTGATCGGTCCGTTCCTGCCACTCCCCATCCACTACACAGAGCTGTGCGACTGCCGTCTTGAAACGCGGGGCCATCGCTGTCCTCTCCTTTGTCTGGGCTGGTTACTACTGCCCGAGCTTGGCTACTCCCACTCGATGGTGGCGGGGGGTTTACTGGTCACGTCATAAACGACACGATTGACGCCTGGCACCTCGTTGACGATGCGGTTGGCGATCTTGCCGAGCAGCTCATAGGGGAGGCGCGCCCAATCAGCGGTCATGGCGTCCTGGCTGGTAACCGCACGAATGGCCACCACATTGGCATAGGTGCGCCCGTCCCCCATCACGCCGACGCTGCGCAACGGCGTCAGGATGGCAAAGTACTGCCAGATATCGCGCCCCAGTCCGGCGGTCTCGACCTCGGTAGTTACAATGGCATCCGCCAAGCGCAACGTCTCCAGCCGCTCTTGAGTCACCTCACCGATGATGCGGACAGCCAGGCCAGGGCCGGGAAAGGGTTGGCGTTGCACGATCGCGTCTGGTAGCCCCAATTCAGCGCCCACCGCGCGCACCTCATCCTTGAAGAGGTCACGCAGTGGCTCTACCAGCGAGAACCTCATATCCGGCGGAAGCCCGCCGACATTATGATGCGTCTTGATATGCGCCGCGGTCTGAGACTTGCGTGGATCGGCGCTCTCGATCACATCCGGATAGAGCGTGCCCTGCACCAAAAAGTCCACCCGCCCCAATTGCCGGGCAGTCTCCTCGAAGATGCGGATGAAAGTCGCGCCGATGCGTTTGCGCTTTTCCTCCGGGTCGGTTACGCCCACCAGCGAGTGCAAAAAGCGTTCGCGGGCGTTCACCAATATCACCTCAGCGTCCACATAGTCGCGGAAAAAGGACATGTTCCGCTCCGCCTCCCCCAGCCGGAGCAGGCCGTGGTCCACAAAGACGCAGGTCAACTGGGCGCCAATGGCGCGCGCCGTGAGCGCAGCAGCCACCGACGAATCCACACCGCCGGAAAGGGCGCAGATGGCTTTCCCATCGCCGACCTGGCGGCGAATCTGGGCAATGCTCTCTGCAATGAAAGAGCCGGCCGTCCAGTCGCCGCGACAGCCACAGATACGGTAGAGGAAATTGCGCAGGATCTGCATGCCCTGGGGCGTGTGGGCCACCTCGGGGTGGAATTGCAGCGCATAGATGCGGTGTTCCCGGTGAGCCATGGCAGCGACCGGGGAGTTGGCGCTGGAGGCCAGCACGACAAAGCCAGGGGGCAGCGTCTGGACATGGTCGCCGTGGCTCATCCAGACCGGCTGCGGGGCGTGCAAACCGGCGAAAAGTGGGCTATCCCCGGCCATTTCGTCCAGGATGGCAGGCCCGTACTCGCGGCGCGGCGCGGGCTGCACCTGGCCGCCCAGTGTCTGGGCCAGCGCCTGCATCCCATAGCAAATGCCGAGGATGGGCACGCCCAAGCGGACGACGTATGCAGGCAGATGCGGCGCATCGGGGTCATACACGCTGGCCGGGCCGCCTGACAGGATGATGCCCACCGGCGCGAATGCCGCCAGCTCCGACTCGGCCACATCGTGCGGAAAGAGACGGCAATAGACATGGCACTCGCGCACCCGCCGCACGATCAACTGGGTGTATTGCGAGCCGAAATCCAGAACAGCGATCGCCTGGTGGTTTGCAGACATATTGTCAGATGTTTTCGGCGTGGGCTGGCCGCTCATCTAGCCATCCTTCATGGTGATCTGCCCATCGTTCATAGCGGTGATAACGACAAGGCTCTCGATGGGTACACCCAGGGGGGTCAGCAACTCCCGTCCGCCCTCAAACGACTTTTCGATAACCGCACCGATACCCACCAATTTGGCACCGCTCTGCTCCACAACCCGCGCCAGCGCCTGGATCGTCTGGCCACTGGCCAGAAAGTCGTCCACGATCAAGACACGATCCGTGGGGCCGAGGAACTCAGGCGAGACCAGAAGCTCTACCATCTTGCCTTTGGTATGAGAGGGGGCAGTCTCGCAATAGACATGAGCGGGCATGGTGATCGGTTTGGCCTTGCGCGCATAGATCACCGGCACACCCAGCGCCAGCGCGGTAGTCAATGCTGGGGCAATGCCTGAGATCTCGGCAGTGAGCACCTTACTCACGCCCCGGTCGGCAAAGCGCCGTGCCATCTCCTGCCCCACATCCAGCATGAGGGGAGCATCTACCTGGTGGTTGAGAAAACTGTCAACCTTGAGTATCCCCTTACCCAAGTTGCGCCCTTCGCGGGCAATCCTCTCCTTGAGCGCTTGCATCTTCTGCGATCTGCCTCCCTGCGGTGCACAGTTGCTGCACGCGGCTTACAGAAGCCATGTGTTGACTGATTATACTCTCGAACTGCGCTTTGAGCAAGTGAAAAGACGCTCAGGGTATCAGCTGGTAGTATATCCTTTTCGGTAGAAATTGCGAAGGGCAGTGCAAGCCCGAATCGACCTCTCAGCAGACGCTTTACGTGGCCCCAAAGCATCGAATCGGAGCCAGAAAAAGGCGTTTGGAGCGATTCTGGAGCCGTTTTGGGCGATGATCGACGTCGAGTCTGGGATTTCCCACTGACATCTACCGCTCTGCGCTTGGACTTGCCTTGTATGTCAAGCTATGCTATAATGTGTCAAATGGTGCAATCCGATTCAGGGCATGTACTATGAGACGGACTAGACTGGTCTTCTTTATAATACTCGCCATCATGCTGTCCATCCTGCTCTTTAGTCACTGGCAGAGGGTGGCCGAGTTTGCTGTTGCCCCGGCGGCAACGACCGTCTCATCTCCCCTGCCGACGCCATCACAGGGGCGCAGTAGCGCGCCACTCCCCAGCATCAAGTCAGCATCGCCAGAGGGGGCGCTTTCCGCTGAGGTGCGGGATGTTCTTCCGTTGCGCACCTCAATCGGCGCTGTTTACTTTGTGGGGGAGATCGTCAACACGGGTAGTCACCCGATCGCCAAGCCAGAAACGATCATCTCCTTGCTAGACGCCGAGGGCAAGCGTCTGGCATTTGAGACCGGGTACACGGTGCAAGACATTGTGATGCCGGGCGAGACGGTGCCGGTGACCGTGATCTTCAGCGACCCCCCGGAGAATTGGAGCACTTTTGAGGTGTTCCTGCAGGCCAAGGCCAGCACCGGGCGCGAGTTCATGGCCTATACGGCTTTCACGTCGGAGGATACCACGATCAGCAGGGATGACAACGGTTACTATGTGCTCAGCGGCACGGTGCAGAACACGGGAGAGTCACGAGCTGAGTTTGTCCAGGCTGTGGTTTCCCTCTATGGCGAGGACGGCAAGATCGTCGGGGTTGGCAGCGCCTACCTGGAGCAAAGCAAGCTGGATGTAGGCGAGCAATCTGCCTTCAGCCTTCGGGTGACGAACCTCGCCGCGGAACCCCTCTTCTATCGCATGCAGTTCGTCGGTCACGCCAAGGCATCTACCCCGTGATGGTAACGCTTTCGGGCTTCCCGCGATGATCTTGCCTGGTCATCTGGCGATGGCGATTTTCACCCACAAAGTGACTGGATCTGATTTGCGCACCCTGTTGGCAGCCACGCTGGCGCCTGATGTGGTGGACAAGAGCCTGGCACAGGTGGTTCATGTCGCGCCGAGCGGCCGGTACGCAATGCATACCGCGCTGGGCTGGCTGATCTCGTCGCTCATCGTGCTCTGGGTGGCGGGAAGGCAGCGCGCCAGCGCCTGGGCGTTGGGATATCTGGCACATCTACTGGGGGATGGTATGCAGGTCCCCTTTTGGTTGCCATTTCGCCGTTACGATTTCGGCGAGGTGATGGAGCTGGATGATTTCCTGTGCGGCGTCCTATCGTCGGCAGAAGGGCGCAAAGGTCTATTGGGAGAGATGTTGCTTCTGGTGTTGGCACTGCTCATGCCTGCGATGGCGAGAGCGGAATCCGAGCTGTGCCGTAACGAGGCGAACCGGTCTCTGTAATCGAAAGCCTCCTCTGGACATAGCCGCAGGAGGCTTTGATCCTCGCACCCTGCCTATAGGATGCCTACTTTGCTGTGATCCCCCAGCACAAGTTTGATCGCCTTGGGCTTGATTGGCGAACGCTTGACCTCCACTGATCGGCCGATCAAGCTGTTCTCAATCCGCTGCGGGATGTCGATGATCTGGCAGTTCTCCAGGATGATGCTGTGCTCGACCTCGCTCGCCTCGATGGTAGTATGGTGATAGATCGAGGTAAAGGGACCGATGTACGAGTTGACGATGCGGCTTTCGCGCCCGATTGCAGCGGGGCCGCGGATGACGCTATTGATGATCTCTGCACCCTCCTCGATCCATACCTTGCCGTTCACCTCGGAGGCGCTATCCACAAAACCGGCTATCTGAGGGGTCAACTCCTCTAGCAACAGACGATTCGCCTCCAGAAGATCCTCCATCTTGCCGGTATCTATCCACCAACCCTCGTGGACGTACGGATAGACCTTGTAGCCCTTTTCCACAAGATACTGGATGGCGTCGGTGATCTCCAGCTCGTTCCGCCACGAGGGCTTGATGGCGTTGACAGCCTCAAAGATATGGTGATCGAACATATAGATGCCGACCAGCGCATAGTTGCTCTTGGGGACACGCGGCTTTTCCTCCAGCCCCACGATGCGGCCGTCGCGAATCTCGGCGACGCCGAACGCGCGCGGATCCTCCACGTGCTTGAGCACGATCTGCGCATTCCAGGTGTTCTGCGAGAATTGTTTGACCAGTCTCTCGATGCCTCCCTGGATGACATTGTCGCCCAAGAACATGACGAAGGGCTCCTCTCGCAGGTAGTCCTGCGCGACCTTGACAGCGTGTGCCAGGCCAAGGGGAGCTTCCTGACGGACGTAGGTGATCTTGACTCCCCAGCGCGATCCATCACCCACAGCCGCCTGGATTTCGGGCGCTGTATCCCCGACTATGATGCCAACATCAGAGATGCCGGCATCACGCACTGCCTCGATCACGCGAAAGAGGACCGGTTTGTTCGCCACCGGCACCAGCTGCTTGACGCTGGTATAAGTGATCGGGCGCAGCCGAGTGCCCTTCCCGCCGCTGAGAATCAATGCTTTCATCGGATCTACCCCTCTTCGCTCTCCCCGTAATAGTAACCCATGCGACGATTCAATTCCGCGTTGTTGAGCACTGCGCCGATGATCGGCGCGCTCACCTTGTCCAGTTGCGCCTTGGCGTTTCGCAGATCGTCTCGCTTGGTGTGACCCGCACTCGCGACGAGCAGCACACCATCCACACGCGAGGCGAGGATAGAGGCGTCGGTGACAGCCAAAACCGGCGGCGCGTCAAAAAGGAGGAGATCCGCCCTAGCGAGCAGCGACTCGATGACACGCGCCATACGCTGCGAGCCCAACAGGTCGGGCGGGCGTGGCGGCAGTGGCCCACTGGCCAACAGCCACAGCCCCTTGACGCCTGTCTCTTGCAGGGGCGGGTTGGCTAGCGCCTCATCCTCTACCATCATCGTTACCAAGCCAATTTCGCGGCTTAGGCCAAAGAGCTTGTGCAGCACAGGACGGCGCAGGTCGCAATCCACCATGATCACCCTCTTTTCCGCCTGCGCCATGGTCACAGCGAGATTGGCCAGCGTCGTGGATTTGCCCTCTTCCGGGCTGGCCGACGTAACAAGAATAGTACGTAAGGGCCGATCCACGCTGGTGAATTGCAGGTTGGTGCGCAGCGTACGAAATGCCTCACTGGCCAAGGAGCGGGGATCGGCGATCGTGATCAGCTCACCCTGTTTCTCAGTCATCGTTTCTCCGTTTCCTCCAAATGCGATGCAGCTTGGGTCAGGCGCGTTTTGCCAGACGCCCGCTGCGCGGCGCAGACTCGGCCACGACGGGGATGGCGCCCAACACCGGAACACCGAGATAACGCTCAACATCCTCCTCCGAACGCACGATGTCCGCCTCCAACCATTCGAGGGCAAAGATGATGATCATCCCCAACAACGCGCCCAAAACGCCACCCGCCAGCACGTTGAACTTGGTCTTGGGCTTGAAGAGCGAGCCAGGGCGGGCGTAATCGCGCACACTGATCAGCACACGGTCGCGCTGATCGATTACCTGCATCTGCTCTGTGATGTCAATGACAAATACATCAGCAGTTTTGTCCGCGATCATCTTGGCCAAGAGGGGGTCATAGTCGTCCACGCTGATCTGGATCAAAAGATCCGACTCGACCGGGTCCACTGAGATCTTGCTGCGCATCATGTCGGGGGGCATGTCCAGTTGTAGCTCATTGTCCACCCGTTGCAGGATCTTGTCCGAAGTGATCTGCCCGGCATAGTTGCGCAATTGGTTCTTGATCATTTGCTGCAATCCCCAGTCGGGCCGCGCCGGGATGGCATTCAGGTAGAGCGTAGATCGGTACACGGGACGCTGTAGCTTGCTAAAAACATACGCGCTGGCAGCCGTGATCACCGCCAAGAGGATGATGATCCAGCCTCTTCTGAGCAGTATTCTGACGTACTCATGGATTTCCACTATTCCCTCCTGCGGTACCTGTCATGGTGTATCATGACAGGCTAGACTAGAGATTCTATCACCTGTTATCGCTTTCGCCAAGTAGCTTCAGGAGCATACGCCAGGAACGAAGTCGCCATCTCCTGGAACGAGGTATCTCGGCGAGAGTTTGCAGTCCCAATGCCTCCAGGTCGCTGCAGCCGTGTACACTGTCGTCAAGATAGTCCAACAGAAACGCCAGCGCCACACCCGCGACCAGCGCCAGGAAGAGCCGAATCGGCAAGTCCAGCCGTTCGCGCAGGCTGGGGCCCACCATGCCCACCACCGGCGGATCAATCAGCGCGACATGCGCGTTCTCCGCGCCCAACTGCGCCAGGAATGTGGCGCTTTCCTCTTGCAGCGTCTGCACAGCGGCGTTGGCGATCAGCCGCAACTCTTCCTCCTGTCCCCAGGTGATAGACAGGCTGAGGATGCGATGTAACTTGCCTGCCTGCGTGCTCCCCTGAATGGCGCCGGCGGGAACCTGTATGCCGTGCATTGCCAGTCGCTGCGAGACGGCGCTGGCAAAGGCGCTGCTGCGCACCACTTCTGCCAGATCATCCACCAGGTACTCGGAGGCCAGCCATGTGTAATAGCGATCATAGGTGTAATATGCGCCGGTGCTCGGCTCTGGCACGACGCCAACAGCAAAGCGCATGCCCGCCTGATATACCGCTGGCCTGTCAGCAAGCAGGCCAGGAAGACTGGCGATGACCACTACGAGTAACAAAAGGGCGATCACCCACCTATGTCGCCATAGGATACGACCGTACGCTTTCAGTTCCAAGAGATGCCTCCTTTATGCCTGCTGGCCGCCGCCGTTACATAGTCGGCAAGCTGACTCTTGAAGAGCGCGGTGTCAAAGCGGGCAGCATGACGCTGAATGGTGGTGCTATCCCAATGCATCTGCTCCGATCGCCGGATAGCATCAATCAGCGATGCGGCACTCTTTTCCCGGAAAAACAGGCCGGTTACGCCTTCGATCACCGTGTCCAACGCGCCGCCTCCCGCATAGGCGATGACGGGGCTGCCCGCAGCCTGCGCTTCGACCGGCGTGATGCCGAAATCCTCCTCCCCGGGAAAGACAAAAGCGCGACAGTGCGCGAGCTCTTCCCGCAACTCGGCATCGCTCAGCCGCCCGCGAAAGACGATGTTCGGCTTGGCCATCGCCTGCAGCGCGGCGCGGTCGCGTCCATCGCCGACGATGTGCAGCGGCAGGCCAAGCTCATTGAACGCTTGCACGGCCAGATCCACCCGTTTGTATGGGATCAAGCGCCCTGCGCTCAGGTAGTAGTCTCCGCGCTGTGGCGCGGCATAGAAGCGTCGTACGTCCACCGGCGGATAGATGATCTCAGCAGTGCGGCCATAGCACCTGCCGATGCGCTCGCGCACTGCCTGTGAGATAGCGATAAAGTCGTCAATGCGATCCGCTGCCCTGCGATCCCATCGGCGGAGGCGCGTGATCAGCGGCGGCAACAGCAGTCGCGCCACTTTCCCCAGCGCCTCGCGCTTCACGTACGTCTCATAATCCCAAAGGAAACGGGCCGGGGTCAGGCAATAGCAGATGTGTCGGGTTTCCGGTGGCGTCTTGATGCCATGAGCAAAAGCGCTGGTAACGCTCAAGAGCACGTCATAGCCACGCACATCCAGGCGTTCAAAGGCGATCGGATACAGGGGCAGAAACGGCTGATGATGTGGCTTGACCAACGGCCAGCGATCGAGAAAGGTAGTGCGAATATCCCAGGAGCGGTACGCAGCGGGCAGCGCTTCTGGCCAGTAAATCGAGGTATAGATTGGCGCCTCCGGGTACATCTCGTGCACCACTTCCAGGACGCGCTCTGCGCCGCCATATTGGTTCAGATACGAACAGGCAATCGCTACCCGTAACGCCACAGTCTCTTGCTCACCTTGCTCGTCGCTATTTCCCCACACAGAAACGCCGAAAGATCGTGTCCAGTAGATCCTCTGTCGCCGATTCGCCGGTGATCTCCCCCAGCGCCGTCACAGCAGCAGTTACGTCAATCGAGACAAAATCCTCGGCCATGCCACGCATGTGTGACTCCTGGGCCGCCCGGACATGCTCCAGTGCCCGATGCAGGATGGCCTGGTGGCGCGGATTACTCACCAGCGGCGCATCGGATGTGCGCACCTGCCCGGCAAAGATCGCCTCCTCCATGGCCTGCTCGAGCGTGTCTATCCCCTCGCCGGTCAGTGCGGAGACCGTCACATGCATAGCTTTTGGCAAAAGGGCATCAGTCACGGCGACTGCGGGCAGGTCTGCCTTGTTGAGCACGAGGATCACTGTCTTGCCGTGCAACAACGCGGCGATCGCCTCGTCGGCGGCGGTCAACGCCTCGCTGCGGTCAACGACGAACAGGACGAGATCTGCCTGCTGCAACGCCTGGCGGCTGCGCTCGATGCCCAGTTGCGTGACCAGATCCTCTGTGGCGGCGATGCCGGCGGTATCCACTAGGCAGAGGGGAATACCGCGCAAGTTCAGCCTCTCTTCGAGAGTGTCGCGCGTTGTGCCCGGAATCGGCGCGACGATGGCGCGGCTCGTGCGCAACAGCGCGTTCAGCAGGCTTGACTTGCCCACATTCGGCCGGCCCACAATCGCCACGCGCACCCCCTGCCGGTAGATGATGCCCTGGCTCGATTGCACGAGGAGCTGCTCCAGTGCCGCCTCAGCCCTGGCCAGCGGTGGCGCGATGTCCTGATACGGGATGTCGTCCTCCGTGAAATCTATGCTGGCTTCCAGGAAGGCAAGCACCTCCACCAGTTCCTGTCGCACTACGCGCACTCTATCCGACAGCCGCCCTTCCAGTTGACCTAACGCCATCCGCAGGCTCGCATCGGTCTGCGCACAGATGATGTCCAGCACCGCCTCCGCCTGCGCCAGGTCGAGACGCCCATTAAGAAAAGCGCGCAGGGTGAACTCGCCCGGCTCGGCCAGCCGCGCGCCCTGGCGCAACGCCAGCAGCAGGATGCGCCGCAGCGGGACGATGCCGCCGTGACAGTTGATCTCGACGACATCCTCCCGTGTATACGAGTGCGGCGCCCGCATATAGGACGCCAGAACCTCGTCCAGAGTTTCCCCAGTCGCCGGATCAACCACGCGCCCATAACGGAGTCGGTATGGCTCAATCGCCGGCACAGCGTTCCCTTTCTTGCCACGCCGTAGGACACGGCGCAAGATGGCAAGCGCATCCGGCCCGCTAAGGCGAACGATGCCGATTCCTCCCTCGCCGATGGGCGTGGAGATCGCGACGATGGTGTCATTCAGCACGGGCATGCGATTCCGCCAATTCACCGATCAACATACAAGGCCCATGTACCGTCTGCGTGAGAAAGAGAATGCACGTCTGACTTCCTGACAGCTTGAGCCCCTTCCGAAAGGTCTCTGGCTCCACCGGAAAGCCCCTCTTTTTGACCACCAGCTCTCCCACGTCTAACGCGTGCAGGCGTTCCTTGAGCAGGCGTAGGCTGAAGCGGTGCGCCTCAAGAATACGATAGCCCTTGGCAAAGGGCGTCTGCACTAGGTGGTCGCCAACCAGATAGGCGATATCCGGATGGATCTTGGCCAGACCTAACTGCCGCGCCAGCGGCTGAACCAGATGGGCGCGGATCACCGCGGCATCCGGCTCATAAAGATAGCGCTGTGGCTCGACGACGGGCACGGAGGCGACATCTTCATCGTCAATGAGCGTTGCCTCTTGCGGCAGGAGCGTCGCACGACGCGCGCACGTCCGAAAACGCCCCAGCCAGAGGATCGCCTCTTTGCAGGTTCCCTTCTCCGAAATGAACTCGACCTCGCAATCAAGCCCCAGCTGGTCTAGCTCATCGTAATCCACGCCGGGTGATATCTTGACGGCGATATCCGGCGTCTCGCGCCTCAGCTCGCGCAGCACGGTGAGTGGCGGATCGTAGCGAAAGATGGAGAAGGCACGCCGCTCTTCCGCCCGCCGCGAGGGATCCAGATACAGGGCCGGGAGCGCGGAGAGGCGCAGCGTGCGCCAGTCCGCGCAGACCGGCCACATGGCCTCCGAGCGACCACCGGCGGCGACATTGGCTACCGCTATCCGGAGACGCAGCTCATCCCGCTCGATGGCCATCACCTGCGTTACCTGGCTCAGCGCCATTGTGTCGCCGCCGATCCCACATCCCAGCTCTCCCAGCCTGGAGACAGACGCCAGCCGCTGGGCGCGGTAGCGCGCGACGGCGTCGCCGCTGGCCTGCTCCAGCGCCTCACGCGTCAGGTAGAGCCGATCGGCGCAGGCGAACTTGACGGCCGCCCGCTGGCGGAGCAGCGCCGTCTCCAGTGCCGCCGCGGCGTGATCCCTGCCATACGCGGCGCGCAGCCGTTCCAGCCAGCGCAGGCGATCGCCCTCTCGGATCTGCTCGCCGGCGAGTTGCTGCAGCGCGGCAGCGCCCTGGGGCGACTGGAGCCAATCAAGGTCAGCCAGAGTCATCTGATATGCCATATCCACACCGCCCATATTTTACGGTTTTGCAGGCAAAATCCCAAACCAGCCATCCGACGGGTAGCATGTAAATAAGTCCCGGACTTACCTCGGTCGTCGCCAAAAACAGCTCCTGAATCGCTCCCAACGCCTGTTTCTGGCTCCGATTCGATGCTTTGGTGCCATGTGAAGCGTTTGCTCAGAGGGCGATTCCGGCTTGCACTGCCCTTTGCGCAATCTCCACCGAAAAGTATATCGCAGTTTGCCTAATCGGCAGGATTATGCTATAATTACTATTTGTGGCATGTGCATTACCGGAAAGGCGGTGAAGTGCGATGGTGGATCTTCTCTCCTCTGTGGAGCAGCAGTACAAATCTGAGAAGGAAATACCTGATCTGCGACCTGGCGATACAGTCCGCGTCCATAATCGCATTGTGGAAGGCGAGCGTGAGCGCGTTCAAGTCTTTCAAGGAACGTTGATGCGGCATCGGCATGGGGGCCTGAACGAGACGATTACGGTACGGCGTATCGCCTCCAATGGTGTGGG
The DNA here is from genome assembly GCA_019873665.1 of Chloroflexota bacterium. Lineage (GTDB taxonomy): Bacteria > Chloroflexota > Anaerolineae > JAAYEA01 > JAAYEA01 > JAIOAV01. The sequence continues at coordinate 14,823 of JAIOAV010000005.1, forward strand.
TGTGGAGCGTACCTTTCTCCTGAATTCACCTTCAGTGGAAAAAGTCGAGATCATGCGCCACGCCAAGACGCGACAGGCCCAGCTCTATTTTCTACGGGATCGGCGTGGCAAGTCGGCGCGTATCAAAGAGAACCGGTCGCGCGAGTAGGACGCGCGCGGCATCGTCCCGGAGACATGAGGCGCAGGCGCAGACCTGCGCTTTTTCGTCTGGAAACGGCGGATGCAGATTCCTACCCTGGCTGTCGAGCGATCGCTATTCGCAGATGGGTATCACTGGATTGCGGGCATTGACGAGGTAGGCCGTGGCGCGTGGGCTGGCCCAGTGGTTGCGGCCGCAGTTATCCTGCCAGTGCAAGAGCAGACACTCATCGCCGATCTGGCAGGAGTGCGCGACTCCAAGTTGCTGACCCCGGCTCAGAGACACTCTCTCGCGCAGCGTATTCGCGCACAAGCCCTCACCGTGGGGACTGGCATGGTCTCACATAGCGAGATCGATGCACACGGCATTGTCGCGGCGACACGCCGGGCGATGCTGCTCGCGCTGGCCGCCCTGCCTTTCCAGCCCGACTATCTGGTGATAGACGCGCTGACTCTGCCGGGCTGTCCGATCGCACAGATGGCGATCATCCACGGGGACGCGCGCTGCCTCAGCGTCGCTGCGGCCTCCATTATCGCCAAGGTGACGCGCGACAACTGGATGGTCGGGCAGGATAGTGCCTATCCAGGCTATGGCTTTGCGCAGCACAAGGGCTATGGCACGCGCGCACATCAGAGCGCGTTAGCCCGGTTGGGGCCGACCACTATCCACCGCCGCTCTTTTGCTCCTCTCCGCCACTACCTGTCGGCGCAAGGTGAGCACTGTGACACCTCATCAGATGCCAGCCTCATCAGTGGCGGACGCGAGTAGAATCCCTGACTTTGGGCCACTGCCGCGCATGGCAGCAGCCCAGAGAATTGGCGTTGCGCCGCGATGATGGACTTGTGGCGAATTTCGTGGTATTATATGCACCATCTACAGACCAAGCATTGATAATGCTCTGTTGTGAGCATCCCGCCGTTGATCGCCCTTGACCGATCAGGAGCAGCGTTATGCTAAAGCCCTTGCGTGTCCTTTTGGGCAGCCTCCTTGTCATAACCGCATTTCTGCTGACACCCTGGCAGATCAGTTACGTTGTCCTCAGTGCATTTCTACTCTGGCTGGTCTCAAGCTTTGCGCCTCGCCGCTACAAGCGTCATTTCTTCCTCGCCTGGTGCGTCGTGTTCATCACGCTCTTCGTCAGCACCGTGCTACAATCCATTCTCATTCGGCACCGTGGCTTCCAGAGCCTGCTGCAACGCTTCCCTATCCTCGATCTGCTGGCGGGCGGCCCTTATAAGCTCGGCTTTTGGGCGGCCCTCGCCGGCCTGGTGATCGCCATCGTCGCCGTCTGGGTTGCGCTGCAGGCGCTGGCATTTGTCAGCGCGGAATGGGTTCTGAATCTGAGCAGCGGATTGCAGATTGACGCGAAACAAGCGCGCAAGTACGTGTGGGACCTCATCCTACAGCAACACCTCCCCTCGGTGATTGTGGATAGCGGGCAGGCCATAACCCAGTCGCCGGCAGGTATCCTCAATCGGTTGGGAGGACCTGGCCTGCTCATCATACGGCCAGGGAATGCTGTCATCGTTGAGTCCGCAGACGGCACAGTGGAAATTCACGGGCCGGGCACGGCTCCCCTCAAGCGTCTGGCAAAGATCAAGGAAGTGGTTGATCTTCGCCCACAGGAAGAGGCTATCACGGTGACCGAGGTGCTCACTAAGGAGCGGATCCCGCTCAAGTTCCAGCTCAATGCCATCTTTCAGATCGAGCCGAAAGCAGACACCGATTCCCGGCCCGCGGCTCTGACAGAGCGCAAGCACGTGGAGGGCACGATCAGCGGCCCATATGCTGTTTACAAGGAGACGGTGTTCAAGGCGGGTTACCAAGCGGCCCATGCGGGATGGAAGGCGGAGACGATCCAGGCCATTTCCGCCGCGCTAAGAGATATCGTCTTTGGGCACAGCATCGAAGAGATATACCACACACCTGTGGCCACGCTGGCTGAGAGCCGGTATGTTGGCACGGGCACCCCAGAAAAGAGCCAGATTATCTCATCGTTGGAACAAGCGCTCCAGCAACAGCTAGCGGCCGTCACCCCGGCCTGGGGCGTGCGTATCGCGAGCATTGACATCGCCACCATCGAGGCCCCAGCCGAGATCTACCAGACGATCTTGACCTGGTGGCAGAAAAAGTGGGAAGTCGAGATCGCCAAGCAGGATGCGACAAAGGAAGCCACGCTGATGATGGAACGTGCCGCCGCGCGCCGGGATGCCTTCATGTACGAGACGGAGGGGGAGGCCCTGGCCCGTGCCCAGTGGCTGCGCGAGATTCTGCCGGTGCTCCTCAAGGACAACCAGACTCTCGATAACCGCAGCGTGGTCGAACTGCTGCGCGAGCTGATCTCTCCCGGCAAAGGCCGCACCATCGAGCAGCCAAAGCAAGCGCCGCAACTGACACAGCCCGCTCCTACTGTCCCCATGTCCGCCGACGGCGCACAGCAGGCAGCGTCACCAGCCCCACCACCAGAGACATCTGCAGAGCAGCCAAAGGCTGAACCAGGGAGCAAGAAGGAGGAGTGATGTCCACAGCAAGCCCTTCCCCTCGAAAAGCGGAAACGGCAGCGAAGGAAGCGCCAGTGCCCAGCTATTTCCAGACGATCCTGGGCCAGATCAGCATTCTCACACTCCTTCTGCCGCTAGCGCCCATCCTGCCTGACATGGGACGCAAGACAACCGTTATGGCCGAGGTCATCTGCGCGCTGGTGTTCATTTTCCTCTACAAGCAACGCCGCTCGCTATACGAGGGGGAGCTGCGCAAGAGCGTCCGTGGCGCTGCGGGGATGAGCGTGAGGACGATCGCGATCCTAGCACTTGCTGCGGCCATGGTGGTGGGCTTCTTTCTGGCTTCAGACGGCGCAGTCTACCTGAAGCAAATCCTGCCCACCGTTCTCGTGAGCAAGTTCATCGTCCCACCCTTGCAGATGTTCACCTTTGCCGGGGTGACCTTCGCCTTTGCCACGATGGCCGCTCTCGATTATATGGCCAAGCTAGAGGAGGCAGGACAATATCCCCGGCCAGATTACCTGCGAGAAGACGCGGATCTTCCCACACTAGCCGCCAAGGTCCTGCGCGCCAACCTGAAGATCCCGGATGGAATCGAGTGGAAAATCGTGGAGCGCGAAAAGACACGTAGCGGCGGTGCCAAGCTGGTCATCGCGTGGACAGAAGAGGTCGTGCGGACAACCTCAAAGGGCGAGATGGTCAAACTTGTACAGGAGAAGCGATACAGGGTCGAACTCGGCGTGAAGGGGCAGATCATCTCCTTTGCGGAGATCACGACATGATACGAGAGCAGGTCAAAGCAAGCTATAGGAAGGACGGGCCATGAGCGTACCTCGTATAGTCGTTATCGGCGCTGCCACCCTCGACATCAAGGGAAAGGCCAAGAAGGCATTGCTGCCGCTAACCTCGAACCCCGGGGACATTCATTTTGGCCCAGGTGGCGAGGCGCGGAACATCGCTGAGAACCTGGCCCGCCTTGGCCTAGAGACGATCTTGCTCTCCGCGGTGGGACAGGACAGCATTGGGGCCACTATCATCGCCGACACGGCAGCGGCAGGGGTTGATATCAGCCGCGTGATCCAGAGCGAAACGCACCGCTCATCTACTTATCTGGCGGTGCTGGACGATTCCGGAGCGCTGGCGATCTCCATCGAGGATATGGCGGCGCTCGAACTGATACGGCCACAGTTCATTTTCCAGCACCGAAGCTGCTTTGCGGGTGCAGCTATGATCGTCATAGACGCGAACCTGTCGGAACGCACGATACAGTCAATCCTGCGCATTGCAGAACGATATCGCGTGCCGGTGGCGGCAAACACAGTCTCGGTGGGGTTGGCACCGCGTCTGCGCTCTTTCCTCCCGCGGCTGAGCATCCTAACCGCCAACGCCACCGAGGCCTCGGCGCTGTTGAATGAGCGGATCAGCAACACCAGAGAGGCGCAAGCCATGGCACAGCGTCTTGTCGCGATGGGTGTTGGCACCGTCATCATCACACTCGCTGACAGGGGACTATGCTATGCCACCTCGCGTGAGAGCGGCTACATGCCGGCGATCCGGTGCGATGTGGTGGATTATACCGGTGCCGGCGCTGCTCTGATGGCGGCGGTGATCTATGGCATCGTCAACGCATTTCCCATCAATGAGGCGATGCGGCTTGGCGTCTCGGCGGCGACGCTCACGCTCAAATGTCCGGAAACGGTGAGCAAAGAGATGAGCCTCGACAGTCTGTATAACGCATTGGTGATATAAGGATGACAACAGTGCGAATGATGCGTAGCAGCGAGGTGCAAGCCGCCATGGCTGCAGGGGCGGCGATCGTGGCGCTCGAGTCGAATGTGATCTCGAGCGGGCTGCCCTATCCCGAGAACATCGCCACAGCATACAAAGTGGAGCAGGCAATTCGCGACGCTGGCGCCGTGCCTGCGACTATTGCGGTGCTCCACGGCCAGATCAAGGTGGGGCTGACGGGAGACGAGATCGAATACCTCGGCACAGCGCGTGGCACGCGCAAGATGAGCCGGCGCGATCTACCCCTGGCGCTGGCACAGGCATGGAGTGGTGGCACCACGGTGGCAGCCACCATGCTCCTCGCTCACCGGGCAGGGATCCGTGTTTTCGCCACCGGCGGCATCGGCGGCGTGCATCGTGGGCAGCCTTTGGATGTCTCCGCCGATCTGCCCGAGCTGGCCCAGACGCCGGTCCTGGTGGTTTGCTCCGGCGCCAAGGCGATCTTGGACCTGCCGCTGACGCTGGAGTGGCTGGAAACGCACGGCGTGCCAGTGATCGGATTTGGCACATCCGAGTTCCCCTCTTTCTACAGCCGCCATAGCGGGCTGGGGGTAGACGTGCGTGTGGATCAGCCTGAAGAGGCAGCAAACATCTTTCGGGCGCAGCGGGCGCTGGGCATGAGTACCGCCCTGCTGGTGACGGTGCCAGTGCCGGCCGATGTGGAGCTGGATCACGTGCAAATGGAGCAGGCGATCAACGCCGCACTGGGGGAGGCCGCAGCCGCAGGAGTCAGCGGCAAAGCACTGACACCCTTCCTCCTCTCTCGTGTGGCTGGCCTCACTGCGGGCGCTAGCCTGCGAGCAAATGTGGCGCTATTGGAGAATAACGCACGCGTGGCCGCGACCATCGCCGCTGCGCTGCAGTCGGGAGCGGCGAATGAAATCTGACGCCTGGGCGCTGATTCTTTCGTACATCTATGTTTTTGCCGTCATCCTGTGCGGCGAAGGGCTGCGCCGTTGGCGGCGCTATTCCGTTGATTTCACGCGCAAATTCATCCACGTCGGCGTCGGCCTATGGAGCATCGGCACCGTCGCGCTATTCCAGAATCGTTATCTGGCGATGATCCCGCCCCTTTCCTTCGTTGTCATCAACTATATCTCTTACCGGCGCGAGACCTTCAAGGCAATGGAAACCGGAGAGCCTGGCAACCTGGGCACCGTCTATTTCCCTGTCTCCTTTGCCGTGTTGATCCTCTGGTTCTGGGGGCAGCCGGCGCTGCTCGTGGCGAGCCTCATGCCGATGACGCTTGGCGACGCCGCAGCTGCCCTGGTCGGCGAACGCTTTGGCCATCACCGCTTCCGTGTATTCGGCAGTCAAAAAAGCTGGGAGGGGAGCATTGCCATGTTCCTGGTAAGCTCTCTGGCCATATGGATCACGCTGAGGATCATGTCCGCCGCAGGGTGGGCGATCAACCTGTGGCTCGCTGCCATCGTCGCCCTTGCGGCTACTGCTGTGGAAGCCTTCACTCCATGGCGCATGGACAACCTGACTGTGCCATTCGTATCCGCGCTCGTCCTGGCGTTGCAGTCCGCCGTGCGCTAGAGAACTCTGGGGAACGCCGGATTTGCTGCCAAAGCTGAATAGTGCTATAATTGCCAATCGGAGAAACTGCGCATTCTGCTATTCGCCAACAAGCTCCAGATGACGACTGATTCGAGCAGAAAGGAAGTACATATGCCTTTGTCCACCGAGCAAAAGATGACCATCATTCAGGAGTATCATCTGCACCAATCAGATACCGGCTCTCCGGAAGTGCAGATTGCTCTGCTCACGCGGCGGATTAGCGACCTGACGGAACACCTGAAGATCCACAAGCACGATGAACACTCGCGGCGCGGGCTGATCAAGTTGGTGGGGCAGCGGCGTCGGCACTTGAACTACCTCAGCCAGAAAGACGTGAACCGATATCGTGAGATCGTGGCACGGCTTGGCCTGCGCAAGTAGGCGATCGTTCACCTGAGACGTCTGAACAGCGAGTAGATGGTGAGATCACTCTCCATCTACTCGTTTGGCTGTAGGTAGGAGGGATGGGTTTGAGGTTGAGCCACGGGTACAGGAATTGGAGAGTGCGCCTAACGAGTGAGCGTCGTCAGCCACGCGCCGTGAGGCTCACTCTCCAGTCCCTGGCCGATGGTCCAACCTCGCATACAGAGGAAGGATGAAAGGGACAATGACACACACATTTACAGCGAAATTGGGGGAGGAGACGGTTACGCTCGAAACGGGCAAACTGGCGATGCAAGCGGGGGGCGCCGTAACGGTGCGCTCCGGCGACACCATCGTGCTGGTAACCGCCACAGCCTCCAGCCAACAGCGGGAAGGGGTTGATTTCTTCCCCTTGACCGTGGACTATGAAGAGCGGCTCTACGCAGCAGGCAAGATCCCCGGCGGTTTCTTCCGGCGGGAAGGCCGTCCTACCGAGGGGGCGATCCTGACCGCGCGCCTCGTCGACCGCGCATTGCGACCTCTCTTTCCCAAGGGCATGCGCAATGACGTCCAGGTGATCATCACCGCGCTCTCCGCAGATCAAGAGCACCTCGTGGATACATTGGCGATCATCGGTGCGTCCACAGCACTGATGATCTCTGATATCCCGTTCAATGGCCCGGTAGGAGCCGTGCGGATGGGATACATTGACGGCCAGCTCACTGTCAACCCATCCGTCTCTCAGGCAGAGAACAGTCTGCTGGACCTGCGCCTGGCCGGCACGCGCGAGGCCGTCAACATGGTGGAAGCGGGTGCCCACGAAGTCCCGGAAGAGATCATGCTCCAGGCGTTGGAGAAAGGGCATCAGGCGATTCAGGACGTCATTCGCGTCCAAGAAGAGATGCGAGAAGCGGTTGGCAAGCCAAAGGGCAACTATCCGATTCACGAGGTCCGGCAGGACCTTGTGGACGCCATCAAGGCGCAGTTCGCAGCGCGCATCACCGAAGTGATTAAAACGTCCGGCCTGAAAGAGGAACGAAACGCCGGTCTGGACGCGCTTCGGGATGAGGCGGTGGCCGCATTTGCGGAGAGTTATAGCGAGCTTGATGTTCGAGAGGCCTTTGAAAAGGTGCTCAAGGCCACCGTCCGGCAGCGCGTGCTACAGGAGGGGCTTCGGCCCGACGGGCGTGACGCCAAGACGATCCGCCCCATCACATGCGAGGTCGGCATGTTGCCGCGTGCACACGGCTCCGGGCTCTTTACACGCGGCGAAACGCAGGTCCTCACCATCGCGACGCTCGGCACGGTGGGTGACGAGCAGATGCTGGAAGGGCTGGAGGATGAGGGCAGCAAGCGCTACCTGCACCACTATAACTTCCCTCCCTACTCTGTCGGCGAGGTTCGACCACTGCGCGGCCCTGGCCGTCGCGAGATCGGGCACGGCGCGTTGGCAGAGCGTGCGCTAGTGCCAGTGATCCCCGCCGAGGAGACCTTCCCCTATACTATTCGTCTCGTTTCCGAGGTTCTCTCTTCAAACGGCTCGACCTCCATGGCGAGCACCTGCGCCAGCACGCTGGCACTGATGGATGCAGGCGTGCCGATCCATGCGCCGGTCGCCGGCGTGGCCATGGGCTTGATCAAAGAGGGCGACCGTCATGTCGTGCTGACCGATATCCTGGGCATGGAAGATTTCCTGGGAGACATGGACTTTAAGGTGGCAGGCACGGCCAAGGGCATCACTGCCCTGCAGATGGACATCAAGATCGCGGGATTGAGCCAGGCCATTCTCGGCGAAGCGCTGGCGCAGGCACGGGAAGCCCGTCTCTTTATCCTGGACAAGATGCTCCAGACGATAGACAAGCCGCGTCCGCACCTGTCCCCGTTTGCGCCTCAGATCACGATCATCAAGATCAATCCGGACAAGATCGGCACCGTTATCGGCCCGGGTGGCAAGACGATCCGCAGTATCATCGAACAGACTGGCGCCAAGATAGACGTGGAGGATGACGGCAGCGTCTATGTTTCGGCAGTGGATCAGGCCAGCGGCAACAAGGCGCTGGAGATAATCCGCGGCTTGACAGAGGAGGCAGAGATCGGCAAGATCTACACCGGTCGCGTGGTGCGCACCACCCCGTTCGGCGCCTTTGTGGAGATCCTTCCGGGCAAAGAGGGACTGGTGCATATCTCGCAGCTGGCTGACTATCGTGTTCCCAGCGTCGAGGACGTGGTGCACGAAGGCGATGAGATCATGGTCATGGTGATCGATATTGACTCGGACGGCAAGATCAGGCTCTCGCGGCAGGCCGTGCTAGAAGGTTGGACCGCCGCTGAGGCGCGCGAGCGCGACCGCAGGCCGCGCCGTGAGAGCAGCGCGCCGCGCAGCGGCGACCGTGGTGAACGCAGTGGGCGAGACAGGCGATCCCGCTAGACCCATCTGGAGAAGGGAAGGATGTCCGACGAATCTTATCGCGCAGAGGCCGAACAGACCTCCGCGCCACGCAGCAGGAGCGGGCTAGGTAGCTGGATACGCGATCTTCTGGAAACGGTTGTCCCGGCACTGATCATCGTACTGGTCGTCAACCTTTTCTTGGCCCAAGCCACACGAGTGGAAGGTCAGAGCATGGAGCCGAGCCTTTACAATGATCAGCGCCTGATCATCGAAAAAGTCTCGTATCACTTTCATCCACCGCGCCGAGGCGATATAGTCGTCCTCAAGCTGCCGAATCGCCCGGGCCCCCCGCTGATCAAGCGCGTGATCGGGTTGCCAGGCGAGATGGTGGAAATCCAGCAGGGCCATGTGTATATCAATGGCGAACTGCTGCAGGAGCCGTACCTGACCCAACTCACCTTTAGCAGCCACTCCCGTGAGGTCGTGCCGGAAGACAGCATCTTTGTGCTGGGCGACAACCGCGGCTATAGCAGCGATTCACGCTCGTTTGGCGTGGTGAAGCTGGAGTACGTCATCGGGCGAGCGTGGTTCCGCTACTGGCCACTGGACGAGATCGGATTCGTGCGGTAGGCGCAGTGCAGCTCTTCGTTGGCGATTTGATCTTTTGGCCTGAACAGCGTATAATCGCAAACTGGCTTGTGGGAAGACAAGAACAGATCATCGTAGTGGAGGTGATCATCAATGCCACTGTACGAATATGAATGCGAGACGTGTGGGATTCGTTTCGAGCGCAAGCAGAGCATGGCTGATGCGCCTCTACGCACCTGCCCGGAGTGCTCGGGGCCGGTACATCGCATCATCCAGCCTGTGGGGATTGTCTTTAAGGGCTCCGGTTTCTATTGCACAGATCACCGCACCGGCTCCGGCGCAACGCTGACCTCAGGCAAGAGCGAACCCACAGACAAGAGCACATCCACAGACAAGAGCGAAACTGCAGCCAAGAGCGCCAGAAAGGAAACCGCCGCGAGCGACTGAGCGCGGCGGTGCACGATGCGCGCCGAATGTCTCATAGCGAAAAACAGGAGCATGAAGATAAGACTCATGCTCCTGTTTCTATCTCAGGACCTATAGCTGAAAGCCGCCTTCTGCCTTCACAACCTTGCGAGAATAGTTGAGCACGTATTCCTGCAACCGCTCTTCGAGCTGGATCCACACTTCGTTGCGCAGAAGCGCTTCCATGGTCTCCATATCCTGCACCACACCGCCGGCCAAGACCTGCGGGCCTTCACCATAGACCGTCAGCCAGGCATCCGTGGGCGTGATGCCCAGCTTCTGGATAGTGGGCGTGAAATCCTGAACCAGGAAATCCATAAACTCTTTCTCTTTGTTCGCGATGATGTCCCAACTCATGAGCAGCTTGACCACAGTATCATATCCTTCTGTTGATAGCTCTGACTGCTATCATGATACCATACTGTGCCCATTCAGACAAACGATGAGGAGAACGCTATGCGTCTAGTTCTGCAGCGGGTCGTCAAGGGTTCGGTTACCGTTGATGGCGAGGTCGTCGGAGCGATCGGCCCGGGACTTGTCGTGCTGATCGGTGTCCGCGAGGGAGATGGCGAGGAGCAAGCAGCCTGGCTCGCGCACAAAGCCGCCAATCTGCGCATTTTCGCCGACGAGCAAGGCAAGTTCAACAGGTCGCTGCGCGATGTAGGAGGCGAGATGCTGGTGATCTCCCAGTTCACTCTGTACGGCGATGCGCAAAAGGGGCTGCGCCCCAGTTTCAGCGATGCGGCTCGCCCTGAGCTGGCAGAGCCGCTGATTGACCGGTTTGTCGCCCATGTACGCGCCGAAGGCGTGCGTGTCCAGACCGGTGTTTTCCAGGCGATGATGCTGGTAGAAATCCATAACGACGGGCCGGTTACGCTCATCCTTGAGAGATGATCAGTCCACTCCCCCGCGCGGCAACCCATCGGCGGCGAGGCTATCCAGGCCACTGGCCTGCACCCACGCCTCCAGCGCCGTCAGCAATTGCCATGGCGCATAAGGCTGCCGCAGGATAACGCTATCCAGAAGGATGGCGTGCGCACCTGCAGCCAGACACGCGAGAATATCGTCCAGGGTGTGCACGCCACCGCGCGCGATGAGCGGCGCACCTAGCCCGGCCGCCAGTCGGCGGAGTTGTTGCAGGCACAGCGGCAGCAATGCCGGGCTGAACAACTCGCCCTGATATGCCGCACCGCTCACCACATCCGGCAGCCAGCCCACAGGCGGCGCCGAAACCACCAGGGCATCAGCGCCCATCTCCACGCACCGCCGCGCTAGATGCACATTCGCCATGAAAGGCAGCTCCACCAACAGCGGCATATTGGCCGCCGTGCGCACTTGCGAAATGACCTCCAGTAGCGCATCCTCGGCCTCATCTCCGATGGCACCTGGCGGTACGCTCAGCGCCAGACCAGCCACCCCTGGCAGGCCCTCCACGCGTGCTGCCAAGCGCGCGTGTTCTTGCGCGTCGCCACCGCATACATGCACGATGATCGGCACGCCCCAACTTGCCCATGCGGGGGCATCATGGCGCAAAACGTGCCGCAAACCCGGGTTCTGCCAGCCTACCTGCAAGAGAAAGCCAGCGGGAACCTCGTGCAGGCGTGGTTGCGGCGCTCTCGACCAAGGGCGAAAGCTCAACGGGGCGGTGACCAGTGCGCCCAGCCGGCTGAGGTCGCCGATCCGGGACAATTCGGTGCCATAGCCACCGAAGCCGGACGCGATCATGATGGGGTTCGAGAGGTCGAGTCCCCACTTGTGCTGTGGGGCCAGACGCACCGACAGATTCACCGTCCCACCTCGGCGCGGTACGCCTCAATGGCGGCCACGTAGGTCGCTGCTAGCGCCTCCAGGAACTCGGGGCGCTTGAGGAACTCGGCTTCCATGGGATTAGAGATGAACACGGGCTCACTGAGCGCCCCCGGCATCTGGCTGGGGCGAACGCAGCGCTCTTCACATGGCCCCAGCAACACGAGATGTTGGCCAGGCTCGCCCGGCACGGCCAACGTGCTGTCGGGGATCGCGCCCCGATCATACGTCTTCAGTCCTGCCTCCGCGAGGAAGGCGAGCACATACTCCTGCACGATCTGGGCAAAGCGTCTGCTTTTCTCGGCAAAGGGGCGCGCCTCACAATAGTAGGTCGTCGTGCCATAAACCTGGCGCACTATCTCCTTGTCCGGATGATCAAAGCCGTTCAGATGAATGGAGAGCACTAGGTCTGCCTTGGCCTCATTGATCAGGTCAACTCGCATTTGCAGGTCATCTACCCAATCCACTTCACCCTCGCCGGTGATGTCTGGACCGATATTCTCGCCGACATAGTTATTCAGCAAGTAATCATCATCGCGCGTCAGGACCACGCCATAGCGCTTTTCCTCCAGCAGACGGGCGAGGCGCAGAGCGATATCCAATACCACCTCACTCTCGTAAAAGTCCATCTTGCCTTCGTCGTTAAAGTGGCGCGCGCCGAGATCCACGCCACCGTGCCCCGGATCAATGGCCACGATGAAGGGAACGGTCGGCGTGGGGGTGACGGTGGGCGTCTCTGTGGGCACAGGCGTGCTGGTATTGGTGGCAGTGGGTGTTGCGCTTCGCACATGGGTGGCCGTGGCGGTTGGCGTCGCCGTCCAGGTAAGTATAGCCGTGGCGGTCGGCACGGGCGTGCTGCTCGAGACTATCATGCTCTGTGGAGCCAACGTGAGCGTCGGGGTGGGGGCCGGCGCTGCAGGATTGGCGGCACAACCTGCCAGGCAGAAGATGAGCAACAAGAGCGGTATCAGCCGTTTGCGCATGAATCGGTTGCCTTTGCATCGGTCTCGGGGTGGATTCAATCGCGCTATTGTAGCACACTCATGTCGGCAGGCAAAACCACACGTCGGATGGTAGTATATCCTTTGCGGTGGAAACTGCGCAGGGCAATGCAAGCCAGAATCGCCCTCTGAGCAGACACTTCACGTGGCCCAAAAGCATCGAATCGGAGCCAGAAACAGGCGTTTGGAGCGATTCTGGAGCCGTTTGACGCGACGATCGACGTCGCGTCAAATGCGGGATTTCCGTCGAGATGGGTATACCACCGCATCAGCACTTTTTTTGACACGCTCTCTCAAATGATGTATAATGATCAATAGTGGATGCGCAGGTTTCTCGCGGGGGAAAAGGTCAGACCTGCCGTATCGTCCACTGATTGCCTGACGGCCCCAGCATATGGACACCATCGTGTCCCTCCGTCTGCGCAGCTTTGCCGGAGCGGTTTTGCCCCCCAAGGAGTGCTTTTGAGACGCGCATGTGAGGCGATCACGCCAGCAAGCGGTGGCCACCCGAAACATCCCGTCTGCCGGTGAGTTCATGACTACGAAACCAAGTAGGCGAAAAACGAACACACCTGAACCAACCGCACCACGCGACGGCTATGTGAACACCGGGAACACGTCTGAGGCCGAAACGCACGACAGCGAGGTCTCTGGGTACGTGGCCAAGCATCCAGACGTGGTGGCGGATCTTGTCGCCCTGGCAAAGAAACAGGGCTTTCTGGCGGCCAGCAACGTGATCGAGAAGGTCCCCGAAGCGGCGGATAACGCGCAACTCTTGGACGAAATCCTCAACTACCTGTTCGATCAGAATCTGGAGATTCTCTTTGATCTGGAGCAGGAAGATAATGGCGAGACGAACAACATCGCCAAAGAGGTAATCCAGGAGGAAGCGGAACTGGCCGGCCTGACCGGTGAGGATACCGTGGGCATGTATCTGCGCGAGATGGGCCGAGTGCCACTCTTGACCGCAGATGAGGAGATGGCGCTGGCGCAACAGATGGAGCGCGCCAAAAGCGCGCAGAGCCGCCTGAACGATCCTAACCTGCCACCAGAAGAGCGTCGCCGCCTAGAGGAAGAGGTGCGGCGCGGCGAAGACGCGCGACACCGTCTGATCCAGGCAAACACGCGATTGGTGATCAGCATCGCCAAGCGGTATCTAGGCCAGGGTACCCCCTTCCTCGATCTCATTCAGGAAGGGAATCTGGGCCTGATGCGCGCCGTGGAAAAGTTCGACTATCGCCGCGGCTTTCGCTTTAGCACGTACGCCACCTGGTGGATTCGTCAGGCGATCAGCCGGGCTGTGGCGGAGCAAGGCCGCGTTATCCGCTTGCCGATCCATATGGGCGACAAGATTCGGCGCGTTTACCGTGTGGCACGCGACCTGGAGCAGAGTGGGGAGCGGACGCCTACCCCTGAGGAGATCGCCGATGAGATGGGGATCGACCCGCGCCGTGTAGAGTGGCTGATGGAGCTGGCGCGCCGACCCGTCTCGCTGGAAAAGCCCGTCGGTGAGGAGGAAGATAGCGAGCTGGGCGACTTGCTGGAGGACGAAGACGCTGAGGCTCCAGCAGACGCGGCGTATCGCAGCCTGCTCAAGGAGCAGCTCGAGCAGGTGCTGGAGACCCTTTCCGAGCGCGAGGCGCTGGTATTGCGACTCCGCTACGGGCTGTTGGATGGCCGCAGCTACACGCTGGAGGAGGTCGGGCAGCAGTTGAACGTCACGCGGGAGCGCATCCGGCAGATCGAGGCCAAGGCGCTGCGCAAGTTGCGCCACCCCAGCCGCCGGCGCTACCTCTCCGGGTACTTCAAGTAGCAAACCGCACCGTCTGAGCCTAAGCCGCTAGATTACCTGATCGCAGTATCCGGGAAATGCAAGGGATGACGCATGGACAAGAACATTCATACAATGAGCGATAGTTGACAACGCGGTTGATATATGTTATGATACGTTTACCTTTGCGGTGTGATCTTTCGACAGGAGTGAGCCCATGCCCAAGAGAATGGATGATCGCTGCGAGGTCTATTTCCTGGATGAGGAGAAGGTCAAGCAGGCACAGAGCAATCTGGTAGACGGGCTGACCTCCACGCGCATGGCGCAGGTGTTCCATGCACTGAGCGACCCCAGCCGCGTTCGCACCGTGTCGGCGTTGGTCCCCGGGGAGCTTTGTGTCTGCGACATTGCCGCCAGCGTCGGCATGAGCCAGTCGGCTGTCTCGCATCAACTGCGCGCGTTGCGCGACGCTGGCCTGGTCAAGTTTCGCAAAGTGGGTCGCAAGGCATATTATGCCCTCGAAGGCGATCACATCGCTTCGCTCTTTTCGGAGAGCTGGAAGCATGCCAAGCTGACATGAGTCTTGGCCCCCGCTATAGACAGGAGGGCAAAGGGCAAGGAAGCTGCTCTGCCCTCCTTTTTCCTACCTCCCGCCCCGGGTTCCCGTGCTATGCGCCGCCTTTCGCGCCAGGCGTTCTTGTAGCGCCCGTAGGGGCAGCGTATTCACCACGTCGGAGAGCGTCGCCCAACCGCGTCGCGCTGTAGCTACACCGTAGCCGATAGCGCCCAGGCTCGGGGCGCTGTGCGCGTCGCTGTTGATGGCGATCTGCACGCCCTGTTCGATGGCGCGACGGATGTGCACGTCATCCAGGTCCAGGCGGTTCGGGATGCTGTTCACCTCCAGGATCGTGCCGGTCTCTGCCGCCGCCTGAATCAGCGCCTCCAGATTCACCGCGCTCGCCTCCCGTTGCCCCAGGATGCGCCCGGAAGGATGCGCGAGGATATCCACATGGGGGTTACGCATCGCCTGAATCACGCGCGCTGTGATCTGCGTCTCATCCTGCCGCAGGCCAGAGTGGAGCGACGCGACCACCACATCAAGCTGGGCTAGCATCTCGTCCGTAAAGTCCAACGTACCATCCATACGGATCTCGACCTCGACCCCCTGCAGGATGCGCAGGTTAGGGTATTGCGCCTGCCAGCACGCGATCTCCGCGCGCTGAGCCTGGAGCCGCTCCCAACTCTGCCCATTGGCGATGGTCAACCCCTCCGAGTGATCGGAGATGGCGATATAGTCATACCCAAACTCGCTGGCGGCGCGGATCATCTCCTCGACAGAGCTGAGGCCGTCGCTCCAGTCGGTGTGCATATGAAGGTCGCCCTTCAGGTCCGCCGCGCTGACCAGGCGCGGCAAACGCCCTTCGCGCGCCGCCTCCAGCTCGCCGCGGTCCTCCCGCAGTTCTGGCGGGATCCAGGGCAACCCCAGAAGCTGGTACACCTCTACTTCGGTGGAGCAGAGTATCTCCTCATCGCCTCGCCTGAAACCATACTCGCTGAGGCTCAAGCCCTCCCTTTGCGCGATTTCACGCAACCGGACATTGTGCGCCTGGCTGCCGGTGAAATACTGCAGCGCCGAGCCCCAGTGATGTGGTTGCACTACGCGCAAGTCCACCTGCAGGCCGGCCTGCAACATGACGCTGACCTTGGTGGGACCCTGGGCGATGACACTGGCCACCAGCGGCAGATGAGCGAAAGCCTCAGTCACGGCAGCAGTATCCGCCGCCGCGGCAAGCAGGTCAATGTCGCCGATAGTGGGAGACATGCGCCGCAGGCTGCCCGCCGTCTCGATCTGCTCTAGCGGGATCGCCGCCCGGAGCTGAGCGATTAGCTCTTGCGCGATGGGCCAGGCGGTGCCGAGTAGCACGCGCGACGAACGGCGACCCGCCGCCTCGATGCCCTGTAGAATTCTTTGCTCGGTGCGCTCGCCCATGCCGGGCAAGTGGCGCAACCGTCCCTCGCGTGCCGCTGTCTCCACATCCGTCAGGGTGAGGAGGCCTTGCTCCAGAAAGAGCGCGGCGGTCTTGGGACCAACGCCGGGGATATCGAGCAGCGCGGTTACACTGGGCGGGATCTCTTCCTTGAGCTTTTCATAGTAGGCCAATCGCCCGGTGCGGAGCAGCTCGTCCAGCTTCTTGGCAAGCGCCGGGCCAATGCCCGGGATGGTGCGCAGCTTTTTCTCCCGCCAGATCTCCTCGACCCCCTGGCCGAGCGCCTCGATACTATCGGCAGCGCGGCGGTATGCCAGGCTCTTGTAGACTGTCTCCCCCTTGATCTCCAGCATACGCGCGATCTGCCGCAGCAGATCGGCGATCTCTTTGTTGGTCATCGCAGGCCTCTTCTCATACGACTCGGCTGCTTGTAGTATAACCTGTCCCGGGGGAGTGTCAACGGCGCTGGCCGTGGCCACAATCTCGAACGCGCATCGCTTTGCCCCAGCAGCACCGTGGTGGTATAATACCGCTGCTGATTGGCAGGTCAACGAGGACAGCGGGCAGTGAGGGCGTCCCACTTGGCCGCCCTCTCTTTGTGCAAACCTCAACAGGAGGGCTGTGTGTTTCACGCCATCGTCTGCATCAAACAGGTGCCGGAAACAACCGAAGTTCAGATCAACCCCGAGACCAATACCCTGGTGCGCGAGGGGGTCAAGGGGATCATCAATCCCTTCGACACCTACGCCATCGAGGAGGCGATCCGCTGGAAGGAAAAGCTCGGCGGCAAGGTAACCGTCATCTCGATGGGGCCGCCGCAAGCGATGGACGCGCTGAAGGAGGCGGTGGCAATGGGGTGCGACGCGGCGGTGCTCTTGAGCGACCGGGCGTTTGCCGGCGCGGATACATGGGCTACCGCCTACACGCTCTCTCAGGCGATCCGCAGGCTGGGCGATTTCGACCTCATCCTCTGCGGCAAGCAAGCCATTGACGGCGACACCGGTCAGGTCGGGCCGGGCATCGCGCGCCAACTGGGCATCCCACAGCTCACATACGTTTCCAAGATCCCGGAGCTGCACTTGAAGCAGCGCGCCATCCGCGTGGAGCGGTTGCTCGAGGAAGGACGCGAGATGGTAACCAGCACGCTGCCGGCGCTGGTGACGGTCGTGAAGGACATCAACCAGCCGCGCTACCCGACGGTGTTGGGCATCCGCCGCGCCACGCGCCTGACGATCCCCATCTGGACCGCCGCCGATCTGGAGGGGGCCGACCCGAGCAAGTTCGGCCTGCAAGGCTCGCCCACGCAGGTGATCCGCATCTTCACGCCGCCGCCACGTGCCGCTGTCTGCGAGATGATCGCTGCCGAGTCGGCAGAAGAGGCTGCGGCCGCGCTGGTGGAGCGCCTGCTAGCGGAAAAGGTGTTCTAAGGAGGAGCGGATGCCATTGCTGCAAGTTCTCGCCGACAAGTGCATTGGTTGCGGGGCATGTGTTGAGACATGCCACTTTGGCGCGCTGGCGATGGTCAACGACGTCGCCGTGGTGAACGAGGCATGCACTGCCTGCGGCGCGTGCCTGGAGGCATGTCCGGCGGAAGCGCTGGTCTTGGAGCGGCCCACGGCCACACCTGGCGACAAGCTGGACAGCTATCGTGGCGTGTGGGTGTGGATCGAGCAGTTTGACGGGGAGGCAGGCAGCATCTCTTGGGAGATGATGGGGCAGGCGCGCCGGCTCGCCGATGAGCTGGGCAGTCCGGTTACCGCCTGCGTCCTGGGGAGCAACGTGCGCCATATCGCGCAGGAGGCGATCGCGTTTGGCGCGGATCGCGTCTTTCTCGCCGACGATCCGACGCTGGCCACCTACCGCACGGAACCGTACAATCGCGTGCTGGTATCGCTGGTGCGTGAGCACCGACCGGAGATACTCCTTCTGGGAGCAAGCGCCCGCGGGCGTGATCTGGCCGGCGCCATCGCCACCGAGATCAACACCGGCCTCACCGCCGATTGCACCGGCCTGGAAATTGACCCGGAGACGCGGCTGCTGCGGCAGACCCGCCCCGCGTTTGGTGGCAACATTATGGCCACTATCCTCTGCCCCAACCACCGCCCGCAGATGGCAACCGTGCGTCATCGCGTGTTCGAGATGCCGACACCCGACCCAACGCGCCAGGGACAGATCATAGACATCTCGGCAGCTCTGCGAGAGGAAGAGATCGCCACCAAGGTGGTTGGTTTCATCCGCGAAGAGGGTGAGGTGAATGTGGCCGACGCCAAGATCATCGTCTCTGGTGGCAGGGGCGTGGGCGGACCGGAGGGCTTTGCGCCGCTGCGCGAGTTGGCCCAGGTCCTGGGGGGCGCGGTGGGCGCATCCCGCGCCGCCGTGGACGCGGGCTGGATCCCGTATCCGCACCAGGTGGGGCAGACGGGCCGCACCGTCCGCCCCGATGTGTACATCGCCTGCGGCATTTCGGGCGCGATCCAGCATCTGGCCGGGATGCAGACCTCCAAGATCATCGTCGCCATCAACCGTGACCCGGAGGCCCCGATCTTTGGCGTCGCCACATACGGCGTGGTGGGCGACGTGGCCAAGATCGTTCCCGAGCTGACCAAACAGATCAAGAGCAAACTGGGGCGCTAAGCGAGCGTTTTCGCCAGCAGGCGCTACGCTATCAGCGCATAATCGGCATTTCCATCCCAAAGGCGCAGATGGAGGAGAGACATATGGACCTGGCGTTCAGCGAAGAACATGAGATGATCCGTAAGATGGTGCGTGACTTTGCCGAGCGGGAGTTGGCTCCCAGCGTCAAAGAACATGACCGCAATCAGACATTTGACCGAACGGTGCTGCCCAAGATGGCGCAACTGGGACTGTTGGGCATCTGCATTCCGGTCAAATATGGCGGCGCGGGGATGGACTATATCTCGCTGGGGATCGTCAGCGACGAACTAGAGCGGGTGGATACTGCCTACCGCGTCATCATGTCGGTACACGTCGGACTAAACTCCCTCGGCCTGCTGCAGTGGGCCACGGAGGAGCAAAAGCAGCGATTCCTCGTGCCACAGGCGATGGGCGACAAGCTCGCCACATACGCGCTGACCGAGCCGAACGCCGGCTCCGACCCGCTGGCACTGCAGAGCACTGCGCGGCGGGATGGCGACCGCTACATCCTCAATGGCGAAAAGATGTGGATCTCGCTCGCCGATGTGGCCGATCACTTTATCGTCTTTGCCTGGACCGATCAGGAGAAGAAGCGAGCGCGGCAGGCATCCGGCATGTCGGCGTTCATTCTGGAGCGGGGCATGCCTGGCCTGACCACCGGCACGATTCACGGCAAGCTGGGGGTGCGCGCTGGCAACACCGGCAGTATCAGCATGAATGAGGTGCCGGTGCCGGTGGCGAACCGGCTGGGCGAGGAGGGAGAGGGCTTCAAGATCGCCATGTCCTGCCTGGATAACGGCCGCTACACTGTCGGCGCGGGCGCGGCGGGGCTGATCCAAGCGTGTCTCGACGCCTCGGTGCGCTATGCCAGGGAGCGCCATACCTTTGGCGTGCCGATCGGCGAGCACCAACTCGTGCAACAGATGATCGCCAGGATGGCGCAGCGCCTGGAGATCGTGCGGTTGCTGTACGCCAAGGTGGGCTGGCTGAAAAACCAGGGGATCCGCAACACGCGCGAGACTTCCCTGCTCAAGTGGTATGCGTGCGATGCTGCTTTTGACTCGGCAGCCGACGCGGTGCAGATTCACGGCGCGTACGGCTACTCGGACGAATACGACGTGGAACGCTACCTGCGCAACGCCAAGGGCGCGGTCATCTACGAGGGAAGCCGCGAGATCCACCAGATCATGCAGGCGCAATATGCGCTGGGCCTGCGGCAGGATCGCCCGCTGCGCTGCGAGCTGCCGGCGTACGATGCCGATGCGTGGCAAGCAGAGTGAGGTGGGGCGTGCGCGAACTGACTGACGGCTCGCAGGTCATTGTCAGGGCCGCGCTGGACGCGGGGTGCAACTTTTTCGCTGGCTACCCGATCACTCCGGCTACCAGCATCTTGCTCTACATGATGCGCGAAATGCCGCGCGTGGGTGGCATCGCCATACAGGGCGAGGATGAGATCGCCTCCATCGGCTTTTGCATCGGCGCCGTGATGGCGGGGGCCAAAGCGATGACCGCCACCAGCGGCCCGGGCATCAGCCTCTATTCGGAGAACATCGGCCTGGCGATCATGGCCGAGGTGCCGCTGGTGATCGTGGATTGCCAGCGGATGGGGCCGGCAACCGGCGGCGCGACCACCGAAGCGCAAGGCGACATCCAATTCCTGCGCTGGGGCACATCCGGTGGCTATCCGCTGATCGTGCTGGCGCCGGCCAACCTGCTCGACTGCTACCGGCTGACACGCCAGGCGTTCAACCTGGCGGAGCGTTTCCGCGCGCCGGTGATCATCGCCGCGGACAAAGAGCTGGTGACGATGAACGCTTCGGTGGCACTGGCAGATTATGCGGTGATGCCAGTCGAGCCCCGGCCGACGCTTTCCCCAGAGCAGCCCTTTGCCGTCTTTGACCCCGCTGATCCGGCGCGCGTCTTGCCATTGGCGGCCTATGGCGGGCCGCATCTGGTGCGTGTGATGACCTCCTCGCACGACGCGGCGGGCTATCTCACCAAGAATCCAACCAAGGTGGATCAACTGAACCGCCATCTGGCGGCCAAGATAGACGCGCACTGCCGGGAACTGGAATTTGTCCTCACCGACCCACAAGAGGGCGCAAAGACACTGGTCATCAGCTATGGCATCACCGCCCGGGCGGTGCACGAGGCGGTGCGGCGCGCCCGGCACGCCGGCCATCGCATCACGACGTTGACGTTGCACACCCTCTGGCCCGTGCCGGAAGAGGCGATCCGCCAGGCGCTGCACGGCATGCGGCGAGTGCTCGTGCCAGAGCTCAATCTGGGCCAGTACACACGCGAGATCGAGCGGCTGGCCTGCACGGACGCGGGCGGGGCGCGGCCGGAGGTGATCGGCATACATCGCGTGGACGGCGAGATGATCGCGCCGGAGGAGATCCTGGCGGCGGGAGGGTGGACATGAGCCGCACCACGTATCTGGATGAAAAGCAGCTCCCCTTCTCTTTCTGCCCCGGCTGCG
Organism: Chloroflexota bacterium; assembly: GCA_019873665.1. Classification (GTDB taxonomy): domain Bacteria; phylum Chloroflexota; class Anaerolineae; order JAAYEA01; family JAAYEA01; genus JAIOAV01. Next base: position 36,322 of record JAIOAV010000005.1, read on the forward strand.
GTCATGCGCTGACCGTCAGAGCGCTCGATGCTGCGTTGGTCAAGCTGCAACTCGACCCGCACGAGGTCGTCATCGTTACGGATATCGGTTGCGCCGGGTTGGCGGATCGTTTCTTTGCCACGAATGCGTTTCATGGCCTGCACGGGCGCGCCGTAACCTATGCCACCGGCATCAAGCTGGCCAACCCGTCGCTCAAGTTGATCGTCATCATGGGCGACGGTGGCTGCGGCATCGGCGGGCACCACGTGATCAGCGCCGCGCGGCGCAACATAGGCCTCACCGTCATCGTCATGAACAACCTGAATTTTGGCATGACCGGCGGCGAGCATTCGGTAACGACGCCCACCAATGCCATCACAGCGACCACATGGCACGGTCATCTGGAGCGCCCGCTGGATATCGCCACCACTGCGGCCAGCAACGGCGCCACCTATGTCGTCCGCACGACGGCGTTCGACAAAGCGCTGCCCGATCTGATAGCGGCGGCGATCGCGAACGAGGGTTTCGGCCTGCTGGACGTATGGGAGCTATGCACCGCTTACTTTCAGCCAAGCAACCGCTACGCGCGGCGCGAACTGGAGGCGGCAGTGGCAGCGATGCCCGGCGGCGCGGGCGTCTTGCATCAGGAGACACGGCCCGAATACAGCCGCGCCTATCGCGCAACCTGCGTCAGCGAGAGCAGACGCCCTGCCCTCGCGCCATTGCCGCTCGCGGCCAAGTATGATCACACCATCACCCGCCCGCTCAAAGGGGTGATCGCCGGCGCAGCAGGCGCCAAGATCGTGTCCACTGCGACGGCCTATGCGCGCGGCGGCGTCCTGTCCGGGTTGTGGGCCACGCAGCGCAACGACTACCCGGTCACAGTGCGCACCGGCTATTCGGTGTCCGAGGTGATCCTAAGTCCGGAAGAGATTTTCTATCCGGGCATTGCCAGGCCGGATTTTGTCATCATCCTGTTCCCGGAGGGGCTAACGCCTATGGTGCGGGCGCAGTTGGCACAGATGGGCGAGGCGGACACAGTGTATGCCGACCAGAGGCTGCTGCCACTGCCCACGCGGGCGCGCATCGTGCCGCTGGATTTTGCCCGCGCCAGAATCAGGGCCTGCAAGGAGAACATGGCGATCATGGCCGTAAGCGAGCTGCTGCGCCATCAGGCCATCTACCCGCTGGATGCGCTGGTGGAGGCCATCCATCTGGGGCAACGCGCCGAATACGCCGCCGAGAATATCGCCGCCGTGCAGGCGTGCGAGGGGATCATGCTGTGCGACGGCTAGCTGCCCGGCTGAACCTGATGTCATTGCGAGGAAGCGAAGCGACCAAAGCAATCTCCAACCGCAGTACAGGAGATTGTTTCGCAAATCGCGCTCACAATGACAGCGCCAGCGTCATTGCCTCGGGGGCGAAGCCCCCGAAGCAATCCCCTTCCAGCAGGAGATTGCTCCGCCGCTGCGCCCGCAATGACGGACTGTGTTGGTCAACATCTGTTTGCTTTCTCCATAGGCATGAGGAATTGCGAAGGAGGAGGAGATGAGACGAATCGGCATCATCGGGGCTGGGACAATGGGGAGGTGGCACGCGCAACGGTGGGCCGCCTTGATCAGACGCGGCGCGCCGGCGCAACTGGCCGGCTTTTTCGACATGGACGTAACGACGGCGGAGAGCGCCGCCGCCCAATACGGCGGTCGCGCCTTTGCCTCGCAGGATGCACTCTTTGCCGACGTTGACACGGTGATCGTTACTACACCGACTCCCACACACCGCGACGTAGTTGTGGCGGCGGCAGCACGGGGCAAGGACATCTTTTGCGAAAAGCCGATGGCGCGCCACCAGAAGGATTGTCGCGATATGATCGCCGCCTGCGCCGCGTCCGGCTCGCGCCTCTTTGTCGGGCAGGTGGTGCGCTTCTTTCCCGAGTTCGCCCGCGCACACGAGGTTCTGGCACGCGGCGATATCGGCCAGCCTGGTGTCATCCGCACGACGCGGGGCGGCAGCCATCCCAAAACAGGCCGCAACTGGTATGCGAATTATGAACAGAGCGGCGGCGTGATCCTGGACCTGGCGATTCACGACCTGGACTATGTGCGATGGTGCTGCGGCGATGTGGAGCGCGTCTATGCGCAGGGGTTGATGCATGCCGGCCTGCCACAGACCGATTACGCGCTTATCTCCCTCCGCTTCAAGAGCGGCGCAGTGGGCCATGTCGAGGCGAGCTGGGCGTATCCGCCGGGCAAATTCATTACGCGCCTAGAGATCGCCGGCGTGAGCGGTCTCATCGAGTTCAACAGCGAGCGGATGACGCCGCTGCAAGTGTGGGCGCAGGCCGAGGCACAGGGACAGGGTCCCAGCGTCACCATCCCGGAAAGCCCGCTGGCCGAGGAGGATGACCCGTACTACCGGGAGGACAAACACTTTCTGGATTGCCTGATCAGCGGCGAGCCGTTCATGATCCAGCCAGAAGATGGCATGGCGGCGGTAGAGGTCGCCCTGGCTGCCATCCACTCTTTGCGCACCGGCAAGCCTGTTCCGCTGGATTCCTTCGAGGAGGTGCTGCCATGAAGATCGGCTTGCTCAGCTTTGCCCATATGCACGCCAGCAGCTATGCCGCCTGCCTGAAGCGGATTCCGGGGGTCGAGATCGTGGGCATCGCCGACGATAACGCCGCGCGTGGTCAGGCTGCGGCGGCCCAGTTCGCCACCCGCTACTATGCCGACCCGCAGGAACTGCTGGCACAAGGGCTGGATGGCGTCATCGTCTGTTCAGAGAACAGCACGCATCTGATGTGGGTACAACTTGCCGTCGGGCGTGTGCCGTATCTGCTGTGCGAAAAGCCGATCGCTGCCACGCTGGCAGATGGCCGCGCCATCATCGCCATGTGCGCGCAACGTGGCACCAAGCTACAAATTGCCTTTCCCGTGCGCTTCAGCCCGCCGGTGCGCCGCGCCAAAGAGATGCTGGACCAGGGCAGACTGGGGCGCATCTATGGCGTCAAGACGACGAATCACGGCTACATGCCCGGCGGTTGGTTCATCCAGAAGGAACTATCCGGCGGTGGCGCGGTCATTGACCATACGGTGCACGTGATTGATGTGTTGCGCTGGTTCTGGAACACTGAGGTCACCGAGGTGTATGCTGAGGTCGGCTTTGATCTTATCCATCCGGGACTGGGCATTGACGATGTGGGCCTTCTGTCGTTCAAGCTGGCAAACGGCGCTTTTGGCACGCTGGACACCAGTTGGTCCCGCCCCAAAAGCTATGCCACATGGGGCGATGTAACGCTGGAGATCGTCGGCGAAAAGGGCACGCTCCTGATAGACGCCTTCGCCCAGCACATTGACGTCTACAGCGACGCGGTGGGCAAAGGGCAATGGGCCGGCTGGGGCAGCGACATTGACCTGGGGCTGATCCGCGATTTCACCGACGCCATCGCCACAGGCCGCGAGCCATCCATCACTGGCGAAGATGGGCTGCGTGCGCTGGAGGTGGCGCTGGCGGCATATCGTTCCGCAGAGACAGGGCAGCCAGTCAAGTTGCCGCTGCAAGGGGCCGCCTAGATCGCACTGACACGAAAGGAACTAACAATCGGGTTCGATCCGATCTCGCACAACATGCGCGACTCATGGCGAGTGCGCGAGGCGCATTTTCCGCTGCAAGTGCGCTTCGTGCGCCCACACAAGACAGCCGCTATCAGCGTTACTGGTGTGTCTTGCGCGCTGCACTGCGCGCATTGCGACGGGCGCTATCTGCGCGGCATGATGCCGCTGTCGTCGGCTGACGTGCGCGATGCCCGCAGTTGCCTCATCTCTGGCGGCTGCGACTTACAGGGGCGTGTGCCGCTCCTGCCGCATTTGCCGCAGATCGTGGCATTGCGTGAGGGTCGGCGGCTTAACTGGCACGTCGGATTGGCCGACGAGGAGACGATCCGTGCCATCGCGCCGTATGCCGACGTGGTGTCGTTTGACATCGTCGGCGACGACGCGACGATCCGCGAGGTGTATGGTCTGTCGGCCACGGTCCCCGACTACTGGCGCACGTATGACCTGCTGCGGCGCTATGCGCGCGTCGTCGTGCCGCATATCACCATCGGCTTGCGCGGCGGTCGCATCTCTGGGGAGTATGCCGCGCTGGCCGAGCTGCAGCGACGCGGCGTGGAGACCGTCGTCTATCTCGTCCTGATCCCGACGCGCGGGACGGCTTACGCCGAGTGCGCGCCCCCCACCCCGGAGATAGTGGGAGACGTTCTCACCGCGGCGCGCTGCGCGCTGCCAGAGACGGCGCTGTATCTCGGCTGTATGCGCCCCGGCGGGAGTTATCGCGATCGTGTGGACGCGATAGCCTTACACGCCGGCGTGAACGCCATTGTCAACCCCGCGCCCGGCGCGGTGGCGCTGGCGGCAGAGCTGGGGCTGCGCGTGGTGTGGGATGACGAGTGCTGCGTGTTTGAGAATGTCAAATAGAAAGCGAGCCATCATTTGGCGTTGGACCACGTGAATACGGGCGATCTTGCAGATGCAGCACGTCTTGCGGATGCGATCAAGGTATCCATCGGCACGGCGGGCGTGCTCGGTCTGGCCGAGGTGGTGCAGCATGATCCGCCGACCACCGCCTATCTAATGGTCGGCGACAGGTGTGGCCGCGACTGCGCCTTTTGCGCCCAGGCGCGATCCAGCCGGGCGCGCGCTAACGCACTCTCGCGGGTGACCTGGCCACCCTATGATGCCGCCGAGACGGTGGCGCGACTCGCCGATGCTTACCTCGCGGGCCGTCTGCGACGCGCTTGCCTACAGGTTACAGCGACGCCGGACTCGCTGGCGCGAGCAGAAGAGATCGTGGCGCGCATCCGCGCCATGTCGAAGATCCCCATCTCCGCATCGGTGGCGCTGCGCCATGCGGAGGATGCGGCCCGGTTGTTCGCCGCGGGGGCGGATCGGCTGGCCCTGGCGCTGGATGCCGCCACGCCGGAGCTGTTCGAGCGGCTGAAAACACCGGGCTGGCAGCGACAATGCAACCTGCTGGCGGAGCTGGCAGAGCGTTTTCCGGGCCGAATCAGCACCCACCTCATCGTCGGGCTGGGCGAGACCGAGGCCGATCTCGTGCGATGCTTTGCCTGGCTGACGGAACGCGGCATCTGCATCGGGCTTTTCGCCTTTACACCGGTGCCGGGCACTGCGCTCGCGGATCGTCTGCCGCCGGCGCTGGCCAGTTACCGCCGGGTGCAGGCGGCGCGCTGTCTTATCGCGCAAGGCAGGCTAGATGTGGCGCAGATGCGGTTTTCGTCGGAGGGGCAGATCGTCAGCTATGGCCTGTCATCGCGACAACTCGCTGCGCTGCTGGGCTCCGGTGACGCCTTTCGCACGGCCGGATGCCCTGACTGCAACCGGCCATACTATAATGAGCGGCCCGGCGGGGTGATGTACAACTATCCGCGGCCTCTGACGCCTCACGAGGTGCAGGAGGCCGTGGCAATCGTGCAGAGCGCGCTGACCACGCCAACGCCCTGAGCGGGCAGCAGTAACCAGACGGATCACAACAAGGGGACCAACGCGTGATGCGGCCGCATCATGCGACACCCGCAAGATAATCATCAAGAGGAGGAAGAACGACATGACCGTTTATCTGCCCGGTCTTCTGTACACCAAGACGCATGAATGGGTCAAGATCGAGCAAGAGGGGGACCAAGCCGTGGCCGTCAGCGGCATCTCCGACTATGCTCAGGAAGAGCTCAACGACGTGGTCTATGTTGAGCTACCAGAGGAGGGAGACGAGTTCGAGCAAGGGGAAACATATGCGGTTATCGAGTCAGTCAAGGCCGCATCTGACATCCAGATGCCCCTGAGCGGCGAGATCATCGCCGTCAACCGTGCATTGGAGGACACCCCGCAACTGGTCAACGAGGACCCCTATGGCCGGGGATGGATCATCAAGCTGCGTGTCCGCAACCAGAGCGAGGCAGATCAGTTGCTGGACGCCGCAGCGTATGAGGCGTTCATTGCCGAGGAGGGCTAAGATGTCTTACGTTCCGCAAAACGACGCGGAACGGCAGGCGATGTTGGCAGTGCTGGGGCTGCGCGATGTGAGGGAGCTGTTCGATGACATCCCCGCCGAGTTCAGGTTCCCCGATCTGGACCTGTTTCCGCCAATGGCCGAGTTGGAGGTCATGCGGCGGCTGCAGGCGCTGAGCGAGAACAACCTGGACACCCAGCACTATATCAGTTTTTTGGGCGCAGGAGCCTATGACCACTTTGTGCCCAGCGTCGTGCGCCACATCACCGGCCGCTCCGAGTTCTACACCGCCTACACGCCGTACCAGCCGGAGATCAGCCAGGGCACGCTGCAGAGCATCTTTGAGTACCAGAGCATGATCTGCGCGCTCACCGGCATGGACGTGGCCAACGCTTCGCACTACGACGGGGCGACAGCGATGGCAGAGGCGGTGATGATGGCCTATCACGTGGGGCGCAAGAAGCGCCGCAAGGCGCTTATCGCGCCTACCGTCCACCCCGAATACCGCGCTACCGTTCGCACCTACACGCAGAGCCTGGACATCGAGATCGTCGAAGGGCTCCCGGATATGGATCCGCTAAACCTGGACGTGGGCGCGCTGGCGGCAATGGTGGACAAGGACACCGCTTGCGTCGTCGTACAGAACCCCGATTTTTTCGGGCAGCTCTACAAGTGGGATGCAGTGGCGGACGCGGCGCACGCCGCAGGGGCGCTCCTAGTGGTGAGCGCCGACCCCATCTCGCTGGGGCTTTTCCAGCCACCGGGCGCGTATGGTGCAGACATCGTCATCGGCGAGGGTCAGCCGCTGGGGCTGGGCCTACAGTTCGGCGGCCCATACCTCGGCTATTTCGCCTGCCGCAAGGAGCATGTGCACCGCATGGCAGGGCGCGTCGTGGGCGAGACGGTGGACGTGGACGGCAAGCGAGGCTATGTGCTGACGTTGACCGCCCGCGAGCAGCACATCCGCCGCGAGCGCGCCACCTCGAACATCTGCACGAACCAGGCGCTCTGCGCGCTGGCCGCATCGGTCTATCTGGGAGCGATGGGCCGCACCGGGCTGCGTCGCATCGCCGAGTTGTGCTATCACAAGGCGCACTATGCGGCACAGCAGGTCGGCTCCTTGCCCGGCTTTGCGCTGGCAAGCCAGCAGCCCTTCTTCAAGGAATTCGTGGTCCGTTGCCCGCAGCCTGTGGACGAGATCAACGACCGCCTGCTGGATGCCAACATCATCGGCGGTTACGATCTGAGCCGCGACTATGCGCTGGAGAACCACATGCTGCTCTGCGTTACGGAGACGATAGACCGCGATGAGATAGACCATCTGGTGGCAACCCTGCGGGAGGTGACCACATGACAGAGCCCCTGCTGAACGAGCTGAGTGGCGAGGGACGCTGCGGCTGCCTCTTGCCCGATCTGGACGTGCCCCCAGCCGAGCTGCCCGCCGAGTTCCTGCGAGATGATCTCCCCCTGCCAGAGGTGGGGGAGGTGGATTTGGTGCGCCACTACGTGCGGCTCTCGCAGATGAACTATGCCGTAGATACAGGCTTTTACCCGCTCGGCTCCTGCACCATGAAGTATAACCCCAAGGTCAACGAGGAGACGGCGCGGCTGCCCGGCTTTGTGCACACGCATCCCTACCAAGATGAGCTGACCGTCCAGGGAAGCCTGCAGCTCATCTGGGAATTGCAAGAGTTCCTGCGCGAGATTGGCGGTTTTGCCGGGGTCTCGCTGCAACCGGCAGCAGGCGCGCAAGGTGAATTTGCCGGCGTGCTCATGATCCGTGCCTATCACCGGGAGCGTGGCGATGCCAAGCGCCATATCATGCTCATCCCCGATTCCGCGCACGGCACCAACCCCGCTTCCACGAGCATGAGCGGCTATGACACGGTGGAGATCAAGTCCGACGCGCGGGGAAACGTGGACCTGGAGGACTTGCGGGCGCACTGCAACGATGAGGTTGCCGGGCTTATGCTCACCAACCCCAATACGCTGGGCCTCTTTGATGAGCATGTCGTCGAGATCGCGGCGCTGGTACACGGCTGTGGTGGGCTGCTATATGGCGACGGCGCTAACATGAACGCCCTGCTGGGGATCGTCAAGCCCGGAGAGCTGGGCTTTGATGTGATGCACTATAACCTGCACAAGACCTTCTCCACGCCACACGGTGGCGGCGGCCCGGGCGCTGGACCGGTCGGCGTCAATGAAAAGTTGCTTCGCTACCTACCCGGGCCGATCGTAACCCGGGTTGAGGTGAAGGGAGAACACACGCAGGAGCATGAGGACGAGGATATTCCATCTTATGTCTACATCTGGTCCGTACCAGAGGCATCCATTGGGCGAATGAAATCGTTCTACGGCAACTTTGGTGTGCTGGTCCGCGCCTATACCTATATCTGCTCCCTGGGCGCGGCAGGGTTACGCAAGGCCAGCGAGACTGCCGTTCTCAATGCCAACTATCTGCTCCACCGGCTCAAGGGGCTCTACCCACTGCCCTATGACCGCCGCTGTATGCACGAGTTCGTCCTGTCCGGACGCCGCGAGGCCGCGCCGGACATTCATACGCTGGATATCGCCAAGCGTCTGATGGATTACGGCTTCCATCCACCGACGATTTACTTCCCGCTCATCGTGCCCGAGGCGCTGATGATCGAGCCGACCGAGACGGAGAGCAAACGCACGCTGGATGCCTTCTGCGAGGCGATGCACAAGATCGCCGCCGAGGCCGTGGAACACCCGGAGCTATTGCACGATGCGCCGCACGGCACGCCGGTGCGTCGGCTGGACGAGGTGCGCGCGGCTCGTCAGCCCAAGCTCACTTGGTAACACGCGCAAAAGGCGGTGATGGCCAGCATAAGCCATCACCGCTTTTTTCCACGACCACCGCCCGTCAGGGCAGCCTGCGCTCCCACACGCCATCGTTGGTGCCAGCATAGATCAACTGGCAGCGGACATAATCCAGCGCCAGCGCTTGCACCACGCGGTTCTCCAGCCCTTCATCGAGAGGTCTCCAGTAGAGGCCACCATTGGTCGTGATCAGCACGCCGCTCCCCGATGTCCCGGCGAATACGACCTGTGCACTGAGGGGATCCAGCGCGAGGCTATAAGTGCGGCCCAGGCCACCGACATACGTCCAGCTCTGGCCGCGGTTGTCGCTGCGAAAGACGCCGCCGTCCGTCCCCGCATAGACGATGGCCGGATTCGCCTGGCTGGTGACGATCGTCCAGACCACATCATTGCCCAGCGGCACATGCGACCACGATGCACCGCCGTTCGTCGAGCGATAGATGCCTCGGTCATAGGTGCCCGCCAGGATGAGCTGCGGATCCACCGGGTTGACGGATACCGAGCTCATCTGCAAGCTGCCGAGGCCGTTATTGACGGCGTTCCACGACGCGCCGCCGTCAACGCTTTTGAAGACACCGGTCATCGCCGTAGCTGCATAGACGGTGCGGTCCACAGCATAGTTGGGGGAGATCGCCAGGCCGTACACATACGGGCTGGTCAGCCCGGTGTTGGCCGGCTGCCAAGTGATCCCACCATCGGTGGAACGATAGATGCCCGCATCGCCCCATGTGCCGACAAAGACATGCCCGGCCGGCGAGGCTGTGGCCGCAATGGCATAGACAGCGACCGACGGCAGGCTGACGTTGGCGTACCACTCGCCGCCGCAGTAAAGGTGGCGGAAGAGACCACGATCGGTGCCAGCATAGACAGTCTGCGTGTTGCCCGGATCGGTCGCCAACGACTTGATCTCTACAGCCGTGAGGCCGCTCCGTTCCCAGACGACGGGATAGTCGCGGTAGATCAGCGGCAGTTGCAGCAGCCGGATCACAGTCGGCGTGGGCGTGGGGGTCTGGGTTGGCGTCTCGGTTACGGTGGGGGTCGCCGATGGCGATGGAGTCGTCGTGGCGGTCGCCGTATCCGTCGGCGTGGCAGTCGGCAGCGGCGAACCGGTCGCCGTCGGGGTCGGCGTCGGTTTGCTCTTTAGCGTGTAGCGCCACACACCACGCCCCCATGAACCGGCAAAGATCGTACGCCACACATTCGGCGAAACCGCCAGCGACGAGAGATAGGTAAAATCAAGCCCCTCGCTAAAGGGCTCCCAACTCACGCCGGCATTCGTGGAATGATAGACACCGTGCTCGTCCGTGGCGACGTACACGGTCTGGTCAAGCAGGAACTGCCCCAGCGTGATCGCTGCAACGCCATCATCGGGCAGGCTTGCGCCGACCGGCCGCCATTGGCCCCCGCCATCTGTCGAATAGAGCACCCCGCCGCCGCCAGCGGCAGTCGCATAGCCAGCAAAGATCGTGTGGTCGGAGATATAGCTAGGCGACAACGCTAATGAGCGGAACGTCACCTCGGCCGCCACCTCTGCCGGCCACTCTATCACCACGGGAGTCCAGAGGCTGCCGCCGTCAATAGACTTGAAAAGCTGGCCCCGATCTCCTCCCGCAAAGACCGCTTTCGTCTCGCCCGGCGGGTCAGTCTCGTTATAACCAGGCGACACAGCTACCACGCTGAACGCCGTGCCATCAGATACCAATGCTGTATTCCAGTCGCTGCCCATGTTTGTGGACTTTAGAATGCCAGACGGGCCGGCGGCCAAGAACAAGGTCCGATCTGTGAGAAAGCGGGATGGAATGGCGAACATCTGCACGGAGGATCGCTCCGGCACGGTATAGACTTGCGTCCAAGAGATGCCGCCACGATTCGAGCGATAGACTTGACCATCCTGCCCGCCAGCGAAGACCAGGTTTGAGGCGACGCCGACACTGTGGATGGAACGCACCGCGCGCGGCAAGCCGCTGTTAGCCGTTTGCCATGTCTGCCCACCATCCGAGGACTGGAAGATGCCTCCCTCCAGCGTGCTGGCCATCAGAAAGCGATCCAGGCCAAAGAGTGGCGAGATGCCGACAGAGGTCACATGCAAAGCGTTCAGTCCGATCGAGCTCTGCTGCCAGACATCCTGCACATTCCGCCGCAGACGGTACACACCGCGGCCCCGAGTTCCCAACCATACGGTCGAGTCGCGGTTGAAGGCTGGCGAGATAGCGACTGATTCGGCAACCGTCTCCTCGAGGCCATTGTTGAGCATCACCCACTGCAATCGGCCCAGACCATCGCGGCCGTTGGTCGCATACATGATACCACCGACCGGATAGTCCACATCCGGATAGAAGGAAGCAAAAGCGACCGCGTCGGTCTTGAACGTGGTAGAGAGCGCCACAGAGGAACAGGTGGGGAACGGGTTCAGCTGACTCCAGCCCGCGCCGTTATCCGCTGTCCAGAGCAGCCCCTGACCCTCGGTCGCAACGAATATCGTCCGGTCAGCGGCGTAATCGGGGGAGAGGACGATCTGCCGTACGCTCGCCCCATCCGGCACCTGGTAGAACGGATTCCAGTTAACGCCATCGTCTGATGAGCGCAGGATCCGCCCATCGCTGGTGCCCACAAAGATCACCGGGCTCCGCGGGTATGTCGGCGCCAGGGCCACCGCGGAGATCACCACACCCGTTACCGGCGCTGCCAGGATCAAAGTCCATGTGTCGCCACCATTTGTGGAGCGATAGAGAGCGCTGGACGTGGATACCACGCTGGCGAAGACAATGTGGTCCGTGCGGAAGTTAGGAGAGATGGCAATAGCCGGAATGCCGATGCGTCCGGTCGGTTCTGGCGATGGCATGGCGGGCGAGCAGTCACCCCATGTTCTCCCTTGATCATCAGAGCACCAGAGGCCGTCTTGGCGTGTCCCGACATAGATCATGCCACCTGTAGCACCGCTTTCCGCCGCAAAATCCGGCGAGATCGCCATCGTCTGGATGGGCACATTCACCTGCCGGCCGGTCTCCCGCCAAGTATCAGCGCCATCATTCGAGACAAAGACGCCACAAGAGGTGCTGGCGAAAAGGGTAGTGTCGCGGTTATAGGCGGGAGAGACAACGAGGCTTGAGACCGTGCCTCCCCATGGTCCGTTTGTCGTCCAATATCCCTCGGGGGTCTGCGTGGGGATCGCGGTCGGCAAGACTTGCGCGAACACACTGCCAGCAGAGTGGGGCACCATGACCCGGTTGGAGATGCCTGGGGCGATGAGCAACGATACTACCAAAACCGCCCCGATTACGAACATCATGCCGCTAGGCCCATGTGTTGGCTCGTGCGTGTGGTTCATCAGCTAGCTCCATTACGTCCAGGTGGTAGGGTTGGGCATCCCCTGCTGGCGCATCGCCTTTTGACAGCTAAATATACCATCAAATGACACACCAGTCAATTGTAGAAGCGCTGACAGAAAAGGGCGCGCCCAGCAGACAGGCGCGCCCCGTGGGCCATCGCTACTCTTGCGGCTCCGCGCCGCTTCGTCTTGCCTTCTCCTCCGGCGTTGGGAATCGCTCCAGGACTGTAGCCCATTCGGGAAGCAGCACACGATCCCCTAGTTGCAGGGCATTCATCGGCTTGGCTTCAGGCATTCGGTCCGGCGCAGGAAGCGCAAAGATGCCGATCGGTGTGCCCGCCTCGTTATAGCGCTTCTCCACATATGCCATGCCCATCTGCATCCCGCCGATGAGCGTGCAGCTTGTCACCCAGCCGATGTGTTGACCGTTGCGGTTGACGACGGGATCATCCTGCCGCAGGGCGCGTGCGCCGCTGCGGTCCACGCGGAAGCGGACCACTGCCATCGTCCGGTTGGCTTCCTGGGCAATGCACGCCTGTCGGCCAATGAAGAACGGCTTGTGGAACTTGACAAAGAGGGCGAACCCCGCCTCTGTTGGTTTGATGTCATGCGGGCCAGCCAGCTCGTGTCCATAGAGCGGCAGCCCCGCCTCCATGCGCGTCGAGTCGCGCGCGGCCAGGCCACATGGCCGCAGGCCCTCCTTCTCTCCGTTTTCCAGCAAGAGTCGCCAGAGGCGCACCGCATGATCCGGATGTACGTACAGCTCGTAGCCAATATCCTCGCCAGTGTAACCGGTGCGCGCCACGATGAGCGGGATGCCTGCCAGCACGGTTTCGATGAAATGCGTGCGGCGAATGCGCGCCAGCGCGCGCTGTTGGCGGGGATCTTCCGTCAAGCTCTGCAAGATAGCCAGCGACTTGGGCCCCTGCAAAGCCAGGTCCACCAGCCGATCCGCGCCGCTTTCGGAGGACTGCAGGTTGCGGATGGTAACCGGCGCGGGCGTCTGCATGGCGGGATTGGCGCGGTCTATACGCACCTCGCCCGCGTTCACCGCGCGCAGCCATGCCAGGTCCTTGTCGGTGTTGGCCGCATTCACCACCACCAGATAGCGGTCCCAGCAGCGACGGTAGATCATGAGGTCATCCAACACATGTCCATCCGGATCCATCAGATAGCTATAACATGATTGGCCGTCACGTAGCCACCGCACGTAATTCGTGCTCACCAGGTCGAGGAACGCAGCGGCATGCTCCCCCGCCACCTCGAGGACGCCCATGTGCGCCACGTCAAACAAGCCTGCCGCCCGGCGCACTGCCTGGTGTTCTTCTGCCACACTGGTGTACCACACCGGCATCTCCCACCCGGCAAAGGGGATGATCTTGCGGGTGAGACGGCGATGCTCTTCATAGAGCGGCGTTCGCTTGAGAGGCTGTTCTTTGTCTTCCCAGTGGAATTCTCGCTTATCGCTGGCGGGCAACAGCGACGCATACGCCTTTTGCCCCACAAAATACGGTTTGGTCAGCGCGAAATAGGCAGGATATGCCTGCTGCAGATGTGCCAGCGAGAGTTTCTCGGTGGCCGATGGCAGCGGCCAGCCCAACTGCGTCCGCAGCACTGGCTCGGCCTCCGGCCCCATCACCGTCGCGCCCCTCGCGTGCAGCGCCTCCAGAAGCACCCTTCGCGCCGTCTGGTGAACCAGGATCTCGTAGCGGGGCATGTCACCGCTTGCTGCCAGTGCGACCCAGGCCATCTGGTCACGCAACGCTTCGCCGGCCTGTAGTGCGCCATGCCACCAGACGGCTGGCGACAGCTCGACGCCTAGCCCGTGCAGGATCGCGGGCGCTGCTGTCCCCTGCAACACGATCAATGCCAGCCGATCCTCAGCCGGCGGCTCGTCGCCCAGGTCGTCTACCACCACTGGCCCCTCAACCTTGGCCAAAAGGTCATCAGGGTCAAAGACCACATACCCATCCGAGAGATCCCGCAGCCACGCGCGCACCCGCTGCCGCGTCTCGGCAGGCAAGGTCAGCCAATAGCGGTCCGATTCCGTATCGCCAGCGGACATACGCCAGAGAGTGGCGTCCGACATCAGGGTGCCATCTGGCTCCAGAAGAAGGGTGCGATCCGCCTGTTGCGGGCGGAGCTCAGCCAGATTGCGCGTCGCTACCTGCTGCAAGAACGCACTGGCGCGGTCGCCGCTGATCTGCAGGATGCCGGCGGCCGTCAGATCAACGCCCACAGCGCCCTCCGTAGTGGCTTGCAAGATGGGCGTCGCCTCCGCCACGCTCGTGGCGGAGGCATTGCTCCCCTCGGCACTATCATAGTGCGGGTAGCCGGAACCGCGCGCGGCGGTTTCGGCCGGGGTTGCCTCGGCTATTCTGTTCACTTGACGTTTGACCTCCTCAATGATTTCGAACGGGATCTTGCCGCGAGGCATCTCGCCGCGCGACCCAATGTAGTAAAATGGGTGGACGTTGGTCACAATACGATGGATGAGGCCGGCCAGGACGTCCATGTCCGTCGGCCCCATGCCGCGCTGCGTCAGCCACGGAGTGCCGAGCCGCACGCCGCTTGCCAGCGCTGTTACGGTGTCGCCGGGGAGGGTGTTCTTGTTGGCCACCAGCCCGCACAGTTCCATGATCCGCACAGCGATCTCGCCGCGCACCGGCAACCCATTCGGCGTCTCGATCGCGCGAAGATCGAGCAAGCACATGTGCGTATCGGTCCCGCCATAGGCGACGCGCAGCCCGCGCGACTGCAGGCCTGCCGCCAGCGCCTGGGCATTCACCACGATCCGCTGTTGGAGCTCGCGGAACTGCGGCGTGGCAGCGATTTTGAACGCGACCGCCATCGCCGCGAACTTGTTCGTGTGTGGCCCACCCTGCGCTCCGGGGAAGACGGCGGCATCCACCAGCTTGGCCCTATCTTCATCTGTGGTCATGATCACGGCACCACGCGGCCCGCACATGGTCTTGTGCGTGGTAAAGGTGATCACATCCGCCAGTCCCACCGGCGAAGGGCAGACGCCCGCGCACACCAGGCCCGCCGTATGCGCGATATCAGCCATGAGCAGCGCGCCACAGGCATCGGCGATCTCACGGAATGCCTTCCAATCCGGCGCCCACGGGTAGGAGGTAAAGCCAGCGACGATCAGCTTGGGGCGGTACTCCAGCGCGAGCCGTTGAATCGCCTCATAGTCGAGGCGCTCCGTTTTGGGGTCCACGCCATACGAGACGACATGATACCGTCGGCCGGAGATGTTGAACTCGCTGCCATGCGTCAGGTGGCCGCCCTGGAAGAGATCCATCCCCATCAGCGTGTCGCCAGCTTTCAGGAAGGCGTCATAGACGGCTAGGTTGGCGGCAGCGCCCGATAGCGGCTGCACGTTCACATAGATGTCTGCTGCAGACACATCGGGGGTGGCAAAGAGGCTGGCGCAGCGCCGCTGTGCCAAGCACTCGATAAAGTGCACATAGTCTGCGCCCTTGTAAAAGCGTCTGTCTCCATAGCGACGATAGTTGGCCAATTGGCGGGAGAGATCGAGGATGCCCGCCTCATCCTCTTCCATCATGCGTAGCGGCGGGTAGCCCTCTGCGTAAACGTTCGTGAACACCGAGGCCAGAGCCTCGCGCACCGGCTGCGGACAGATGCTCTCCGATGGGATAAAGATGAGCCGCCGCGCCTGGCGCTCCTCCTCCAAACGGATAATCAGGTCAATGTCCGCGTCGACATCGGCCAAGCGACGACCCCATACGTCGCGATAGTCGCCCCCCTCATGCGACGATTGACCTGTCCCTTCTGCCATAGGCTAACTCCTTCATGTGATCGTCTTCTAGCCCAATCGCCTCTCTGGCTTGAGCTGGTTCGGGTCTCCCCAGAAAGTGTGATTCACCCAGCGCGGGATGTCCACCCCGCTCAGCCGCCAGGCGCTCTCCACAATCACAAACATATCACCAGACACCAAAGAATGCCCGCCCATCACAACCGGGATTGGGCTTTCCATGGCGGCCTCGGTAAAGGTGCGCACAAACTCGTTCTCGATCCTGTCCGGCCGCAACAAGTCCGAGTTGAACCGATCAGCAGGAGAGGGCCAAACGCCAAAGTGTACCCAGAGGACACGGTCGTCAAAGAAAACCGCCTGAGCCATCTCCCCCAGCGTGCTAAAGAAACGGCGCGGTCCCACCTTCTCATAGTAGTAGCCCAGCAACGAGCGCACCTCGCCGCGATCCTGTCGCCCGCTGGCCCGCATGCCGCGCTCCTCCGAGAAGACGCGCACCCGGCAGGCCGCTTCCTGTTCCATATACGCCAGCGTGGCCGAGGAGATTCGCCCTGCCAGCACGATCTCTGACGAGCGGTTGACAAAGAACTTCATGGAGCGTTGCAAGTGCGACGTGTCAAGTTTGAGGCTATTCAGATACGTCTGCAGGTTCTCGCCCAGCTCCGGCTGGAAGGTCAGCACCATCAGATCAACCGGCGTGTCAATGTCGAGCTGGCTGGCGGCCGAGCGGGGCAGCGAGACGTTGGGCAGCCCGTTCTTCTGTCCCATCCGCCAGCCGAGATCGTTGTCATAGGGCGGTGGATGGATCTCGTTGATGTGCGAGGCGGGCGTGAACGCGCAGAAATCGGTGGAGTAAAAGTTGTTGGTGATCAGCAGCGAATCTGCCTTGAGCGTCTCTTGCGCGATCTCGCGGAGCTGTTCCACCGTCAGTAGGATGCCGCTGCCCCCTCCCATGTAGATCACCTTGGGCAGCCGATATTGATTGATGATCTCGCGCAAACGAAAGCCAAAGTGAAACTTGGCGTCGGCCGGGTCCTTTTCGATCACGACCGGCCAATCGCGCAATCGCGCGATCAGATCGGTGGAATTGGTCGAGATAATGATGGGGCCAACATTCCCGGCTGCCAGCGCCTTGGCTACCATGTCAAGGGTGGACGCAACCAATGCGCCCGCCATCATCTCCTCGACCTCGCTCGCTGCGGTCACGCCGGTCATGATGATCATCGGAACCTGATCTTGCGCCATTTTCCCTCGCTGTTCTGGGATCTCCCGGTGTTTGGGCTCTCAACTTGTCGCTTGCGCACTCAACCCCACCAACTCGCTGACCAACTGCACCAGCTCACGCGCTTTCTCTGGAGTGTCCGATTCCGCGAATATCCGCAGCAAGGGCTCCGTGCCGGAAAAGCGCAGAATCACCCAATTATCGTTCTCCAACAGGAACTTGGTCCCGTCCAGATGTGAGACATTAACCATGCGATAGGGACCCAGCGCTGGGACGCTCATCTGGCGCAGCCGTTGCGGGATAATCACCTTCATCTCAGAAGTGGCTGGCAGGTTCTCCTCAACAGTGTATAACCGCCCGGTCAGCGCATGGACCTCTTGCAGCAGTTGCGAGATGCTCTTGCCGGTGCGCGCCAGCATCTCCACCACCAGCACGGCGGCCAGGATGCCGTCCTTGCCCATGATATGCCCGCGGATCGTCAGGCCGCCGCTGCTTTCCCCGCCCAATAGCGCATCGGTGCGCTTCATCGCCGCGGCGATATGTTTGAACCCCACCGGCACCTCGACGCACGTTTCGCCCAGGCGGCGCGCCAGCCGATCCAGCATGTGGGTCGTAGCGAGATTACGCACGACGCCACCCTTATAGCCGCGGATCTCGTGCAAGTAGTAGTAAAGGAGCAACAGGATATCATTGATATGAATATAATCGCCGCGCTCGTCCACAATCGCAATACGATCCGCATCACCATCCATCGCCAGGCCGAGGTCATAATGCCCATCGCGTATTTCCGCGATCAGCATGTTGAGAGCTTTCAAGTCGGGCGCTGGCGAGCGACCGCCAAAGAGCGGATCGTGGCGACCGTGAATGATCACCACGCGGCAGCGCGCCTCGATCAGGATGATCTCCAGCGTCACCTGCCCCACGCCATACATTGGATCAACGATCACGCGCAATCCAGCGCGTCGGATCACATCCAGGTCCACAAACGATTCCACCGCATCCACATACTCATTCGTAAAGTCAGCGCGGCGCACGATGCCGGCGCTTTCCGCCAGATCCAGCTCGATCTTGACAACATCCTGCATTCCGAGCTGGTTTGCCTCGTCCTCCACCTCGCGCGTCTCCTCATCCATCAGAAGGGAGCCATCCGTCAGAAACACCTTGAGCCCGTTGTATTCGGGCGGGTTGTGGCTGGCGGTGAAGGCTAATCCCAGCACAGCATTCTGGATGCTGGCGGCATAGGTGATGAGCGGCGTCGGCGCGTCCTCGCTCAACAATACCACCGGGATGTTGTTGCCGGCGAACACCTCCGCGGCGGCCTCCGCCGAGCGATCAGAAAGAAACCGTCGGTCATAGCCGATCACCACGCCACGCGCCTCGGTGCCCTCGCGGATGAGCTTGTTCGCCAGCGCCTGACAGAGGCGGCGCACATTGTGAAGTGTGAATCCCTCACCGATCACGGCGCGCCATCCGCCTGTGCCAAACTGGATGATATGCTCCTCTTCCACGCGCTTGGGCCGGTAGAAGCGTTTCTGCAGGATGAACTCAGCCTCCTGCAGGTCTTGCGGCGTGTTGATGCCCAGTATCTCATCCTGATCATAGCTTTGATAGCTCTCGACGCGATGGCCGGCGCGGATGAGGCGGTGAACCAGGTCGGTGAGCAGGTATCGCTTGGCCCCGCTCTGTGCCAACAATGCGAGCGCCGCAAAGAGCGGTTGCGCCTTGAACACATACGCGCCCAGGTTCAGCTCGCGGATCTTTTGCACCTCAGCGGAGGCATCCGCCTGCTCGATGATATCCACTACATTCCCGCGACTATCGCGGATGATGCGCCCATAAGGAAGAGGCTGGTCGGAGATGGCGGTAAAGAGGGTCAGATCGGCACCCTTCAGGCGATGCCGATTGAGCAACCCGCGCAGCGAAGCAGGGCGAAAGAGGGGCGTGTCGCCATAGAGGATGAGCAGATCGCCGCCATAGTCTCCCAGCTGGTCGCGAGCCTGCCACACCGCATGGCCGGTGCCCAGCGGCTCATCCTGAATCACATAATGATAGGCCGCGCCGAGGTGCGCCTGTAACTTTTCGCGCTCGTATCCCGCGACGATGTAAAGATCGTCTGGGGCCACAAACCGGAGGGCGTTTTCCACCACATAGTCTATGATCGCCCTGTCGCCAAGCCGCTGCAGCAACCGGGGATAGGGCGCGCCCGCGCCCTCGCCGGGGCTGGCGGCGAGAATGATCGCTTTGAGCTGATCCACAGGCCGACTCCCCTCTATGAGCTATCATGCTCGCAAATAGCACTATCCGCCGCCGATCATGTGCAAGACCTTGACCGTGTCTCCCTCGTAGATGGGAGACTGATCATAGGCGGCGGGCTCTACCACCATGCCGTTCACGATAACGATCAGGCAAGGCGACGTAAAGCGGCAAGCTTCAAGCAAGGTTGTAACCGTCATTCCCTCTTGCCACTCGACCTCGAACTTGTCGTTAACGCGGATCATCGGAGATGTTTCTTCACCACATCCAGCACGTCGGGAAAGTCAATACCCAACTCTGCCAGCTTTTGCGGCGTGGGCACACCATCGTGCGTCCAGCCGCGCCGCGCATATACCGCGTCCTTGAGCAGCTCGTATTGCTGTTCACGGTGCGCCCGCAACAGCGCCATCTTTTCCGCCGTGGTCTTGCCCGCGATATCATGGCCCAGGTCGCGCAGCTGTTTGTCGTAACGCTCCTGCCGCGACTCGTACTCCTCGGCAGTTACTGGCCCCATCGAACGGTATGGGATCTCATCATCCTGGCGCAAGCCGTGTCCCAGCCGCAGGTTAAAGACACGCTGAAAGTTATAGACCTTCTCGGACATGAGGATGAGGTCATCGCCGCTGCGTACATCATCGCGCCCCGTAACGCCGACAAAGTAATCCACATAGTTGCGGACGTGTTCCGGCACCTTGGCCGGCTCGTCGGTCTGGCGGTTGTCCGCTGGCTCGATGTCGTTCCAGATGATCTTGCAGAGGCCATTCAGCCCGAACCAGGTGCGCCACATGGGAAAGTAATGCAGCGCCTCTGCCTTGTCGGCAAAGGTCGGGATCTGGTTGTTCACCATATCCATAAAGATCAGCCACGCCTCGTCGTGCTGCGGCCCCTTGAGCGTGAGGCCATAGCCGCCCTGCATGGCCAACGACTCTTTCGTTACATACTCGGAAAACTCCAGCCCCTTAGACTCCATGCCGATGTCGTGCATGAAAGCCGGATCGCCGCCGTACTTGTCCGCAAAGAGGCGCTTCATGCGGCGCACGCCCTGGCCCACAACGGGGCCAAAGCCCTCGCCGCGCCCCATCTGATGCAGCAGCTCCAGCACCGCCTCGGCGTTTCCCCAGCGCAGCTCCAGGCCACCGGTGATCTCCTTGTTCAGGATGCCCGCCTCGTAGCACTCCATGGCAAAGGCGGTAGCCGTGCCGAACGAGATGGTGTCAATGCCATAGGTGTCGCAGTAATAGTTGATCTCGATCACCGCTTCCGGGTCGAATATCCCCAGGTTGGAGCCGCATCCGGCAATCGTCTCGTATTCAGGCCCATCTACGCCCACAACCCTGCCCTTGTAGGGGCCGCTCTTGAGCGTGAATCCGTCCACACGTTTGGAGCAGGCCATGGTGCAGCCATACCAGCAGCCATCAGGAATGCCCTGTGTGAACAGCTCGCAAAAGACCTTGGCCGAGAGGCGACCGGCCTCCGGGTGCTCCCCATACTTGAAGTTATGTGTAGGGAGCAGGTCATAATCGTTCATGATCTGGATAAGGTGCGATGTGCCCACCGCGCGCATGTGGCGCTGCAAATGATCCAGGTCATGCATCTCGCGATGCATCTTGAGCCCGACGCGGCGCACGCGGTTGAGGTCAGCAGGTTGATTCGAGTCGCTGCGCACGTCGCGCCGCTTGACGACGATGGCCTTGATCCGTTTGTCGCGCAGCACAGTGCCGGTGCCGCCGCGTCCCGCCTGCTTGAAACGGAGAGCGCGGCGACGGTTGTCGTACCAGCTAAAGTTGAGACAGCCCATGCGCGTATGCTCTGCGCCGCTGCCGGCGGCCACCACCGAGATCGCCTCTCTGTCATCCTCGGTCCGGGCATACTTGTCCATCATCTGCTGACCGATGACGTGCGCGTCCGCCACGCCCTCGGGCGCCCCTTCGATGCGCACAATGCCCGTGTCACCATCTATGTAGATGACGACATCGCGCGAAGCCTTGCCCTGGATCTCCAGCGCGTCCCAACCGGCGAACTTGAGCAGGGGACCAAAGTGGCCACCCACGTTGCTGTCAATCACCGAGTCGGTGAGTGGAGAGATGCTGACCACGATGGACTTGCCCGAGCCAGGGAAGGTGGTGGTGCCGCCCAGCGGACCAGCGGAGATAACGATCTCGTTCTCGGGATCGTCCCAACGGGTGTCATCGTGAATCCCATGCCACAAAAGCCAGAGGCCAAAGCCACGCCCCCCGATAAAGAGATCCTTCATCAACTTGGTCACCGGCTTGGCAGCGATAGTGTTATCCGACACATTGACATACAGCGTCTGGCCAGCATAGCCCCGCCATACCTCAGGGCGCTCATAGAGAAACTCGGCCAGGGGTTCGCTCGTTTCCGTCAGCCAGTCGTTTGCGCTCATGACATCACCCTCTCCGCCCACATTTCGGTCTGTGATCTCCCCGGCTCTGGCTGCTCCTCGATGCGCAATGCCCCTGAGGGGCATACTTTGACGCACTTGCCACACGCGACACACTTGAACGGCGCCAGTTCGTCTGGATGATGGCGCATGGCGCCAATGGGGCAGAAGGCGACACATGCCAGACAGCCCATACATAGCCTGTCCTCGCCCGAGCGCCCTGGGTCGATGCGCACTACGCCGACAGCATTCCGCGCGATAGCCACGGTCTGGCAGATGTCAATGCATTCGCCGCATTGCGAGCAGACCACGATCCGATAGGTATCTGTACCCGGTGCCGGGTCATAGACGCGGATGGCCGCTTTCTCCCGATCGCGCACGTGGAACCAGGTCTCGGCACATGTTTCCTCACACAGGTGGCATCCCGTGCAAAGCTCCGCCTGGACAGAAAGGACCTTCATAGCTTCACCTCTCCTGTGGTATGACGGCCCAGCTTGACCAGCTACGGTATCGTATTATAGACCAGAGTAGCACGTATGGCAAACTTTCCTGGGACGCAGCCGGCAATGACATGCGAGATGTTTGACATTCACCTGGCGCAAGGTATAATCTCTCTGCTATCGAGCGACCAAACCGAGTGAGGGAACAGACATTCGCATATGCGCATCGTGGTCAAAGTGGGAACCCGCACCTTGACGCAAGGTGGCAGCCGGCTGAGTCGTCCCTATATGCTGGAGCTTGTGCGCCAGATGGCGCAACTGCACGCCGACAGGCACGAGATTATCCTGGTCTCGTCGGGGGCAGTCTTTGCGGGGCGAGAAGCGCTGGGCACATTGCCAAACCGGCGCGACATCCCCTTCAAGCAGACGCTGGCGGCCATCGGGCAGGTGCGGTTGATGGCGATCTATGAGCAGCTATTTCAGCTTTATGATGTAATCATCGCACAGGCACTGTTGACCCGTGCGGACCTGGCGAACCGCGAGCGGTATCTGAACGCCCGCAACACGATGCAGTCGCTGCTGGATCTGCGCGTCATCCCGATCATCAACGAGAACGATGTGGTGGGCGTGGAGGAGATCCGCATCGGCGACAATGACAATCTCTCAGCGTTGGTGGCCAACCTGGTGGACGCCGATCTGCTCATCATCCTCACGGACCAACCCGGGCTCTTCACCGCTGACCCGCGCCTCGACCCGCAGGCAGAGCTCATCCCGGAGGTGCGCGTGATTGATGAGCGCATCCGGCGGCTGGCGGGTGGAAGCGGTTCCGGCATCGGCACTGGCGGCATGGCGACCAAGATCGAGGCGGCAGACCTGGCGACTCATTCGGGCACGGAGGTAGTTATCGCCGCAGGTAACACGTCTAACGTGCTGTTGCGGTTGGTGGCCGGCGAGGCGTTGGGCACGCGGTTTTTGGCCGCGACCAGCCATGTGGAGGGGCGCAAGCGCTGGATCTTGGCGGAAGCGCCGCGCGGCGAGATCGTCGTTGATGCCGGTGCCGCCGACGCCATCACGCGCCAGGGAAAAAGCCTCCTGCCGGTGGGTATCGCGGAGGTGCGCGGCGCGTTCCAGCGCGGCCAGACCGTCCGGCTGCTCGCGCCAGATGGCCGCGAGATCGCGCGCGGCATTACGCACTACGACGCCGAGGATGTGATCGCCATCCGACGACACCGTTCAGATGAGATCAGCGACATCCTGGGATACGAGTACGGCCCGGCGGTCGTGCATCGAGATGATCTGGCGCTGGTCTAGGCGCTTTGGTTTGCAGACGAGAGGAGTGAGAGCATGTTCGCCGAGTTGGAGCAATTGGGGAAGCAAGCGCAACGTGCCGCGCGGCGGCTGCGCACGCTGGATACCGAGACAAAGAATCGCGCTCTTGAGGGGATCGCCCAAGTGCTGCGGGAGCGCCAAGCCGATATCCTGGCCGCCAACGCTGAGGATCTGACAGCAGGTCGCGCCACTGGCCTGAGCGAGGCGATGCTGGAACGCCTCCTGCTCAACGAGGCGCGCTTGCAGAGCATGGCCGCGGACATCCGTCACATCATCGCGCTGCCGGATCCGGTTGGCGAGACCTTTGATGGGCAGACGCTGCCGAATGGCCTGCAGATCACCAAGCGGCGCGTCCCTATCGGCGTCATCGGCGTGATCTACGAGTCGCGGCCCAATGTAACGGTGGACATCGCATCACTCTGCATCAAATCCGGGAACGCGGCTATCCTACGCGGCGGCAAAGAGGCGGCATGCTCGAACGCGGCGTTGGCCGAGGCGGTGGCTGCCGGGTGCGAACGAGGCGGTGTCCCCCGTGAG
This sequence comes from Chloroflexota bacterium, assembly GCA_019873665.1. Lineage (GTDB taxonomy): Bacteria > Chloroflexota > Anaerolineae > JAAYEA01 > JAAYEA01 > JAIOAV01. The sequence continues at coordinate 60,454 of JAIOAV010000005.1, forward strand.
GCGATCCAACTCATCCGCTCGCAGGAGCGAGAGCTGGTGAAGGACATGTTGACCGCCGACCAGTATATCAACATGATCATCCCCCGTGGCGGCGCCGGGCTGCACGATTTCGCGCGGCGGAACGCCACCATCCCCGTGATCACCGGCGGCATTGGCATCTGCCACATATTCATTGACGAATCAGCCGACATCGCCAAGGCGATCCCCATCGTGTTCAACGCCAAGGTGCAGCGCCCGACCGTCTGCAATGCCCTAGACGTGCTGCTGGTGCATGCCAGCATCGCACCGCGTATCCTGCCCGCCATCGCCGCCGATCTGGCACGCGCCCAGGTGGAGCTGCGTTGCGATCCACGCGCTCATGCCATCCTGCGCGATCACCCGCTTGCCAAGCCCGCCGGGCCGGAGGACTTTGACACCGAATTTCTGTCACTGGTGCTGGCCGTCAAGGTGGTGGACTCGCTGGATGAGGCGCTAGATCACATCGAGCAACACAGCACGCATCATTCAGACGCCATCCTCACCGAGAATTACAGCCATGCCATGCGCTTTACCGATGAGGTGGATTCGGCAGCGGTGTATGTCAACGCCAGCACGCGCTTTACCGACGGCAGCCAGTTCGGCCTGGGGGCGGAGGTGGCCATCAGCACGCAGCGGCTGCACGCCCGCGGGCCGATGGCGCTGCGCGAGCTCACCACTTACAAGTGGGTCGTGCTGGGCGATGGGCAGGTGCGGCCGTAGGGCGCGAGTTGCGCCGGCGGGCAGGCATCGGGCTGTTGGCTCACCTCACAGCGCGAGGCGACGCGAAACCAGGGCGCGGAGGTCTCCTAGACCTCCGCGCCCTCTGCTAACGCTGCGAGTACGCGCTCCGGCGTGGCGGGCAGCGCATAGAGTCGCGCGCCGCAGGCATGATAGATGGCGTTGAGGATGGCAGGGGCGGTGGGAATGGACGGGATCTCGCCGATCCCCTTGGCGCCATACGGCCCAGCGACTACTGGCTCCTCGACGATGACCGGCACGATCTCCGGCACATCGGCAGCGGTGGGCAGGTGGTAGTGCGCCAGATCGGTGATCAACGGGACCCCCTTCTCCTGGGGGAATTCCTCCCGCAAGGCCAGGCTCATGCCCATCACCACGCCGCCTTCGATCTGCCCCAACACGCCGAGCGGGTTGAGGGCACGGCCTACATCGTGCACGGCGATCACGCGCAAGACGCGAACAGCACCGGTCTCGGTATCCACCTCCACCTCGGCGAGCTGGGTGGTGTAGCCAAAGGCAAAGTGCATGTCGCCGCCTTGTCCCAGCGGCTGTGTGCGCGGAGGCGTATAGATGTGATCCGCTGCCAGCGATGCCCCATCGCGACGGGCCAGCGCCACCGCTTCCTGCCAGGGCATTGCCCGGCCGTCCGGCGCGATCACCCGCCCATCGCGGCAGATCACGGTCTCGGCGGCCACTGACCAGTGGCGCGCCACCGTCCGGACGATGCTCTCTCTCACTGCCGCTGCGGCCAGCCGCACGGCGTTGCCAGTGATAAATGACTGCCGCGAGGCAGTGGTCGGGCCGCCATCCAGCGTGTGATCCGTGTCCCCCACCAGCACTTCCACACACGACAGCGGCACGCCCAGCTCCTCGGCGGCGATCTGCGCCAGCACCGCCACCAGCCCCTGTCCCACCTCTGCCGCGCCCGCCCGCACCAGAACACGGCCATCTGGTTGCGCTTCGACCGTCCCGCCCGCAGAATCGGGCGCGCCGCCGCCCAACCCGACGTTCTTGTAGGCGCATGCCATTCCCCAGGCGCGCCGCATACGGCCCTCGCCGCCGACGACCCCGGGGGCGAGACCCTCCGGGGCGTAGCGCGCCAGCGCCACCGCCGCCTGATCCAGCGTTACCAGAAGGCCAACACCATCACGCAATACCTGGCCTGTCGCCGTCACGCTGCCGACGCGGAACGCGTTCCGCCGCCGAATCTCGCATGGGGAGAGGCCGAGCTGCTCCGCCAGGATGTCCATCTGGCTCTCGATGGCAAAGGCTGCCTGTGGCACGCCAAAGCCGCGAAATGCGCCTGCCGGGATGTTGTTGGTATAGACGGCGCGGCAGTGAATGCGCACATGCGGGATCTCGTAAGGGCCAGTGGCATGCGTGGCCGTGCGGGTCATGACATGTGCGCCCAGCGAGGCGTACGCGCCCGTATCGCCCACGATATCCGCATCCAACGCTACCAGTCGGCCATCCCTGGTCACGCCGGTCTTGAGCCGAATCGTGGCCGGATGCCGCTTGGGATGTGCGATCAGCGACTCGGCACGGGAATAGACGAGCCGCACGGGGCGCCGTGTGACCCAGGCGGCCAGCGCGGCATGGATTTGCCCGGCGATATCCTCTTTGCCGCCAAAGGCGCCGCCGGTCTCGGTATGCACCACGCGCACCTGAGATTCGGGCAGATTCAACGAGGCGGCAATCTGCCGCCGGTCATCGAAGGGGATCTGCGAGCCGACCCATACGATCAGCCGTCCTTCCTCATCCACCGCGGCCACACAGGCTTCCGGCTCTAGGAAAGCATGCTCGGCGCGGGGCGTGTGGTAGATGCGCTCGACGATGAGGTCGGCCTGCGCGAATCCCTGCGTCACATCCCCACGCTCAATGTGGATCTCCTTGGCCACATTGCCCCCCGCATGCAAGAGCGGCGCGTCGGGCGCCAGTGCCATCTCCGGCGAGTCTATCACTGGCAGCGGTTCGGCGTCCACAACGATCAGCGAGAGCGCCTTGGCGGCGACGGCATCCGTCTCGGCGATGACGACAGCGATGGCATCGCCCACATAGCGCGTCTCATCGGCGCAAAGGACCGGCCAGTCAGGGCGTTCCAGGCCATGGCAGGGAGCGCCGGGGACATCCCGCGCTGTCAGCACCGCCACCACGCCTGGCAACGCCTGCGCGGCGTCCACATTGACCCGGCGCAGCCGTGCATGGGGATAAGGGGAGCGCAGCACACGCGCGACGAGCATCCCGGGCAGGTGGATATCCGCCGCATAGACCGCCGTGCCGGTTACTTTGGCCCGCGCATCGGGCCGCGTCGCCGGCTGGCCTACGGCCTGCAACGGTGCGTGCGGCGTCGGGACAACTGGCTTGGGCCATGGCTGGCCCGCCAGAGCTGCGGCTGCTGCCTGCACCGCCGCGACAATGCGCTCATAGCCGGTGCAGCGGCAGAGGTTGTGGCGTAGCGCGCGCCGAATCTGCTCTGCCGTCGGCTGCGGATTGGCATCCAACAGCGCCTTGGCGGCCATGATCATGCCAGGCGTGCAAAAGCCGCATTGCACCGCGCCAAGCTCGATAAACGCCTGCTGCAGCGGATGCAGTTGCCCACCGCGGCTCAGGCCCTCGATGGTCTCCACGCGCTGCCCCGCCGCTTGCCGCGCGGGATAGACGCAGGCGCGCACCGCCTTGCCGCCGACGATCACGGTGCATGCCCCGCAATGTCCCTGCGCGCAGCCGTTCTTGGTCCCCATCAACCCCAACTGGTCGCGCAGCACGGCCAGCAGCGACATCTTGGGCGTGATCGTCGCCTGGCGCTCCACGCCGTTTACCCACAGCGAGATAGTGGACATCATACTGCCTACTTACGTGGCCAGGGCCCTGGCGTACACGGCAGCGCGTACTCAGGATACCCTTTCTTCACCCAAAACGGGTTGTAGCTCCATATCTGCGTGAGGATCGCGTCCGGGTCTATCCGCCTCTCCGCCAGCCTTTCATGCAACCAGGCGATCGCCTCCGCATCCTTCTCGCGCCCCTTCCACAGCGGGCTGAGCAAATGCGGCTGCGTCTTGATGGCATACTCGAACTCGATGCCGGAGATAAAGACGTGCGCGTCGTAGAAGGGGTGCGGCGTATCCACCAACCAGCGTTTCGGGAAGTATACCGTCCCTTCGTCGCCGATATGCCGCCACATCGCTGTCTCCCCTGCGATGTCCAGCCGGTTGAACGCGGCATGGACCCCGTCGCGGTCAATCCTGAGAAAGTTCAGGTCCTCCAGGAACGACACCTGGTATCCCTTTTGCCTATAGAGCGCGGCCAGGTCGTGCCGCAGGTCCCACAGGTTCGACGTGAACCCGTCCACGTCCCCGTGGTCGCGCAGGAACGCGCCACAGAGCACGTCGCGCACCAGCCCCGCCCAGATATACGTGCGGGTGCCGCAATGGGCAGAGACCTCGCCGATATCGCGCAGCAGCGCCAAGTGCTTCCGGTTCCTCTCAGATAGCGCCATCGCGTTTGCCTTCCCGCGGACGCAAGAGGGAGTAGGCACCCCCTTCGCCGCGCATCACCACAGACGCCTGCCATATGTATGTCTGCTCCTCACCGCGCCGACGCTCTGGCGCGACCGTCGCGGCCGGCTACGCCTTGCCCAGCAGCGCCAACGCGCGCCGCACGACGTTATCGGTCGTGAGGCCGTACTTATCGGCCAGGACCTTGTACGGCGCAGATGCGCCAAAGCGGTTCTCGATCCCCACAAAGCCGCCCTGATCGCCGATGTACTTGTGCCACCCCTGCGGCACGCCCGCCTCCACCGCCAGCCGCGCCTTGATAGCAGTGGGCAGCACCGATTCGCGATATGCCTCCGATTGCTCATCGAACAGCTCCCAGCTTGGCATGCTGACGACACGCGCCGCCACGCCCTGCTCGGCCAGCACCGCCTGCGCCTGCAGGCAGATGGCCACCTCCGAGCCGGTGCCGATGAGGATGATATCCGGCTTGCCATCGGGCGCTTCGGAAAGGATGTACGCCCCGCGCCGCAAGCCGCTGGCTGGCGCCAGCTTGCTACGATCCAGCACCGGCACATTTTGCCGGGTCAGCAGAAGCGCCACCGGCCCCTGCCTGCCGTCGTGGTGCGCGCCGCCCTCAATGGCTACCTTCCAGGCTTCTACCGTCTCGGTGGCATCCGCCGGGCGGATGACGCGCAGATGTGGGATCGCGCGCAGCGCGGCGAATTGCTCCACCGGCTCGTGCGTCGGCCCATCCTCGCCGACAAAGATGCTGTCGTGCGTAAAGACATAGATCACCGGCTGCTCCATGATCGCGGCCAGGCGGATCGGCGGCCGCATATAGTCGCAAAAGACGAGGAAGGTCGCACCATATGGCTTGATGCCGCCGTGCAGCGCCAGGCCGTTCAGGATCGCGCCCATGCCATGCTCGCGGACGCCAAAGTGGATGTTACGCCCGCTGTAGTTGCCGCAGTAGATATCGCTGCACTTGGACATGTAGGTCTTGGTAGAGGGTGAAAGATCCGCCGAGCCGCCCATCAGGTTGGGGATCGCCTCTGCCAGCACCTGCAAGACGGTGCCGGACGCATTGCGGGTGGCGATGTCCTTACCCGGCTCGAAACTCGGCAAGTTCCTGTCCCAGCCCTCCGGCAGCGCGCCGCTCATCATCTGCTGGAAGAGCGCTGCTTCCGCGGGGTACGCCCGCTGGTACGCGGCGAATTTGCGGTTCCACGCCTCTTCTGCCGCCTGCCAGGCGGGCTGCATTTGCTGAAAGTGTGCATACACCTCCGGCGGCACGTAAAAGTGCGGCTCCAGCGGCCAGCCCATGGCGTCTTTGGTCAGGCGCACCTCCTCCTCGCCCAGCGGCTCGCCATGCGCTGCGGAGGTCCCCTGCTTGTTGGGGCTGCCGTATGCGATATGGGTGTGGCAGGCGATGATGGACGGTTTGCTCGTCTCGGCCTGCGCCGCGCGGATCGCCTTGGCCACCGCCTGGCGATCGTGCCCATCCACCTCTTGCACGTGCCAGCCATACGCCAGAAAGCGCTGCATCACGTTCTCGGTAAAGGCGAGATCGGTGCTCCCCTCGATCGAGATCTCGTTATCGTCATAGAGATAGATCAGCTTGCCCAGCCCCCAGTGCCCGGCGAGCGACGCGGCCTCCGATGCCACGCCCTCCATCAGGTCACCATCGCTGACGATGGCATAGGTGTAATGATTGATCAGCTCGAAATCGGGCCGGTTGAAGGTCGCTGCCAGAAAGCGCTCCGCTAGCGCCATGCCCACCCCGTTGCCAAACCCCTGGCCGAGCGGGCCGGTGGTCGTCTCCACGCCGGGCGTCAAGCCGTGCTCCGGGTGGCCCGGCGTCATGCTGCCCCACTGCCGGAACTGTTTGAGCTCATCCAGGGGAAGATCATAGCCCGTGAGATGTAGCAGCGAGTAAAGGAGCATGGAGCCGTGCCCCGCCGACAGTACAAAGCGGTCTCGGTCCACCCACTGTGGGTTGCGCGGGTTGTGCCGCAGGAACTGGGTCCAGAGCACATATGCAGCGTCGGCCATGCCCATCGGCATCCCCGGGTGGCCGGATTTGGCTTTCTGCACCGCGTCCATCGTCAACGCCCTAATGGTGTTGACGGCGAGCTGGTCTATCTTCTGTGGTGTCATGATCTCCTCCTATGATGCTCATGCCCGGCGTCAGCGCGCCCTGCGGCAGTTGGCCACGCCGGGTCAGTCATTCTAGTCAAAGATGGGAAGCTTTTCTCCCAGCACCGGCTCTGGCCGGGTCACATTCACCTGCCACCAGGCAAGCAGCGTCGCCGGAACCTCCCGCAGGCGGAACCAGGCGATGCGCGTATAGGTCCGCTGATCCGCCACCACCCCCACCGAGTCAACGCCGAGGCGCGAGCAGGTGAGCAGCGCGCGGGGCAGATGGTACGCCTGCGTGACGAGGGTGGCTTCGGACACCTCAAAGATGTACTGCGCGCGATAGCAGCTATCATACGTCCGACGGCCGGCATAGTCTAGCACGATCGCCTCCTCCGGCACGCCCAGCGCCATGGCATACTCTTTCATGCGCTGCGGCTCGTTATACTCGATGAACCGGTTATCGCCGGTCATCAGGAGCCGCTCCACCTTGCCCGCCTGATACAAAGCCACCGCTGTCGCCACGCGATCCGCCAGCACATCGCTGGGCCGGCCGCTCGGCCAGAGACCCGCGCCAAAAACGATCGCCACACGACGCGCGGGGGTATCCGCGACCGATTCGTAGATGCGCCCGTCATAGGATGCCGCCGCCAGATGCGATACCAGCAACCCCAGCAGCAACGCTAGTGCGGCGATGACAGGCGCCAATAGTATCAGCCGCCAGACGCGAGCGCTTTTTCGCACCTCATCCCTCCGCCGCGCTCCGTTGGATCGCAACGACCGCCGCGCCGAGCACGCCCACATCACCGCCGAGCTGCGCAGGCACGACCCGCACGCTCTCCGCGGCAATCGGAAACGCTATGCGTCGCACTGCCTGCCGCACCGGCGCGAACAGCTTGTCGCCCATGTTCGTCAGCCCACCGCCGATGACGATCAGGTCAGGGTTGAATAGGTTCACCAGATTGGCAACGCCGATCCCCAGATATTCCATCGCCTGGCGGATGATCCGCTCCGCCTCCAGATCTCCCTGGTCGGCAGCCTGCGCTACCACCTTGGCAGACACGGCCTGCGCATCTCCCTTGACCAGCTCCCCGATCAATGTCGGCACGCCGCGCGCCAACAGCTCGCGCCCCATGCGGGCGATGGCCGTGCCAGAGGCCAGCGCCTCCAGATGCCCGCGGTTGCCACAGCCGCAGAGCGGCCCGTCCGGCAGAATCGTCATATGCCCGATCTCGCCCGCCGAACCATTGGTGCCGCCGTACAGCCGGTCGTCCAGGATCAAACCGCCGCCGATGCCCGTGCTCGCAGTGATATAGATCATGTTGTGCACGCCCTTACCCGCGCCATAGTGAAACTCGCCCAGCGCCGCGGCATTGGCGTCGTTTTCCAGAAACGTCTTGATGCCAAGCCGTGCCTCGACCAGCTCTTTGAGGGGCACATTCACCCAACCGGGGAGGTTCGGCGGCGCGGTCAGCACGCCAGCCACCGCGTCCATCGGGCCCGGCGCTCCGACGCCGATGGCAGCCACCTGTCCGGGCGCGGTGTTACGCATCACCTGGCGCGCCGCGTCCACCATGCGGGCGATCACCGCATCGCGCCCCTCCGATGCCATCGTGGGCCGATTATCCCGTTCCAGGACGTGCCCTTCTCTGCTCACCAGGGCTGTGCTGATCTTGGTTCCACCCAGATCGATTCCCACATACAGCTTGTCCGCAGCCAAGTCCCCTCCTTGCCCATCTTATCAGGCCACCTGCTACCGCGGGCCGGCGACTACCACAACAGCCGCGCCACCAGAACAGCGACCGCGCCCCCTGCCGCCGAGCTGAGCAGATTCACCAGATCGTTGTTCAGCCACGTGTAACCGCGCAGATGTCGCGTCGCCGCGCCGCAGCGATGCACGGTGCGCTCCGTCTCTTTGCCGCAGCGATCGCAGTAATAGATCCCCTGCACCGTCGCCCCCAGCAGGCTATCTGCCAGAGAGCCGACGATGCCGCCCACGAGGGCGACCGGCAGCAGCCACGTGCCCTGAGACGCAAACTCTCCACTCCAACCGTGCTGGCGCACGACCTCCGCGATCAGTCTCAGCAACCACATTAGCACGCCCACGAACAGCGCGCCCACGGCGGTTGCGCCGAGTCCCAGCGGCGATACGCCGCCGGAGGTCCCCACAGGCACCTCCTGGCCGGTGGTGATGAATCGCGGCAGATGCGGGTTCAGCACGCCAAGCTCTGTTGCCCAGGTATCCGCCGTTACCGTGGCCATCACGCCGACAAAGGCGGGTAACCAGGCCGCATGTGGCCAGAAATAGCTGCCAACCGCCAGCAGCGCCCCCAGGCCACCATTCGCCAACGCCTGCCCCAGATCGCGCTGGCTCCCCTTGGCAAACTTTTCGGCGATCTTCTCTTTGGCCTGTTGCCTGTAGAGGGACAAGAGGCTGGAGCTAATGAAGAAAGCGATCAGCACCAGACCCCACTCCCACCCGCCAAAGCCAAAGACCAGCACGCCGATCACAAGGGCGCCCACGATTCCGCTGCGGGAGAGCGCCCTCTTGCGGTAGGCGACTAGGCCGATGGCGGCGCTGAGAGCCAACCCCAGGAGAAAGCGGAACGATATGCTGCTGAGCGCACCCAGTGACATCCGACGTGACACTGCCACCCACAGCGCCAGCTGCAGGAAGAACGCCCCGACCGCGAACAGATAGGCCGGCGCCCGATGGCGTTGATGCAAGATGATCGCCAGCAATACGTCCACCAGCGTCAGTAGCGTGCCAAGCAGCGTCAGCCGAAATACGCGCGACCGCACAATCTCGCCCAGCGTCATAAAGACAAAAATCGGCTGATTGCTGGCCACGTAAGCGAGCAGCAGTGCCATCAGCACGAGCGTCACGAGGGCAAAGGCCCCTATGGCATCATGCCGTAGCGACCACCTAGCGAACGCACTCCTCTGTTGGCGGAGCTGCATCACATACGTCGGCCCCAGCGCCCGCCGTTCCTCTAGCGCCGCCAGCAGCGCCTGCGGGTCGGCAGGAGAGATGACATACATCAACGACGGCGTTACAACCGCCCATTGCTCTCGCCACGGCTGCGTCACGCAGAACCAAGCAGGCCCAACCCCCGCGATCCTACCGCGCCCCACAAGATACCCTAACCAGGGCAGTGTATTCAATAACACGTAGCGGGTGAAAGGTGGCAGGCCCAGGGAGTGCAAAGGCACGATCCGCTCGATTTCAGCCAGCGGCACGAAACGCCGGCCGGGCCGCCAATGAATCTCCAGCTTGTTGCGATCCAAACGGTAGGCTAGGCCTACAAGGCCATGGAGCTGCTCACCAAGCCAGAAGAGAAGCGGCACGCTCAGCAGCAGCCAAAGCCCGCCGACGAGCGTCCATACACTCACCGTCCGCCGCCAAAGCGCGCGCGCCAACAGCACGTCGAGCGCCACGATGGCGACCAGCGCCACGGCAACTCGCAGGATGCTTGCACTCTTTCTTGGCTTGAACTCCACACACACCCTCCAGCACGGATCGCCCGCCGCTCAATCCGCCGAGTGACCCGCGCCCACTCTATTTAGGATAGACAGGCGTGCAGCACGCCTTGTACTTGGGCACCTGGCCACGCACCACCGCAAAATAAAGATCGCGGATCTGTTTCACAACCGGCCCCAGCTTGCCGGTGCCCACGGGTCGGCGGTCAATATGCGCGATAGCCGCCACCTGCACACCGGTGCCACAGAAGAACGCCTCATCGGCGACATACAGCTCGGTGCGGTCAATGGGCCTCTCCTCCACTGTCAGACCCAGATCCTCCCGCGCCAGTTGGATGATGATCGTGCGGGTGATCCCTTCGAGGATATTCTCGGTCACCGGCGGAGTGATCAGCTTGCCATCGCGCACAAGAAAAAAGTTCTCCGCGCTCCCCTCGGACACATGGCCATCCTGCGTCAAGACGATCGCCTCGTCAAAGCCGTTTAGCACCGCTTCGGTTTTGGAAAAAGCCGCATTGACGTAGGAGCCGGTGATCTTGCCCCGGGCGGGAACAGCGTTATCGTCAACGCGCCGCCAGGACGAGACGGCGGCATCTGCCCCCTCCTCTTTTTCGATGTACTTGCCAAAAGGCACGGCAAACATGGCCAGGTCATCTTCGAGATTGTGGAGACGGACGCCGATTACCTCGCTCGCCTTATAGGCAATTGGACGGACATACGCATCTTCGCGGAAGCCTTCGCGGCGCAGCAGCTCGACGGTGAGCTCGCCTAGCTTTTCCACGCTATATGGCAACGAGATCATCAACAGGCGGCAAGAGCGCAAAAGGCGTTCATAATGCGGCGCCATCTGAAATACGTAAAGCTGCTCCTCCTGCTCATTCCAGTAGGCGCGGATGCCCTCAAAGCAGCCAGTGCCATAGTTGAAAGCGTGGTTCATGATACTGATTTTGGCCTGCTCAATCGGCACGATCTGGCCCCTGAAGAATGCGTACTTGGTCATGCTGGTCTCCTCTATATGGATTATCCGGCGTTCTTTCACCGGACCACGGGATGCCATCCTACGGCCTGCGCTTGTCTGCCATCGTATCTACCAGCCCGCCTTTTTCTGCGCCGCAGGGCGCAGCGCATTGCGTGCCAACGCCAGACCGCACAAGCCTGCGATGCCAACCGCGATCAGCCCGTTCAGCAGGGAAAAGGTATGCGCGGCAAAGTGCTTGCGATGAAACCGCCACATTGCCTTGTAGAACTCGATCGTCATCGCATAGCTGCGCTGCTTCATTGACTCGCCCTTGTAGTGCAAGACGACGATCGCCGGATTATAGTAAACCTTCCAGCCGTGATGCACTTTGATCCGGTAACAGAGGTCAATGTCTTCGCCAAAGGCATAGAAACCCTCGTCCAAAAGGCCCGCCTGATCGAGCGCTTCCTGTCGCACCAACATGAAAGCGCCGGCAACCGCATCAATCTCGGCAAGCTGATCCGGATCCAGATGCGTCAGGTTATAGCGAGCAAAGCGCGGGTTGTTGGGGAAACGCTTGGCGAGGCCGGTGAGCTGGTAGAACGCAACTTCAGGCGTGGGAAAGGAGCGGCGTCCTGCACGATCCAGCGAACCATCCTGCCGCACCAGCTTGGGTCCCATCACGCCCGCGTCAGGATGCGCGTCTATGAACTCGACCGCACGCTGCAATGCATCCGGCGGCAGGACAGTATCCGGGTTGAGCAGGAGGCTATGGCGACCACGGGACAGGCGCAGCGCCTGATTGTTGGCCTTGGGGTAGCCCGGGTTATCCGCGTTGGCGATGAGATGCACCTGCGGGAACTCGTCCCGCACCATTGCGGCGCTGCCGTCCGGCGAGGCGTTATCCACAACATAGACCTCATAGCTAACGGGCCCCTGGCTGGCATAGACCGAATGCAGGCATTGACGCAAGAGATCCCGCGTGTTGTAGTTCACGATCACAATGTGCAGATCGTATAGAGCTTCTTTCATGCCCTCTCCAGAGTCGCAGCGTGCCGAGCTGTGGCGCTCCAGCGCCGACATTGTAGCACTGTGGACCCTCTCGGTCAATCCCGGCGCCGCGCCGCGGGCGTGTGCCAGCGCCACCATACTCCGACAGGGTAGCCGATCATCTTGGCGATGTCGCCGGTGATGCGGATCACTGGCACCGCCAGAAGGGCCTGCAATCGTCCCCATCCATCGAGGGCGCGCAGACGCGGCCAGAGCCGCTTGTACGGCGTCCAAAACATGACCAAGCCGCCCGCCAGCAGCAAGCTCCACCACGCAAGAGAGCGCGTCAGGCCAAGATAGACAAGCAAAGGGAGCGCCAGCAGATAGGTCGCGTAGCGCACGGCGTGCCGCTTGCGCCAGAGGTCCGCTTTGCCATCCCCGCGCGCATAGCGATAGTATTGCCTGAAAAAGGCGCGCAGCGTGGAGCGAGGGCGAAAATAGGCGAGCGCTTGCGGCGCAAAGCAAAAGCGGTATCCGGCATCTCGCAGCTTAAAGTCAAAGACCAGATCCTCGCAATAGTCAAGCCACTCCGGGTAGCCGTGCACCGCCTCCCAGGCGGCTTTGCGAAACGCTACGGAGCGACTCGACGGCAAGAACTTGGCGGGATTGATGTCGCCCACCTCCGGCAGCACAGTTGCCCCCATCGCCACCTCAAAGGGCGTGTCAACATCTGGCGCGAAAAACCCGCTCACCACATCGGGCGGCGAGATCTCGTCATGAAAGGGGCGAAGCAGCTCCTGCAGCCACTCGCGCGTCAGGCGCACCCCCGCATCAGTGGCCGCGATGATCTCGCCGGTCGCCGCCGCGATAGCCGCATTGCGTCCCTGGGAGATATTGCTCCCTTCCCGCACCAGGAGGTGCAAACGACCCGCCGCAGCCAGCGGATGCCTGCGGATGATCTCAGCCGTGCCGTCGGTGGAGCCGCCGTCCACGATCACGATCTCATCAGGCGGTTCCGCCTGCGCTGCCAGCGAGTCCAGCAGATGCTGGATGGATGTAGCCTCGTTTCGGACGGTAGCGATCACCGTAACACGCAAAGAACGGTTCTCCCGAGATGTGCGCGCAGTTATCACAGCACTCATTATATATTGGACGCATGCGACGGGCAATATGATTCCACAGGTAGATCGGCCAGAGCTTGACCGTCAAGCGACAAGTGGCTTCTTTTGTCAGACGATATGACCTATGCTATAATGTACGACATGCAAATGCCTTGCGTTTCCGAGCAAAGGGTGGTATACTTGCTGTCTGAAAATCACTGTTGCCCCTTGATCGTAAACTTGGATGATTCGTTCTGCCTCTTGATCCCCATAGAAGAGGCCAAGCCCCACCTGTAAACTGTCGTTCATCCTCAACGAAAAGCACGAATGACTGGGAACAAAGGCAGGCCTGAGCCAGAGCAGATAGGGAGAGCTTATGCGTGTCCTGGTAGTAGATGACGATCCGCCCAGTGTCAAGATGATCGCTTTTCTACTAAAAGAAGAGGGGTTCACTGTCGAAACAGCCGACAACGGCCGCGCCGCCCTCGAGATCATCGAACGGCAGGCGCCGGACCTGCTTATTCTCGACGTGATGATGCCCCATGTGGACGGGCTGGAGGTGACCCGCCGTGTCCGACAGCGCCTGGATATCCCGATCATTATCCTGTCCGCCAAGGGAGAGACATCGGACAAGGTGCTCGGGCTAGAGCTTGGCGCTGATGACTATCTGGCCAAGCCATTCGAGCCGTCGGAGTTGATCGCCCGCGTGCGGGCGGTGCTGCGTCGCACCGAGGTTTTTCCTGTGGATGATTCGCACACCAAGCTGGCCGCCGGCGGCATCCGCCTCGATCCGGTGGGAAATAACGTCATCATGGAAAACGGCCAGGTGATCGAGCTCACGCCGATCGAGTTCAAGCTCCTGCATTGTCTGATGCGCAACGCAGGCCGTGTGCTGAGCCATGATATGTTGCTCAGCACCGTATGGGGATATGATTACGAAGGATACAGCAACCAGGTCGCGGTCTACATTCGACGCCTTCGCGCCAAACTGGAGAAAGATCCTACGAATCCGCAACATCTGATCACGGTGCGAGGATCTGGATACAAGTTTCAGGTGGATTGAGGCCGCCCTGACAGAACACATCTCTGCCCCAGCGAGAAACCCCGAGAGGACAAGATGATGGTCGCAGAAAAAAGCCGGCCACTGTCACAGAACAGATCGCACCGTGCGCCCCGTTTTCTTATCAGCATGTTGGCATTCGCCTGCTTGTTTGCCGTATCTGGCGCATTGGCTTTGGAGCAGCCGATATGGAGCAACTTCCAGCCGCCAACCTGGGTGCGAACGAACCTGGTTACCTGTCAGGTGCAGGTGGACTATGCTGCCGGCCTCGATGATATCGCCGAATACCGCTATACCACCACCGGCAACATCGCTGTGGCACCCTGGATCACAACGAACCTGGATGTCAGCGGCACGTTACCGACGACCAAAACAGTCCGCGTCACTGATCTCAACCTGCCGGACTCGATTGACGATAACCTCATTCAGTTTCGCATCAAGACGCTAGGGGGGCCCTTTGCGGAAAGCCCCACGTATACGGTTCTCGTAGATAGCACGCCACCGCAGAACCCCAGCCAGGTCTCTAGCTCCAGCCACACCATCAGCCGCTGGTCTAGCGACAGGACAATAGATATGCAGTGGTCGGGCGCCAGCGATGCCACCAGCGGCCTTTTCGGCTATAGCTATGTGTGGGACACCTCAGCCTCTACCCTGCCCCCCGAGATCTCCAACACAACAGGCAACCAGGCGACAAGCCAGCCGCTGGCAGATGGCAACTCTTACTGGTTCCACATCCGCACACGGGATCAGGCGCGCAACTGGTCGCCCGACGCAGTCCATCGCGGTCCTTACTATATTGACGCCACGCCGCCGACGAATCCCACATCCCTATCAAGCCCTTCGCACCAAGTCGGCACATGGTCGAAGGATAACACGATTGAGGTAACTTGGAATGCCGGCGCAGACGCGCTTAGCGGCGTGGGCGGATACTCGATTGTCTGGAACAACCAAAGCGACACGTTGCCCGATACCGTGACGGAAACGCTAGCACTGAGCAACGTTAGCCCTGCCATGCCGGATAGCGCCGAAATCTGGTTTCACCTGCGCACCGCGGACCGTGCGGGAAACTGGACATCCGGCGCCTTGCACCTCGGCCCGTTCCGTGTGGATGCAACGCCGCCCCAGAACCCGACGCTACACAGCAGCGTGCCGCCCAACACCTGGACCAACCAGCGCACAATCGCTGTCAGCTGGGAAGGGGCGAGCGATAGTGGCAGCGGCGTAGCCGGATACTCCTACCAATGGGATAAGCAACCTGCGACCATACCTCCGGAGACCATCCGGACCACGGGCACAGAGTCCACCAGCCCCCAACTCTCCCATAACGAGCAATGGTATTTTCACCTGCGCACTGCAGATCACAGCGGGAACTGGAGCGCGGCGGTTCACCTCGGCCCCTTCCTGATCGACTTGCAGCCGCCGACCTCGCCCTCGATCTTTACCACGATTCCGCAGGGTTGGACCAGGGTGGACAATTTTACGGTGCAGTGGGAGCTTAACCCCATTGACACCTCCGGTATTGGCGGCGCCTTTCTCAAGCTGGACACGCCGCCGGTAAGCAACACCGACTATTACACCTACGCGTTAGGCGAAGATATTCACGCCATCACCAATATCTCTGTGGGCAACGACGGCCTGCACAACGTCTATGTCTGGCTGCAAGACCGCGCCGGTAATAGCGACTATCGCACTGCCGCGACCGTGCCAGTGGACAAGGCGTTGCGTCTGGATACTGTAGCCCCGGCCAGCACGTATCGGTTGAGCCGCTCGCCGGATTGCGCGTCCGGTGGCTGGTACACCGCGACGGTAACCGTTAACTTGACGGCGAGCGACCCTGTGCCCGCCGGAGTCAACGCCGTGTCCGGTGTGTCTGTCATCTCGTACACCATAGACGGCGGGCCGGTCACCACGCTTTCCGAGACCGGTTTTGCCGTGAGCGGCGAAGGGGAGCACGTGGTGCGTTATTGGGCGGTGGACAACGCCCGCAACCGCGAGATCACGCAGACCATCTCCCCACGCATCAAAATTGACCTGCATCCCCCCGTGTCGGGCGTCTCACAGATCTCGCCGGTGGGCGGAGAGCCTGGTGCGGCCGGCTGGTTCAAGACACCGGCGCAGGTGGTGTTGGCGGCCACAGACTCGGCCTCGGGTGTCGCGTCCATCTGGTATCGCTATCGCAACGGCGACGGCCCCTGGTCATCGTGGGCACAGGGGACCAGTTTTATATTGGATGCGGAAGGGCGCTACAGCATTCAGCACTATGCGGTGGACGTGGCCTGCCGCCGCGAGTCGCCACGCGACATGGAAGGGAGCGTGGATATTGACCTCTCCGCTCCCGTTACCACATACAGCGTAGACGGCACGGCGGGTCGCAACGGCTGGTATGTCTCTTCGCCCATCTATATTACGCTCGTGCCTACCGATACAACCTCCGGGGTGCAAGAGACCAAGTATCGTCTCAGCGGCGAGACCACTTGGCGCACCTGGACTGGCACGCCGATCCTTCTCTCTGGCGAAGGGCTGCGCACGATCGAGTACTATTCGGTGGATCGCGCCGGGAACCGCGAAGAGACGCGCCAGGCTCAGATCGGCATTGACATCACCGCGCCCCCTCTCCCCGGGCTGCCGCAGGTATCCCCTGTCGGCTGGACGAACCGCAACGATTTTACCCTATCGTGGACGAATCCCTTTGACACATCAGGGGTCGCCGGCGCATACTACAAGCTGGACGACGAGCCGCTGTCAGGAAGCGACTATACTGGTCTTTGCACCGCAACCCATGTCATCACGCATTGCCTCGGCATCCAGGTGCCGGAAGGGCGACATGGTGTCTATGTCTGGCTGGTGGACATCGCCGGAAACGCCGATTATACCACCCGCAAATACCGGCCAAACCTGATGTCCTATGACAGGGTGGCTCCGCGAACACAGATCACAGTGACAGGCGTGCAATCCGGCATATGGTACCGTTCACCAGTAACCATGACCTTTACGGCCACCGACCCGATACCACCCGGTGTGAATGAGGTTTCTGGTGTGCGGGTGATCTCCTATTCCGTTGGCTGCGGCACTGTTTGGCAGGCCGGAAATCAGGTAGTTGTTAGCACCGAAGGGCGTACCACCGTCTGCTACCGGGCAACCGACTATGCCGGAAATGTTGAGGAGATACACGGCAAGACGGTGATCATTGACCGCAATCCGCCCCTGCCGCCGAGCACAGTTGGCGTCGCGCCTTCTGACTGGACAGCCACCAATCTCTTCACCATCTCCTGGCAGCAGGCGCCAGATGCGGCAGGCGCATACTATGCCTTCGCGCTGCCGCTTTCCGCGGCGGATGGCATGCTCGTGCCTGGCTCGACCACCTGCTTTGGCACCTGCTCCGCCGAGATCACCGTACCAGCCGAAGGGAGCTGGGATCTATACTTCTGGTTCGAAGATGCCGCTGGGAATAACGGGTGGAATGCCCCCTATTATCGCGCTGATGCGTTCCGCCACGACATTACCCCGCCCATCACCATGCTTACCATGAACGGCCTCATGGGGCGTGAAGGATGGTATACATCTCCAGTGCAGGTCACGTTAACGGCGGAGGATGTGTTATCCGGCGTCGCCCAGACGAGCTATCGGCTGCGCACGCCGGATATGATCTGGCAACCATGGACCACCTACGCCGGCCCTGTGACGCTATCGCAGAACGGCGCAACCACCATCCGTTACCGATCGGTGGACGAGGCCGGCAATCAGGAGACCTATCAAGAGGCGCAGCTCAAGATCGACACCCGTCCGCCGATAGTGGATGTCGCGCCGCTGCCCGCAGAGACTGACGCGCCCACGCCGAATGTAAACTTCCCTGTCGCCTGGAGCGGCAGCGACCCCGCCCCCGGCTCTGGGCTCTACGCCTTTGGCGTGCAGAGCAAGGATGGCGTCAAGGGTGAGTGGGTTACCTGGCAACAGGGCACATCGGAGACGAGTGCGGCATTTGCCGCGCAACCCGGCCATGTCTATCACTTTCGCGCCCGGGCGAGCGACATCGCCGGCAACGTCAGCGGTTGGTCTGGCTCGACGGTGGCGGGAAGCACGCGCACGTATGTCCAGTCAGTGGTGAACGGCGGCTTTGGCACAGCCGGCTTTGCGGGCTGGCAGGCCGGCGGTGAACTATGGGCGCGTCAGGTTATGGCCACTTCTCATCAGAACACCCAGGAGCTGATGGCGCTACTCGGCAGGCCTGAGTTAGGTGGCGGTCACACGGCGAATATCCCCATTGGCGCGGGCGTCATCGAGCAGGAAATCACCATCCCACCATTGGACGACTATCGCGATCCCTCTCTCTCTTTCTGGTACCGGGTTATATCGTATGATGTCGTCTATGGCAGCGACCAGCGGCTCTTTGACTCGCTCGATGTCTATATCATCAGAGCGGGGCAGGAGCCAATTCGCATCCTGCGCGATGGCAATCTGGGCCCGCGCGCCGACGGGTACGATACAGGATGGAAATTGGCGACGGTGTCGTTGGCCCCCTATGCCGGCCAAACGATCCGCCTCCGTTTCGAGAACAGCAACCGCAACGACAACTACTATAACACATGGTCGTATGTGGATCAGGTGCGTGTTACCGGCCAATTGCAGGAGCACAGGTCATACCAGGTCGAGCTGCCGCTGATCAGCAGAGCGCCCTGATTGGGTCGCCCAGCGCTGATATGGCCTAGACGAGGATCAAGACATGAGCAGTGAATCAAGCGACCGTCCGGACGGCAAGCCAACGTCCGCCAACGAAACGAAAACACCGAGACCGAGTGGCGAGATCAAGCCGACGGACAGCGCCATCATCAGCGCCGCCGATGCGCTGTACGAACAGGGTATGGCGCATTACCGCCGGCGGGAATGGCACAAGGCGCGCGAGGTTTTTACGCGCATCAAGCGCCTGCAGCCCGATCGGCGTGGCATTGATGCATTGCTGGACGAGATTGACATCTTTATCCGGCTGCAAGCGATGGAACCGGGCGCTCCCGCGGCGGAAGCGAGCAGCGAGGCGGCTGTGCGGCGGCAAGATGACATCACCGCGCGCAGCGCTGCGGCGACAGTTGTTAAGCCGAAAAGAGGATTCCCCTGGCGGCTCGTTATCATTATTGTTCTGGTGGGTGCTGTGGTTGCACTCTATCTGCTGACCAAAATCCCACGAGAGAACGAAGCGCAACGTCTCTTCAATCTAGGGCAGGCATATTACAACTCGGGGATTTATGACAAGTCTGTCGAATCGCTGGAGAGTTTCCTGGCGATGAGTCCCACGGCCAATGCGCGCGAGGCGGAAGCGCTCCTGGAAAAGGCACGCCCTCTGGCCGAGATCCAAAGGCACTATGCCGAGTATGAGGCCGTCGCCCGGCAGGAGAACTGGGAGGCAGCAGTAACCGAGTTGCAGCTCGTCCAGGCACGCTGTCAAAAGCTGGGATATGTCGCTGACCCCCAGATTCGCAGCCGGTGCGAGGCTACCAACACGGCCCTGCCCGCGCTCGTGCGCCGTGCTCAGCTGGCGAACCTCTTTGCCGAGGGCAGGGCACAGATAGACGCCCAGCAGTGGGCAAAGGCCGCAGACATCTTTCAGAGGCTGCGCGGCATTGACCCCACGTACCGCAGCGCGGACGTGAGCAACTACCTCTTTGTCGCCTATCTGAACTATGGGGAGGAGCTGGTGGAGGTCGCGGGAAACGCGACCGATCAGGTGGAGCTGGCAATTGACCTATTTGAGCGAGCGGCGCAATTGCGCCCAGAGGATGCCCGCGCCGCCGACGATGCCTCCTCCGCCAAGACATATCTGGCAGCATTGCGAGCTTTCCATGCGAGTAACTGGGAAGCACTGCGTGCCTATCTGCAACGCCTCTACGAGAAGCGTTCCGACTATGCCGGCGGCAGAGCGGCGAGCCTGCTATGTAAAGCGTACCTGGAACTGGGAAACGAGGCTTACGGCAAAGGGGATAAGGAGGGAGCGTTGGGGTTCTACCGCCAGGCGTTGCAGATCAAGGAGTGTGATCATACGGAGGCGGAGGTTTTGGAGCACAAGGTGTTTGTGGAGCTGTATCCGCCCACGGCAACAGCGACAGTAACTCCTACCGAGACGCCGACTCCGACCATCACGGACACTCCACTGCCTACTGATACCCCATCGCCAACCAGCACGCCGCAGCCAACGAATACGCCGACCCGGACGCCGGTGCCACCGACGAGCACGCCGACACCGCTACCGCCACCCACGCATACGCCGCTGCCGCCGCCGACGCCCGTGCCACCAACCAGCACACCGTTGCCCCCACCGACTCGCTAGGATGCACGGGTGACGATGTTCGAGCGCAGATGGGTCCAGCTAGCCGCCGCCTTGACGCTGTTTCTGCTGCCACTATTGCTGGCCCTGCGTGCGCCGCAGGGGGAGGCGGCAGGCGTCTGGAGCCGAGGCGAATTCGCCAAGGTTGAGGTTACACACCTTGTTATCGGCAGCCACGACGAGAGCGTCATCCGTTATGCGGCACTGGCTGGCCGAGGGGTTTTTCGCAACACTGAGGATTTCTACTTTTGGGCTAGCAAGAACGACGGATTGCCCAAAAGCGCGCTGGGGCGCATTGAGGTGCGCGGGCTGGCCGCGAGCCGCCAGAATGCCTTGCGCGTCTATCTGGCCTCCGCCAATGGCGGCATCTATCGCACAGTGAATGGCGGCGCTCTCTGGACATTGGTCAGCCGCGAGCTGGCGGGTGTAGGAGAGGCGGTGGCGCTATCGCCGGTTGATGATCTGACGCTCTATGTCGTGGTCGGTGGCCGACTGTATCGTGGGCAGGATATCCCATATATGGAGGGCTCCTGGAGCCTTCTGTCGGCGCTGCCGGAAGACCGGAAGATCCTATCGCTGGCCTTGGACCCACTGGATATCCAGCGCGTGTATGTCGGGACAGCAGGCGGGGGCTTATTCTGGAGCGACGATGGCGGGATGAGCTGGATGGCAGGGGACGAGTCGCTCGTGGCAACGGATATCCTGACGATCCTGGTCATACCTTTGCCGGGTGGCGCGCCCGACGAGCGTCTCATCTACTTGGGGACCGATCGCGGCCTTTACGCGTTGGTGGGTCGCGATGAGTTATCCGCAGCAGAGCTTCTCTGGGGCGGGAGGCGCATTCATGCCCTGGCGACGGATTCGGCGCACCCGCAGATGTTGTACGCTGGGGTCGCGAGATGGGGTGTCCATCGCAGCGACGACGGTGGCAGGCATTGGGAGGAGATGCACAAGGGGCTAGGAGGTGCGTCAGTGTATGCGCTGGCGTTTGATCCGGCCAGGCCACAGGAGCTATATGCTGCCACCAGCGACGGCGTGTGGCGGTGTCAGGTTCCCGCGCTCGCTCCGGTTGACACGCCAGTTGTCGCTCCTGAGCCGACAACGACCGCCACCCAGACGCCATCCGAGCCGACGGCTACAGCGACTACCGCGGCGACCGCCACCGCGACTGCGACCGTCACGCCGCAGGATACGGCAACCGCAGAGCCCACGGCGACAGCGACCGCCAGCATCACGCCGCAGGCGACAGCGACCACGGAACCTACGGCCACCCCGACTGCCGCTGTCACGCCACAGGCAACGGCCACCGTCTCGGCGACACCGTCGCCCATCCGTCCCCCCACCCACACGCCGGCCCGGGCACGGACGAATACGCCTGCGCCGCCGACGCGCACGCCATCGCCGACGAGCACGCTGCCACCGCCGGCGACAAACACACCCATGCCACCAACAAACACGCCAGCGCCGCCCGCGACCAACACGCCGCTGCCGCCGCCCACGCGGTAACGACGGGACGGTCCTGTTGCATGAGAGAGATGTGTTAGGTCCAAGATGAAGAGCATGCCCGAAGCCGACGCCGACAAGCTCGATCAGATGCAGAACTATCTGAGCGCCGTGTATGCTGCAGAGCGGCATCTGGGGATCCCTTTCAAGTGGCTCCTGCTGCTCGCGGGCATTGTCATTGTGTGGGGCACCGGTCAGACGCACACCTCGTTCCTCGTGCTCCTCGCCTTCATCCTATATGGCATGGCGAACGTCCTGGCAAGCTATCTGTTCTACGTGGGAGGCCGGCTGGTCCTGCCGGTCATGGATATCGTCCTCTTTGTCTCTTACCTGGCCGACATCTTTTTCGCCACCGTTCTGATCTATTTCACCGGCGCTGTTGGCAGCGAGTTCTACCTTCTTTATTGCCTGCTGGCGACGAAAGGTGTGCTGTACTATCCGGTCTGGCGCCCGTTACTCCTGCCACTCTACCTGAGCGGGCCTGCCTACATCCTCGTCCTATATTATAGCTCGCGCAGCTTTTTCTTCCTGACCGACCGCCTCTTCCTCATCCGCTATGGTCTGCTGCTCGCTGTGGTCCTGGCAGTAACCTATCTCGGCTGGCTGCTGGAAAGCAAGCAAAAGTGGATTGGCCAGTTGACGCGCAACTTGCAGCAAGCGCGTCAGGACCTGGAAAGCAAAACCGAGTTGATGCAGCGCACCGCGCAGGATCTGGGCAATCGGGTCATGGAGCTGCGCACGCTGCAGGAGGGCGTCAAGGCGATCAATTCGGCGCTGGCCTTGGAGAACGTGCTGCGCTTGATCGTCACCAATGCAGCGCAAGTGTTGGAAGGAGCGCGCTGCTCCATCGCGCTCGTGGACCGCGACGGTGACGTCGTAACGTTGGCTGCTTCTGGCACCACGGCGGACCAATTGCGATATGCACGCCTACGACGCGGTGAAGGGATCGTGGGCTGGGTCGTGGAGAAAGTCAAGCCGGTGCTAAGCGGCGACGTGCGCCGCGACCCGCGCTTCAAGCGGATCAGCCCAGAGCCAGTTGTCTCCATGATGAGTGTGCCACTCATCTCAGGCAAATATGCGATCGGCGCGCTGAGCGCCACAAGTCCTCGCCCCAATGCGTTCAGCGCGGAGGATCTGGGGCGACTGGAGGCTTTCGCCGATCAGGCTGCTATCGCCGTCAAGAACTCTCGCCTCTATGAGGGGCTTGCCGAGGAGAAAAAGCGCACCGAGGAAAACATGCAGCAGATCATCGCCGTTACCGAGGTGTCGCGCGCCATCGTCTCCCTGCTGGATCTGGAGGAGATCCTCGAGCTGATCATCGAGCGGCTGGCGCAACTGGCAGGCACAAGCCATTGCGCCGTGGCCCTATACCATGCGGAGCGCGACGAACTGGTGGGCAGGCTCGCCAAGGGGCCGGGCACAGAGTCGTTCCGCAACTATCGAATCCCCCTGAGCGACGACCCGGCGACAGCCCAAGCGATCCAGCAGCGGCAGGCCGCGGTAGTGGAACAGGCCGATGCCAGTGCGAATGAGGCGCAAAGACGCCTGGCTAGTATGTGGCAGATCACCTCCTATCTCGTCTGCCCGCTTCTAGCCAAGGATCGCATCATCGGCACACTCTACCTAGCAGATGCGCGCCCCGATTTTCGCTTCGGAGAGAAGGAATTCCAGCTCATCACCAGCTTTTCCTATTTTGCCGCAACCGCCATCGAAAATGCCCAGCTCTACCAGAATGTCTGGGAAAAGAGCACTGAGCTCGAGGCAATCCTGCGCGGCATCGGCGACGGCGTCATCGTTACCGATCCCCAGATGAACCTCTTGCTGATGAACCCCGTGGCCGCGCGCATCTTTCGCCTGAGCCGGGATGTGCCAACAGGCACGTATCTGCCAGACCTGGTGCAAAACGAAGCGCTGATCACACTGCTGCACGAGACTCTGGAGAGCCAAGATCGCGCTGTGATCAAAGAGATCGAGGTCAGCAACACGCAGGATGGCAAGCGTAGCATGATCTACCAGGGCCTGGCTGCGGCGATGGCCAGCGCTGAGGGACATCCGCGCGGCATCGTTGTGGTATTGCGCGACATCACAAGTCAGAAAGAGCTAGAACGGATGAAGTCCAATTTCCTGTCAGTGGTGTCGCACGAGCTAAAGACACCACTGCATTCCATCAAGGGATTCGTTGATATCATCCTGATGGGCAAGACGGGCGATGTAACAGACGTGCAGCGCGATTTCCTGACGACGGTCAAACAGCAAACAGGACAGTTACAGACGATGATCAATGATCTGCTAGAGTTCTCCCGCTTGGAGTCGGGCCAAGTCAAGCTGCGGTTGGAAGAAGTCTCGCTGCCCGATCTTGCCAGCCGCGTGGTGGAAAAGCTGGAACCACTGGCCGATGACGGCGGGTTGACGCTCCAGATGAAGCTGCCAGCAACATTCCCGGTCATCGAAGCGGATGAAATGCGCCTGGAACAGGTATTGACCAACCTTGTAGACAACGCCATCAAATTCACCGCGGCAGGCGGCACGGTAACGATTGACGGGCGCGACCTGGGCGAAGAGGTGCAAGTGTGGGTGCATGATACGGGCATCGGCATCCCACCGGATCAGCTAGAGAAGATTTTCGATCGCTTCTACCAGGTGGACGGCGGCTCGACCCGTCCCTACCGCGGTACGGGCCTCGGCCTGACCATCTGCAAGCACATCGTGGAACACCATCACGGCCGCATCTGGGCAGAGAGCAAGCAGGGAGAGGGAAGCACCTTTTTCTTCATCTTGCCCAAAAAGCTATCGCAGGAGGAGGAGCTTTCGCTGGACTTTACGACCCTTCCCAGCGAGCGCCGCCATTCGGAGGAGAGATAACCCGCCAGAAGATTTCATTATGATAGAATTTGAAAAAAAATACATATAATTAGTTGAAAAGCCGCCTTATATGAAAATTTGTTCATCTTGCAGGCTCCTTCTTTTCATCGAATGTTCACACTCCCGCCGTATAATGATCTCAACTTACATCTCCTATACGTTTCATTTCAACGAGCAGCGGTTGCTTCGGCTGTGAGGGGGGAGTGGCATGGTTCTGTATGTGCGGGAGTTGACGGAAGAGGAGGAAGCCGAATTGCGCGAGTGGGCGATGAGCGATGACGGTGAGCTGAGACATCGAGCACAGCTCATCCTTTTGTCGAAAGAAGGTTACCGCATTCCGGAAATCGGGCCGCAGCTCTTTGCCCATCCGGCCAACTTGCGCAAGTGGATCCACCGCTTTAACGAGGAAGGGCTGAAAGGCCTTGTCACCAAACGATCCGGTGGTCCCAAGCCGCGCTTCACCGCGGAGCAGAGACGTCAGATCATTCAGTTGGCGGAAACGCGGCCGCGTGATCTGGGGCTTCCTTTCACGCGGTGGACGCTGCATCGGTTGGCCGAACAGGCGGAAAAGCGCCAGATCGTGGATAGCATCAGCCATGAGCGGGTGCGTCAGATCCTCCTAGAGGCGAATTGCCAGTACAAGTGAGCGAGTGGCATCTCGGAGTTGGCGGGTCCCCTTGCCGGCATTCCCCCCTGTCGGCAATGAACTTGCGTCAGGCTGATGAGAGCAGCTCGTCACGTGTCATTGGACACACCGCCTGTGGCTTCTGGCGTCAGCAACACGCGATCAGCGAGCGACAGCGACAGCTCTTTTTGCCCCTGCATCCTCCCGAAACCTGTCGGTGATCGTCAGCGCCGCGACAAGCGACGATCCGACCAGCCCCCCGCCAACGTGGCATGAGCATTTCCCAAAGAGATACATTACGGCTACTAAGGCAGGCATGGCCGCAAGGGCTGTGCCTGCCTTGCAGTGCCAGAAGGGCCTCACGACATGCACGTCTGTCTCATCTCTCCCAAATGGAACAAAATGGTCAACAGCTATCCCCCTTTGGGTCTGGGGTACCTGGCCGCGTATCTGGAACGTGACGGACATCGCGTTACAGTCTTCGATCTTGGTCTGGAGCCGAACACGCCGCTAGCGGATGACATCGCGGTCATCGTTGCCGCCCGGCCGGACCTGATCGGCCTCACAGCCATGAGCACCAACTATGAGAGCGCCCTCGCCACAGCGCGTGCGCTCAAGGCGCAGACCGGCGCGCCGATCGTCATTGGTGGCCCGCATGCCACCGTGCTGCCACAGCCTGTCATTCGCGAGGAATGCTTTGACTACCTCGTCTTTGGTGAGGGCGAATTGACGCTCGCCGAACTCGTGCAGGCCATCGCGGCCGAGGGGCCGCGTCCCACCACAGCAACGTTGCGTGGGATTCGCGGCATCTACTTCCGCGACGGGGACGAGATCGTCAGCACGCCGGAACGGCCTCTCATCCGAGATCTGGATGGCCTGCCCTTCCCGGCGCGACATCTCTTTGCCCTTTCCCGCTATCCGTTGTATACATCGGATGGCCAGCCCATGATCACCATCCTCTCCAGCCGTGGCTGCCCCTACAATTGCAGTTACTGCTTCAAGGGGATCGTGGGACGCACGTACCGCCAGCGCAGCGTGGACAATATCCTGGCCGAGATACGCGAGGTTATCGCCACCTATCACATTCGCAACTTTTACTTCATTGACGACCTTTTCGCCGTCAACGAGCGCCGTCTGCGCGAGCTGACACAGCGACTGATTGACGAGCAGTTGGACATTCGCTGGCAGTGTCTGGATCGGGTGGACAAGGTGAACCCGGAGATCCTGGCGCAGATGTACAAGGCGGGCTGTCGCGAGATCCACTATGGCATCGAGTCGGGCAACCAGCAGATCCTCGATGGCGTCGGCAAGGAGATCACGCTGTCACAGGTGCGCGACGCCATCCGCTGGACTGCAGAGGCCGGCATTCTGGCCAAGGGATATTTCATGCTCGGCCTGCCCGGCGATACGGAAGAGACGATGGAGCAGACCATCCAGTTTGCCGCTGAGCTGGAGCTGGACGAAGCAATGTTCAGCCTCACTACTCCCTTCCCGGGCACACGCCTGTGGAATGAGCTGTGCAAGAGGCGGCCGGGGACCGAGTTCAACGCGAACTTCGCGCAGGCCTACTACTATAACAGTTATACCGAGGAGATTGCCCCGTTCTTGAACGTCTCCGAGGTCTCGGACCAGCGGCTGGCACATCTGGCCAAAGAGGCGCAAGCGCGCTTTTGGGAGGCCAAGCGCAAGCGCAAGTATGTGCGCCACTTTGGCCGCCCGTGGGGCGAATGGATCTGGCGACTCTCCGGTCTGCCATGGGTGCGCAATGCCGGCCGGTGGCTGGTCAACCGTGGCATCTATCGGGCAGGACAGAAACTGCGACAAGGGGGCGTCCATTCATGGTCGTAGAGCGTATCCGCCGGCGGGGCCGTCTCTGGCGGCGACAAGCGGCCGCTGCCGCCAAGTGGTTCTTCTATCGCACCGGCAACACCCGGCCACCGACCCATCCGGATCGCATGTATCTGGAGTCCACCAATGTCTGCAATCTCTCGTGTATCATGTGCCCTACTGGGTTGCAGCTAGCCAAGCGCAAGAAAGGGTATATGGATTTCGCACTCTTCCAGGCGATTGTGGACGAGATGGCCCCACACATCAGGGCGACGACGCTGCACATCTGGGGTGAGCCTCTCTTGCATCCCCGGCTCATTGACATGGTTGCTTACTGCCGCGACAAGGGTGTGCACAGCGAGATTTCCACCAATGCCACGCTGCTGGACAAGGCGACGAGCCGGGCGCTGATCGAGGTGGGGCTGGGGACTATCTATCTCTGCCTGGATGGCGTCAAGCGCGAGACATACGAGCGTGTGCGTCGCCGCGCCGACTTTGAGGAGACCAAGGCCAACATCCTAGGTTTCCTGGAGGCCAAGAACGCCTTTTCAGGGCCTACACCTATCGCCAAGCTCCAGCTCATCGAGATCGGCCCGACGGCCGCCGAGATCGAGGAGTTTCGCCGGCAGTGGAGCATCCCGGGCGTGGACCGCGTCAACATCAAGGCGTTCGACTCGTGGGGCGATCAGATCGAGGAGATCAGCGAGCTGCGCGCGGCGGAGAATGCCACGCCCGGCCAGCGTTTCCCCTGCCCGAACCTCTGGTATCATGTACATATCTACTGGGATGGCACGTTGGTACGCTGTGATCGCGACTTTGACGCTGTCGGCCCTCTCGGCAATGTGGCCAATGGGGTGATGCGCGCCTGGCGCGGTGACGCGATGGCCGAGCTACGCCGCCGCCATGTGCGCAACGAACTGGCGGATGTGGTTCCCTGTAACAATTGCGTCGAGTGGAGCTGGTGGCGTCCTACTCTCTTTACTTCGCAAGGGAATAGGCCCGTCACCCCTGCCGACTCCTAGGCGAATGGGGCGGTCGCATGCACACCTGTGCGCCCTCCTGTCAGCGCGATGCGCTCAGCCGCCCGCTGTTCCTCATGCTCCTGCTGGCGCTCCTTTTGGGCGCCGGCCTACGCTTCTGGCGGCTGGATGCGGAAAGCCTCTGGCTGGATGAGGTTACCAGCATCCTGCTGGCGCGCTCCGACATCCCGACACTGATCCACACCACGGCGCAGGACATCCACCCACCGGTATACTATGCATTGCTCCACCTCTGGCTGCGCTTGGGTGAGGGCGAGTTCATGGCGCGGGCATTCTCCGCCTTTGTCGGCGTGATCTCTATCGCCCTCATCTACCGACTGGGCGCACGCCTCTTTGGCAGCGAGGCCGGTGCAGCCAGCGCCCTGCTCCTCGCCGTCTCGCCACTGCACATCTGGTATGCGCAGGAAGTGCGCATGTACATATTAGTCACGCTCTGGACGCTGGCCGGGACGTACTGGCTCTGGCGGGCGCTGCAACGCGACCGCTGGTGGCAGTGGCTGGCGTATGCGCTTTGCATGGCGCTCGGCCTTTATACGCACTATCACGCGATCTTTGTGCTCCTGTTCCAGAACCTGTTCGTCGCCTTCTGCTGGCTCCGGTCGCGCGAGCGAAGACGATTGGCGTGTGCCTGGCTCCTGGCGGATGTAGTCATTGCGCTCCTCTTTCTTCCCTGGCTGCCGGTATTGCTGAATCAGGTGGCGCAGGGGGGAGGTGGCTGGGTGGAAAAGGCCATCGGTCACCCCAGCCCGCGCGTGCTGGTGGAGACATGGATAGATTACAGCGTGGGCAGCGCGCGGCAGTGGTATCCGCTCTGGCTGCGGCGCGGCGGCTATCTCCTCTTTGGCCTGGCGGCGGCATGGCCTTTTATTGCTCTGGTCGCGCGGTGGCGACGCAAGGCCAAAGCGGCTTGGTCGCCACTCCTCTACGCGGCAGCGTATCTCGTTGTGCCCCTGCTGGCGATATGGGCGGTCTCGCAGGTCAAGCCCATGTACGCCGGACGCTATCTGCTCCCTTTCCTGCCGCCCTACCTGCTTTTGCTGGGATGTGGTGTGGCACAGCTTCCCTGGAAGGGAGTGCGCCTGCTCATGCTGGCCGGGCTGATGGCGGTTTCGCTGGTGGGCGTTGGATTGGCGGCATCGCAGCTACAGAAGGATGACTGGCGCGGGCTGGCCGCGTGGATCGCCGCGGCAGCGCAGCCGGGCGACGTGGTGCTCTGCGAGCCGGTGTGGAACTACAAGCCATTCGAATACTATGCAGATGGCCGCGTGACCGCATATCATGATTGGCCGATCTCGATCGCCGCGCATGATGACCTTGGCGCGCTGTTGCAGCCGGTAGTGACCGGCCGCACGCGCCTTTGGCTGATCTGGACGCCCAAGCACTACAGCGACCCGGAGGGCATCTTGCAGACCTACCTGGACGACCGACATAACCTGTTGGTGCGCCGCGAGATGCCCGGCATCGGCCTTATCAGCCTCTATGCCCTTGGCGCAGCGAGGTGAGGCGTGACAGACCGTAGGGTGCGCAGGCGCGACCTGTGGCTGCTGGCAGGCATCATCCTGCTGGCCGCTTGGCTACGCCTGTACCAGTTGGGCGCGGAAAGCCTCTGGTTCGACGAGGGATGGACCGCGCTGATCTCGCAGCTCGAGGGCCAAGAGCTGCGTCATGCCCTCTGGACATTGCCCTTTCCCTTCTACTATCTGCTCATGAGCTTCTGGACCGAGGCGGGGAACAGCGAGTTCTGGTTGCGGCTCTTTTCGGCCATCTCTGGCATCCTCTCGTTACCGCTCCTCTTCCAACTGGCACGAGTCACGCTGGGGCGGCGCACGGCACACCTGGCGGCGCTCCTGTTGGCAGTCTCGCCACTGCACGTCTGGTATTCGCAGGAGGCGCGGATGTACGCGCTGGCGGTGCTGCTGGGGCTGGGCGCGAGCTGGGCCTTCTGGCAGGCCACGCACCGGCCACGGCTGTGGCGATGGGCCATCTATGTGATCATCTCCGTCGCGGCGTTGCATACCTTTTACTATGCGTTGTTCCTTCTCGTCTTTCACGGCATCTACCTCGGCTACCTGCTGATCTGCGGCCATGTCACGGCACGAACGGACGGCAGCGCGCGTCGCCATGCGGTGAAGACGCTGCGCGAGTGGCTGCTCGCGCAGGCGGGCATCGCGCTCCTCTTTCTGCCGGGCGCACGCCTCCTGATCATCCAGCTCATGCAGGGGACGTGGGACTGGGTGGCAGGCAAGTACGGTCGCCCCTCCATCTATGCGCTCGTGGATACTCTGCGGGCCTTTAGCTTTGGCGACCAGTGGCCGCATTTAGTGCGGCTGCAGTGGGCAGCTTTTGTGCTCTTTGTCGTGGTGCTCCTGACAGGGATCGGCCGCCTCCGCTGGCGGCGTGAAGCCATTGCGTACACGGTGCGCTTCGACCCATCACGCGCCTTTTTCCTGGTCTATCTCTGCGTGCCGATCCTGGCGATCTGGGTCCTCTCGCAATGGAAGGCGGGCTACCTGCTGCGCTATCTGCTCCTCTTCTTGCCGCCCTATCTGGCGCTCGTCGCGCACGGCATGGTCTCCCTGCGCCCCAAAGCCGCACGTTGGGGGACACTGGTGTTGTTGCTGCTCGTTACCGCCTTTCCTCTGGCCTATAGCTATGCCACACCACAGAAAGAGGCGTGGCGCGATGTGGCGCGGCAGATCATGCAGCAGGCGCAAGAGGGGGATGCTATCTGCGTGATTGACGAGGACGCACAGGCGGTGTTCAGATACTACTATCGCGGCGCATGGCCCGTGGTTGGCGTCAGTGGCGGGCTGCGTGACGCGGGTGAGATCGCCGCGCGCGCTGCCGCGCTGGCGAGTGGGCATCAGCGCCTCTGGCTCGTCATCAGCCACACTAACAATGACGCCTTCCAAGAGCACCTGCAGCAATCTGCTGCGTATCGGCTGGAGGAGTCTTGGACGTACCGGGGCGTTCAGCTTGCACTTTTCCGCATCATCGGCTACAATATCGCGCTGGACCGCGATACCAAGGCGAGTGGCTGCCCCCTCGCAGAACTCGTGGACAGGGGAGTGTTTTGAGGACGTCCGGGGCTTGGGACAAGAATCGGCTCTTTGCGATGGCGGTTGTCGCCCTGCTGGCGATAGCGCTCTTTGCCTATCTCGCAGGGCCGACGGCCATTGAGGCGCTGGTGGCACGCGTATACCAGAGCGATGCTTCCCTCTGGACCACCTTGCTGCGACATCGCCATCTCCACGATCTCGGCGCATATCAGGCCAAGGCGATCTCCCTCTTCCGCGACGGGCTGGCCGTCGGCCTGACGATCCTGTTCACGCTCCTCTGGGTCATGTGGGACAACGATAGCGCCGTGCTCTCGTGGCGAGCGTTAGCCTGGCCCAAGCTGAACGCCCGCACCGCCAGCGTCGTCGGCACGAGCGCCCTCGTCTGGCTGGCTTCTCATGGCTACCTGCCGTTGGTATTGCCGGTCATCGTCGCGCTGTTGACGCTCCTGGCGCGGGAGGCGTGGCATCCGTTCACACGCTTTCGGCGGCTTGTGGACGTGCTCCTGCGCCCCAGGGTGGCAATCCCAGGCGTCGCGGCGTTGGCAGTGCTCACCTTCTTGATCAAGTTCCCGCTCGCCAAGTGGGATGAACTGATCCTCTTTGACGACTATCCCACCATCTACACCGTAACGCTCAAGGGATGGGAGTTGCTCAAGGAAGGCGCCATCTTTGGCTGGGACCCGCGGCTGATGGGTGGCTACTACACGGTGTCCGATGTCAGCCACAATGAGATCTTTTTCATGCTGCCTTTCTTGCCGCTTGGCCCACGCGTGGCGTTCCACCTGATGATCCTGGCATTCTACGTCGCTTTTCCCTTCCTGGTGGCATGGTATGCGCACCTGCACTGGCGCCAGCCGCGCACCACATCAGCGGCGCTGTGGGTGGGCCTGCTGACCGTCTTTGGCTTCTTTGACAACCTGCTATACTGGGGTATGGTCAACTCGTTCATTGGCCTGAACCTGCTGCTGCTCAGCCTGATCCTATTCGCCCTGATGCGCGAAGGTCGGCCCTTCGCCAGCTTCTTTCTGATCGTCAACCTGTCGCTGACCATCTATGCCGCGGGCGGTTTCTTTGCCTATGCCCTCCTACTGCTGGGGATCGAGTTTCTCTGGCATTGGCGGCGGCAGATGGTGCCGCGCATGGCGTTCGTGACGGTGGCCACCTTTTTCATCACGCTGACCTACACCTATGCGTTCCTGCGCTATCCCGGCTATTTCATCCAGAGCGATGAGATCTATGCGCCGGTGCATTACACGGTCTCCGAGATCGTCACGCAAAGCACCGAGGCACTGCCACGAGTGCTGGACCCACGCCTCTGGCTGCTGGGCAAGCCAGTGCGCTACCAGGGGCTGTTCATCGTGTCGCTGCCGATCCTGGCAGCGGTGGGCTGGGAGGAGTGGCGACGATCCAGAGCCGCGGCCACGGCGCAGGCAGGACGCGCCGCGCTCAAGGTGGTCTTGGCGGCGACCGCGGTGATGTTGGCCACGCTGGTCGTTTCGCCCAGTGTGGACATGTTCGTCAGTCGCATCCGCTTTGTCCTGCCGCCGCTGCTGGCGTTGATATATGCTGTATGGCTCACGCGCGAGCCGCGGTTTCACCCTGCGCCGTTGTTCGTTGTGGCCGCCCTGCTCATCGCGACGCTCCCGTCGCGACTGACGCAGCCGCTGCCGCACGTGCCCAGCCTGCACGCATACAATGCTCCCCTACTGGACCAGATCGAGGCGCTGGACAGCAGGCTCGTCTTACTGGAAAGCATCGGCGGCTATGACCTCGCCACCGAGGGCGAGGGCTCGACACAAGCGCAGGAGGCGTCGCTGCATCCGGAGTCGCTCTTTCCCTTTGAGACGAGCAAGAGCTACATGGCAAACAATCAGGAGGGCTACCACCACAGTGTCTACCGGCGCAACTTCTTCACATCGGGGGCCTTTCGCGGGCGGCTGCTGCACGATTGGCCTCGCGAAGAGGTCAAGGCCTTCCTAGAACAATGGGGATTGCGGCATCTGGTGCTGTGGAGCGACATCGCCAAGCGCTATTTTGGCTCAGATGCGGCGTTTCGCCTGCTATGGACGGATGGCAGCTGGGCGATCTACGAGTACGCCGACGCCCAGCCGGGTGATGTCATCGCGGCCACAGGGCGCGGCGAGATCGTCTCGCACGGTTACTTGAGCCAGGAGGTGCATCTGCAAGGAATGCGCCGCGGCGAACTGGTTACGCTACGCATGAACTACTTTCCAGCATGGCGTGCAACCTATGACGGCCAACCGCTGGCGCTGCGGGAAAAAGGGGGACAGATGGCGTTCGTCGCGCCCGCCGATGGCGACTATACCGTGCACATGTCGTACCCGCGTTATGCAGAGCTGTCGTGGCTAGCTTTGGTCACGCTGGCCGTTTCAGGCATCCTTTGCATTCGCCACAAGACACTCTGATCAGATAACGATCTGAGGGAAGGATACTCATGCCACCTTTGCGCGTCCGAGTGGGAGATTTCCAGCTTGGGCCTAAAGAGAAGAAGGCGATCAACGAGATTCTCGATTCCGGCCGCCTTTCCGAAGGCGCGCGCGTGCGCGAATTCGAACGGCGGTGGGCTGCCTATGTGGGCACGGCGCATTGCACCACCGCCAGCTCCGGCACTGCCGCGCTGATCCTGGGGCTGGCGGCGCTCAAACATCGGCACGGCTGGGGGAATGGCCGCAAGGTGTTGACGACGCCGCTCACCTTTATCGCCACCAGCAGCGCCATCAGCGTGGTGGGCTGGGAGCCAGTCTATGTGGATGTGGACCCACATACCTTTGTCATTACGCCGGACAGCATCGCGGCGCACCTGAGCGAGGCGTCCGATCCGGAGAACTATGCTCTGATCCTGCCGGTACACCTGATGGGTTACCCGGCGGACATGAGCGCGATCCTGGAGATCGGGCGACGCTACGGCATCGCTGTTGCCGAGGATTCGGCACAGGCGCACGGCACACGATACGATGGGCACGTTACCGCGTCCATGGGGCTCTTTGGCGCCTTCTCGTTCTACATCGCGCACAACATTCAGGCGGGAGAGATGGGCGCGCTGACGAGCAACGACGCCGAGATCGACCGCCTGGCGCGCAAGCTAAAGGCGCAGGGGCGCGAGTGCGACTGTCCCATCTGCTTGCGGCACGAAGGACGCTGCCCGCGCCTGAACGCCAACGACAGTGACGAGGACTATGACCCGCGCTTTACGCATGAGATGATTGGCTATAACTTCAAGACGATGGAATTCCAGGCGGGGTTGGGCCTGACACAACTGGACCGCGCCGCCTGGATCATCTCGCAGCGGCAAAAGCATGTGCGCTTGCTGAATGAATACCTCGCGCCATACGCCGATATCCTGCAATTGCCGCCCTATTCGGATGACGTGAGCTATCTCGCTTATCCGCTGGTGATCCGTCGGCCGGATCTGATCTCGCGCAAGGAACTGCGGCACAGGCTTGAGGAAAGAGGGATCGAAACGCGGCCTCTCTTTGGCTGCATCCCCACGCAACAGCCCGCCTATGGGCACCTGAAGGCGCAATACGAAGGACGGCTGCCGCACGCTGAGTATTTGGGACGCCACGCCTTCTATCTTGGCTGCCACCAATACTTGCGCGAAGAGGACCTGGCGTACGTGGCCGAGACGTTCGGCGAGATCCTCGCGGGTTTGCCCAAATCCGTGGCCGCAAAGGAGCGTGTATGAAGTCTACGGTGGTCATACCGACGTATAACGAGCGCGAAAACCTGGGCGCGCTGGTGGATGCGATTACGGTTCTGTCAGACGATCTGCGGGTCATCATTGTGGATGACAATTCGCCTGATGGGACCGGCGAGATCGCCGATGCGCTGGCGGCCAAGTACGACACAGTGGATGTCATCCACCGCCAAGGCAAGGGCGGGCGCGGATCGGCGTGCATCGCCGGCTTTCGCCGCGCCTTGCAGGACCCGGATGTGGCGTATGTGCTGGAGATGGATGCCGACTTTTCGCACGACCCGCGCGACATCCTGCGGCTGATCGGCGCGCTCTCCGCGAGCGACGCCGCGACATTGCCTGATGTGGCTATCGGCTCGCGCTATCTGCCGGGCAGCAAGATCATCAACTGGGGCGTGCAACGCCACGTGTTCAGCCGCATCTCGAACGCCTTTGCGCGCTTTCTGCTGGGCGTGCCGATCTGCGATTATACGAACGGCTATCGCTGCTATACGCGGCGTGCCCTGGAGGTGGTGGATTTCGATCGCATTGAGGCGCACGGCTATATCGTGCTGAGCGAGATGGCATACCAGTTGCACTGCCGTGGCATCCGCTTTGTCGAGATCCCGATCGTCTTCGTCAATCGCCGCCGTGGCAGCTCGAACACCAATCTGCGCGAGATCACCGAGGCGTTCACCTCGGTCATCAGGCTGCGACTCAAGTACAGCAGGGGTTAGCCCCCACCTGCCCACCCTATGCAAAGAGAGGATACCATGATACCGGTAGCCGACGTCTCCCTCAACGGGCATGAGCTGGCTTATGTAACCGAGTGCATCACCACCGGCTGGATCTCTTCCCTGGGCAAGTATGTGCGCGAATTCGAGGAAAAGTTCAGCCAGTTTTGCGGCAGCAAGTACGGCATCGCCACGAGCAACGGCACAACCGCCATCCACCTCGCGCTGGCTGTCCTGGGGATCGGCCCTGGAGACGAAGTGATCGTGCCGAGCCTCACCTTTATCGCCACCGCCAACGCTGTCGTCTATACCGGTGCCAAGCCAGTCTTTGCCGACTCTGAATGGACAAGCTGGAACCTCGATCCGGCGCGGCTTGAGGAAAAGATCACGCCCCGCACCAAGGCGATCATCCCGGTGCACCTCTACGGCCATCCCGCGGATATGGATCCGATCATGGGCATCGCCAAGCGGCACAGCCTCTTTGTCGTGGAGGACGCCGCCGAGGCGCATGGCGCTCGCTACAAGGGCAAGCGAGTTGGCTCGCTGGGCGATCTCTCCTCCTTTAGCTTTTACGGCAACAAGATCATCACCACCGGCGAAGGTGGCATGGTCTTGACCGATAATGTCGAATGGGATGAGCGGGCGCGGCAGCTCCGCGATCACGGCATGTCCAAGCAAAAGCGGTACTGGCATCCGGAGATCGGCTACAACTACCGCCTGACGAACGTACAGGCGGCCATCGGCGTCGCGCAGATGGAGCGGATTGACGACATCCTGGCGCGCAAGCGGCAAAACGCCGCCCTCTATAACGAATTGCTCCAAGATGTGCCCGGCATCACGCTGCCGCCAGAAGCGCCCTGGGCGGAGAACGTTTACTGGATGTATTCGATCCTGGTGCAGGATGAATACGGCATGAGTCGTGACGAGCTAATGCAGGTGCTGCGCGCCAACGAGATCGACAGCCGTCCCTTCTTCTATCTCATCCACACCATGCCACCCTACGCGGATAGCATCACGCCGCAGGAGGCAGCGCACGGCTTTCCCGTGGCCGCGCAGCTCTCCCAGCGGGGCATCAATCTCCCCTCCGCGCCCGGCCTGACGCATGAGCAGATCGAGTACATCTGCCGCGTGATCCGGCAGAACCGCCGGTGAGGGAGGCCCAACCATGGAGATTCGCGAGATCGAGCGGGGAGATGCACGTGCGGCGGCACTTCTGCACATCGAGGGGCAACCGGGCACCTTTCTCACATCGCTGGGCGTCGAGTTCTTGACGGCGTTCTATGCGCAGCTCGCCGATTCCGTGCATGGCTATGCCTTTGTGGCCACGGATGGCGGGCGTGTCCTGGGCATCATTGTCGGCACGCGCGACACGCACGCGCTCTACAAGGAGCTGCTGCTGAAGCGGGGCATTCACCTGGCCTGGCCGGTAGCTCGCCGGTTGCTGAAGACACCTTCTCTTCTGGGGCGAGTGGTCAAATCGCTCTTTTACCCATCCAAGGTGCACGCCACGCCAGGAGACGCGGAATTCCTGTTCATCGGCGTCGCCACAGAGGCGCGCCGCCATGGCATCGGCAGCCGCATGTTCGAGGCGCTGGTCGCGGAATCGCAAAGGCGAGGCGCCAAACGGCTTCTCTCAACGGTCGAGGTTACAAACGACCTGTCGAACGCCTTTCATGCCAAATGGGGCTTTGCCAAGATAGACACCATTGAGCTGTTTGGCCGTCCGATGAACGTGTACGCGCTGCCCCTTGTCTCGAGTCAAGCGCCGAGTTGAGGCCCAGGATGTCTGCGGCGGAGCATGATGGCTTGAGCGCGGGACAAGCCCATGTTGCGCGCGGGTGGCGGCGCTGGGCGGACTGGGTACTGCTGACGCTGATCGTCCTGCTGGCGCTGCGCGGCTGGCTGGCGCCGGGCAGGATCGCCAGCCCACGGCTGGAGATGGTGCCGGAGCTGAGCATCATCTGGATGGCCAAGGAGCGTCTGCTGCAAAGTGGCCCGCTGGGCGAGTGGGTGACATTCGAATTCGCTGGCTTCCCGTATGTCCGATTCCTGGCGTACCCGCTCTACGATGGCATGGCCGCGCTCTCCATTCTCACCGGCTGGTCGCTGGATAGCATTTTCAAGGCAGCGTTTGTCCTGGCGTTTGTCATTTCGGGGATCACGTTCTATGAGCTGGCGCGCGCGTTGACGCGCTGCCGCGGCGCGGCGCTGGTGGCCGGCGTCATCTATGCGCTCTTTCCCTTTCACCTGCACGGTGCTTCTGAGGCATGGATCCACGCCGTCGCGTGGGCGCTGCTGCCGCTCCTCTTTCTGGCGTACGAGTCCAGCCGCCAGTGGACGGTCAGCAGCGACATCCACCCCGGGCAGGGCGTGTCCCTGGGGCTGCTCCTGGGCGTGATGCCGATTGTCAGCATCGAGTACACCTTGCTGACCGCGCCGTTCCTGGGGCTGTATCTGATAGTGCGCGAGGGGATGTGGCTGTGGCGTGCGCGAGGGGCGATCCCGTGGCGTCGCTGGGTAGCGTATTGGGCGCTAGCCGGCTTGATAGCGATGGGGCTGGCCGCCTTTTTCGTGCTGCCAGCGCTGGTGGAGCTAGAGTACGTCGGCATTCACCTCAAGCATGGGGTAGAGTCATTTCAGAGCTACGAGCTGCTGCGCGACTATGCGGTGGCCCCGGCGCTGGTGTGGCGTGCCGTGCTCCGGCGCTGGGGTGGCGACCTGACCCTAGAACACGTGCCGGTGATCGGCAGCGCTTTCTGGTCCATCGCCTGGTATCCCGGCGTCATCGCCGCCGGGCTGGCGCTGCTGGGGCTGTCGTGGCTGCGCCGCGACGCGCGGGCGCGGGTGATGCTGGCGCTCCTGTTGGTGGCGCTCCTCTTTGTAGTGGGCGGCTGGCTCCCCTGGAACCCGTTCCCCCGCCTGCCGTTTGTAGGGCGGCTTTCTGCCTTTCGCGGGGAGCTTTTTGTGGCGTTGGCAGGAGCGCTTCTGGCGGCATGGGGCGTCGAGACGTTACTGCGTTGGCGGCCTCGCTCGCTGCCGGCGGTGGCGTTGGTCGGTGCACTGCTCGTCCTGGTATTCGCCGACTATATGCCGGCGGCCAAGGCGCTGACCACCGTGCCTGACTATTTCGCCGCGGATGAGCTGGCGGCCTATCGCTGGCTGGGCGCGCAGGGCGGCGAGCAAGGCGACCGCAGCTTTGAGTTCACGACGACGCATCGCGGCACATACCTGCGCAGCTACGCGCTACAATATGACGGCGGACGCCACCTGTGGGGATATTATGACAATGGCGCGCCCCGGCACGTGTGGGCGCTTCTGAGCTGGGGCGATGTGCCGACGGCGTTGGTGCTCGGCAGCACACGTTATGTGCTCAGCCGCCCCGAAGATAACGGCTCAAACCCAGTTTTCGATCGCATCCTGGCCGCGGGCTACACGGAGCGCGTCTGGAAGTCGGCACACCTGACGATCTGGGAGAACCCCGAACCACAGCCCTTTGTGCGCGTCTATGATGATACGGCGTTCTATCTGGGCGATCCCGAGTACCGGGCGCTGGATATCCTGCCCATCCTGGCACAGCGGGATGTGGCCCTGGTATCGGGGCGCTCCGACTATGCGGACGACTATGACCTGGCGACGCTGGCGAATTTCGGAGCGTTGATCGTTCGCCCTCCCTGGGCGCGAGACCAGAAGGTGCAGGCGGAGGTCCAGTCCGCCCTGGCGGATAGAGTGGTTACCCATCAGCAGGTGCTCGATCGGGGCTGGACTACTCCGGTTGACGCCGCCATGCCGACGCCAGTCGTCTCGTGGCAGCGCCCTCACCCGGAGCGGATCGAAGTTACAGTGGAGACAGCAGCGCCCGCTATCGTCATGGTGAGCGAGGCGTGGTATCCGAACTGGCGCGCGGAAGTGGATGGCGCGGCGCAGCCGGTCTGGCGGGTGAACTATGCGTTCCTGGGCGCGGCGGTGCCGCCCGGGCGACACATGCTCGTCTTTCGTTACGAGAAGCCGTGGTATAGCTGGCTGGGGTATGCCATCACCGGCCTGACGCTGTTGATCGTCGGTGGCGGCCTGTGGTGGAGCCGCGCGTGGCCCGCACCTGCCACTGCCTTGCGCCACACGTCGTAGAACAGGACATCGGAGAAAAAGAGGGTATAGTGATGAGGGTATCCGTCATCTTGCCGACCTATAACGAAGCCAACAACATCGTGCCCCTGATGGAGGCGATTGAGGAGTACCTTGATCTGGCGCAGATCCCGCACGAGCTGGTCGTCGTGGACGACAACAGCCCGGACGGCACAGCGCAGATCGTGGCGGAGCGCGCCAAGGCCAATCCCGATATCCGGCTCTTGGTGCGGACGCAAGAAAGGGGACTTGGCACCGCCATCAAACATGGCATCCGCCATGCCAGCGGCGAGGTGATCGCCGTGATGGATACCGATTTCAACCACGATCCCAAGATGTTGCCGCAGATGGTCAAGTTTCTCGAATATTATGACATCATCATCGGCTCCCGTTTCACCATGGGTGGCGGCATGGAAGACAACACCCGCTACTATTTCTCCTTTCTCTATAACATCTTTGTGCGGCTGATTCTGCGCACGCAGGTGCAGGACAACCTAAGCGGCTTTTTCACTATGCGTCGCGACAAGCTGATGCGGATGGATCTGGACTATATCTTTCGTGGCTACGGTGAGTGGTTCATGCGCCTCCTTTTTCTGGCATGGCGCGAGGGATACAGCATGCTCGAAGTGCCGGTGTTTTACGTGCTGCGTCGCCACGGGCAGAGCAAATCGCGCTTTGTGCGCATGATCACCGACTATACCAGGACGGTGATCAGCCTGCGGCTGGGCGACTGGAAACGACGAGGCGTATCAGAGCTAGCCCCCGAAGGAAGATAAGACGATGGCTACAGGCGATGCTGCACCACAAAGGCGCGCCCTCAAGCGGCTGATTATCATGCCCGCGCACAACGAAGAGCGCAACATCGTGCCCGTCCTGGAAGAGCTCGGGCCACTCGCTGTCGGCATGGACATCCTGGTGATTGATGATCTCTCCCGCGATCGGACTGCCGAATATGCGGCGCGGCTGGGCGCGACGGTGATCAGCCTGCCGTGTAATCTCGGCTACGGCGGCGCGGTCCAGACCGGTTTCAAGTACGCCGTCGAGCACGGCTATGATGTGGTGGTTATGATGGACGCCGACGGGCAGCATGACCCGAGTGGCATCGGGGCGCTCTTGCAGGTTGTTGAGAGTGGCGAGGCGGATGTGGCGCTGGGATCGCGCTTCTTGGGGCGGATGGAATACCGCAGCTCCAGGATACGTCGGCTAGGGATGGCGGTTTTTGCAGCGCTGGTCTCACGGGTGACCGGGCAGCGCATCACCGACCCGACTACCGGTTTTCAGGCGCTGAACGCGGCGGCGGTACGCTTTCTCGCGCGCGACCACTATCCCAGCGACTTTCCCGACGCCGACCTGTTGATGGTGCTCCATTTCGCCGGCTTTCGTTTCCAAGAGGTGCCGGTAACGATGCGCGAGCGCCTGAGCGGGCAGAGTATGCACGCCAGCCTGCGCCCGATCTACTATGTGATCAAGATGTTCCTGTCCATTGCCATCGTGCTGCTGCGCCAGCGAACGCACCTCGGCGCGCGACGGGCCGACTGAACGGAGCCTACGACGATGCTCAATGCCCTGTCTATTGATGTGGAGGATTGGTATCATCCAGAGCTGATTCGCAGCCATGTGACGCCGGGCGAGTTCGAGTCACAGGTGCGCGCAGCGACCGCGCCGATCCTGGCACTGCTGCGCCGTTGTGGTGTGCGTGCCACTTTTTTCATCGTAGGTGAGCTGATCCCGCGCGTGCCAGACCTGGTCGCCGAGATCGCAGCCGCAGGCCATGAGATCGGCTGCCATGGCATGTCCCACCGGCCGCTGAACGCGCTGGTGCCGGATGATCTGCGTGCCGAGCTGGCCAGCTACGCCAAGGCGATCTCCTTCCTCCCAGATGTATCGGTGAAGGGGTTTCGCGCGCCGACCTTTTCGCTGGACAACGAGACCCGCTGGGCAGTGCCTATCCTGCACGAGTTCGGCTACGAGTATGATTCAAGCATCTTTCCTGTGCGTAACTACCTGTACGGGGTAGCCGATTGCCCCCCGACGCCTTATCGGCTGGGCGCGCAGGATGTAACGCGTCATGATCCGGAAGGCAAGCTGTGGGAGTTCCCGATGTCCACCTGGCGCTGCGGCGGCTGGAAGATGCCGGTATCGGGCGGTTTCTATCTACGCGCCACACCATGGCCAGTGCTCCGCACACTCCTGCAAAGAGTCAATGCCAGCGGCGCGCCCTTTGTTATCTACCTGCACCCATGGGAAACGCACGCAGAGACACCCCGCGTGTCGGGCATATCGCCGCTGTCCCGCTGGCTGACGTACTATAACATCGGGAGCGCGCTTGCCAAGCTAGAACGACTCTTGCAGAGCTTTACCTTATCCACATTGTCTGACGCGCTTGCGGCCTGGCAGGCGACCCAAGCGGCTCACGCTTGACATATCCTCGAGTTGTCCTATGATACAGACAGGTCGAACTAGTCCCTGGAGATGCGAGATGATGTATGCTTCGGTCCTTCTGACACCATACCTGATGGACGACGCGCTGGAGCCGATGACGTGGCGGGCGCGCATTTTTGTCGCGCTCCTCGGCGTCGCGGTGCTGGTGTATGTGATGAACCTAGTGCGCACTCGCAAGCTGAAGGAGGAGTACGCCATCCTCTGGCTTTTTGTCGCGGCAGTGCTGGTGATCGCACCGTTCATCGCCGACTGGCTGGACACCCTCGCCTGGCTGATCGGCGTCGAGTACGCGCCAGCGTTGATCTTTATGCTGGCCATCATCATCTTTCTCTTTATCTTCTTCCAGTTTTCGGTCAGCATCTCCCGTTTCAGCGAACAGATCAAAGTGCTTACGCAGGACATTGCCTTGCTGCGCCGGCGCATCGAAGAGCTGGAAGCGCGCGAAAGCAAAGAGGGCTAGACTGATGCCCGCGCTCTGGTATCGGTATCCGGCACTTTATGAGTGGAGCCTGCGCCTCCTGCCCGGGGATAGCGATGCCATCTTTCGCACCATTGCCGAGATCATCGGCGCCGGGCGCCGGGTCCTAGACCTGGGGTGCGGCCCCGGCACTCTGGCGCGCTATCTCCTGCCCGGCTGCGCCTACGAGGGGTGGGATCTGAATCCGCGCTTCGCCGCGTACGCGCAACGACGCGGTATCAACGTGCTGGCGCGCGATTGCCTGGACGGCGGGCCATACCCGCCTGTGGAGTGCATCGTCATCTCCCGCCTTCTGCATCATCTGGGCAGCCGCGACCACGAGCTGCTCCAACGAACCCTGGCGCAGGCGCGCGAGCGAGTGATCGTCTTTGAGCCGACGCTAGAGGAGGAGCATCACGGGCTTTATGGGCTCGTGTATCGGCTCCGCGCCTGGCTTGGGCTGGAGACGCTACTGGGCGATCACGACGGCGTGGCAGCGCACGGCCGCCCCCGCACCAAGGCCGAACTGATGGACTTCCTTGCCACAGAAGCGCCCTGCCAGTTCGTGCAGCCGGACAACATCCTGTTTGCGCTGGCCGTTTTCGACACACAAGCGAGAGGTGGTGCGACATGACCGATTCGCAGGAGATATCCTATCCGCAGCGGCGCATCTTGCTGGCGGTTATCGCCATATTGCTGCTCGCGCTGGCGGTACGATTTGCGATCGCGCTGCAAGATCGCGTTGTGTGGGGCGATGAGCCGTTCTATCTCTGGCTGGGTCGCAACTGGCTCACCGGGCAGGGATATAGCTTTACCGGCTACCCCGACGTGCATCATACTCCTCTCTACCCCTTGCTGGCAGGCGTGCTTTACCTCTTGACAGGGGACCTCGATGTCGCCAGCCGCATCTGGTATGTGCTCCTGGGCGCGGCGCTGGTCGTGCCGATCTACCTCATCGCCGCGCGGATGTATGGACAGCGTGCCGGGTTGGTGGCGGGACTGCTGGTAGCACTCCATCCGGCGCTCACCGCTGCCATTCCCCGCTGGGGCACGATGACGGAGCCGCTATATTATCTCCTGGTCTATGGTGGCCTCTATGCTTTGCTGGTGGCTCTGGATCGCGACGCGATATGGGCGTGGGGACTGGGTGGCATCCTCCTCGGCCTCGCTTATCTCACGCGTCCAGAGGCGAGCGGCTACCTGCTGCTCTTTGGCGCCTATCTGCTCCTGGTGCGGCTGCTGCAGAAGCGCCTCTTCACCCGGCATACTCTTCTCGCTCTGGTGGCATATATCATCGGCTTTGCGTTCTTTTTCGTGCCGTATGCCGTCTATGTACGAATCGAGACAGGCGAGTGGATGGTGAGCGAGAAGGCGGGTGTGACGTTCCTCACCGGCATCCCACTCGCCTTTGGCGATGTGGCTGGTTTTGACAAGGCGACATGGGAGCTGGACCGCACCGGCGAGGAGGTGATCTTTTTCTCGCGCGAGAGCTACACCATGAGCATGACCGACTGGATCCTGGCGCACCCGCGCGATTTCTTGCGGCTGATCTATCGCAATGCGCAACGCTTCGCGAACGGCCTGTTCTCCGCCGGCATGTTCCTGCCGCTGTTCGTGCCGCTCCTGACGCTGGCGTGGTTTCATGCCCCCTGGTCCAAGCAGCGCACCACGCGGGAAGGAATGCTGCTCATCTCACTCGGGCCGGCGCTAGGCTTCTTGCTCTTTGTCGTGGTAGATCGTTATATCGCAGTGATCTTGCCGCTGCTGATGGTCTGGCTGGCGCAGGGCTTGGTCGTGTTTGCTGACTGGCTGGTGGGCACGGTGCGGAGTCTGTTTGCGCCCTCACCAGAGGCGGAAGCGCAGCCACCGGCGCGGTGGCGCACGGCACTGTGGGCGCTGCCGGTGGTGGTTGTCCTCCTCTTTTTCATTGCCGTCACGCCGCGCGTCTGGGCACGCACGAGCCTCGGCTCCTACCGGCCAGCGCACAAGACAATCGGCCTCTGGCTGCAACACGAGGTAACGCCAGACACGGTCATCATGGCACGCTATCCGGCGATCGCTTTTCACGCCGACGCTCGCTGGGTGCCCACGCCGAACGCGACGTACGACGAGATCATGCACTATGCTCGCGTCAAGGGAGCCCGCTACTGGGTGCTCGATGAGCTGGAGACGACTAACCTGCGCCCGCAAC
This sequence comes from Chloroflexota bacterium, assembly GCA_019873665.1. Lineage (GTDB taxonomy): Bacteria > Chloroflexota > Anaerolineae > JAAYEA01 > JAAYEA01 > JAIOAV01. Next base: position 105,297 of record JAIOAV010000005.1, read on the forward strand.
TGGGCTTTCTCGTGCAGGATGGCAAGCAGCCGCCAGTGGAGCTACGTCTGGTATATACCATGACCAGTGAAGGGAAAAGGCTGGTCGTCTACGAACTGGTCAGATAGGATGAACGAGATCGCCGCGTCGGATCAAGCGATGCGAGACCAAGGGCGCCGCCGCGACTGGACGGTCGCGATGGTGGTCGGCCTGACGTTGCTGGCTGCCGCGCTCCGTCTTTACCGGCTTGGCGCCTATGGCCTCTGGCGCGACGAGGCGGAGGCGGTCTTTACGGCGCGCGCCGCCTTCCCCGGCGGCATCATCCAGGTGCTCACACAGGATGTGCATGCACCCCTCTACTTTTTCCTGCTGCACTTTTGGCTCAAGATCGCGGGGCAGGGCGAGTTTGGCGTGCGCCTCTTTTCCGCGCTGTGCGGCATCGCCACAGTCCCGCTCCTGTATGTGGCCGGGCGGGAGCTGTATGGCCGACGCGTAGGCATGTTGGCAGCGGCGATTGGCGCCATCTTGCCGCTGCATGTCATGACATCTCGCACGACGCGCATGTACTCGCTGTTGCCGCTCCTGGGGCTGCTCGCACTGTTCTGGCTCCATCGGGCGCTGCAAACCGGGCGGTGGGCGTACTGGCTGTTGTATGCCGCGGCGGCGCTGGCGACGGCCTACACGCACTATTGGGGCGTGCTGTGGGTGGCGGCGCTGAGCGTTGCTGTGCTCTTTCAGTTGCTCTGGGAGCGGCGCTCTCTGGCGCGCTGGCGCGGCTGGGTACTGGCGAGCGTGGCGGTGGTGCTGGGCTTTCTGCCGTGGCTGCCAATTTTATGGCGGCAGATGCGCATCCAGGATGCGGTGATGGGCCCGTGGCTGCCGCAGCAGTCCCGCGTCGCCAACCTGCTGCGCCTCTTCAATGAGCTGACGGCGCTGAACTGGCCGCGCGGTTGGCCCTTTCTCTGGATGTTGCTCCTGGCGCTGGGCGTGTTCACCTTTCGGTTCTACTGGCAGCGCCGCGGGCTCGTGCGCGCCATCCCCGTGCTGGAGATCAGCTATCCGCTCGCGGCAGCACACGATCTGACCGTGGCCGCGCTCTTTCTGCCGGTGCTCCTGGACACCTTTGTCCTGGCCAGCGCGCACG